>CAZNTE010000020.1:0-47583 GCA_964575895.1 uncultured Tissierellaceae bacterium | reverse complement strand
GACGATTAAGTTTATTAGGTTTGATGATTAGTTCAATTTGCTATTGCAATTTAAGGAAATATTTTTACTATTATTATTCCAATTTCCTTAGTGCTGCTGGGTGTAATGTTTATAGTTGAAAATATGGGACTATAGGAGGATATAATGAAGAAAGAAATAGTAATAGTTGGAGGCGTGGCAGCAGGTATGAGCTGTGCTGCAAAGCTTAGTAGAGAAAGTAAGGATGTTAACATTACAGTTTTTGAAAAAGGAGAACATATTTCATATGGGGCTTGTGGTCTACCATATTATGTGGGAGATGTGATAAAGGATCATAATAAACTAATAATTAGAAAACCAGAAGATTTTAATGAGAAAAATCTAGATATTAAAATTTTTCATGAAGTAGTAGAGACCGACTATAAGAAAAAAGAAGTTAAAGTACTAAATATTAAAAATAATGAAGTTTTTACCAAGAAGTATGATAGTTTGGTAATCGCAACGGGAGCTGAACCCTTTAAGCCTGACTTTATAAAAGAGAAGATGAAAAATGTATATACTCTAAGGGATATTCAAGACGGGTTAAATATAAAGAAGTCAGCAAGTGACAATTCAATTAAAGATGTGGTAATTATTGGTGGCGGATATATTGGGCTGGAAATGGCAGAAGCTTTTCATCTTCTAGGTAAAAATGTAAGGGTAATAAATAGATCAGCTAGAATTATGAAGACCTTTGATGATGAAATAAGAGAAATTTTAATAAAAGAATTAGAAAGCAAAAATATACTCTTAAGCCTCAAACATGAGGTGGAGGAAATCCTTCTAGATGATAAGGGATGTGTTAAAGGATTAAGAGCAGGTGGTGAGACCTTCCCAGCAGATTTAATACTAGTGGCTATCGGTGTTAGGCCAAGTACTAAGGTATTTCAGCATAGCAATTTAGAAACCCTTAAAAATGGAGCTATTATAACAGATGATAAGATGAGAACCAATATTCCAGGTGTTTATGCTGCTGGAGACTGCGCTACAATTAGGCATAAGGTCTTAAACAAAGATGTTCACATACCCTTAGCAACCTATGCCAATAGACAAGGGAGGATTTTGGCTGAGATATTAGCTGGAGAAGATGTTTCCTTTCCGGGAGGTATTGGTGCATCTGTTATAAAAGTATTAGATTTAGCCTTATCTCAAACGGGATTAAATGAAAGTCAAGCAAAGGAAGCGAGTATGAGCTATCACACTTCATTTGTGAAAGCATATAGTAATGCTGGATATTATCCTGGGAGTAAGCCTCTTTATATAAAAATGATATTTGAAAAAGATACAAATATAATACTGGGAGCTCAAATGATTGGTGAAAAAGGAGCTGAGCATAGGATAAATGTATTCTCTCTTGCCATAGCTAAGAAGATGACACTTAGAGAACTAGCTTATATGGATTTTGCCTATACACCAGCATATTCAGGTTCATGGGATCCCATTCAAGTGGCATGCAATGTAGCCTTATCTAAAAATGAAAGTTAAATTTTGCGACACTGTTTATCCCACAAATAGAAGGGTATCAATACTTGGAAACGGAGGGATATAATGGAAAACAAGATTGATGTAAGACCAATAGAGCCAAGAGAAAAACATGTTAGAATTTTTGATATGTTCAATAGCTTAAAAAGTGGAGAAAAAATGGAGATAATTAATGACCATGATCCAAGACCACTTCACTACCAGATGCTAGCAGAAAACGATGGACAATTCCAATGGAAATATCTTGAAGAAGGTCCAGAAGTTTGGAGAGTTGAATTAACAAAAGTATAGGCCTTATGGCCTATTTTTGTTATATTAAATAAAATGAACTTTTTTGCTACTTAAATACTCTTACATAGGAATGAGGTGAGATGGTGGATATAAATTTATTTGTTAGTAAAGCAAAAAAAGGTGATAAGGAAGCCTTAATTAAACTAATAGTAGATGATAGAGATAATTACTACAGGTTGGCCTACAGTTACTTAAAAAATGAACATGATGCCATGGATGCAGTATCAGAGATGACATTAATCTTATACGATAATATCATGAGTCTTAAGGATACTAGTAAATTCTACTCATGGAGTAAGACTATCCTAGTAAATTTGTGTAAAAAGGAACTAAAGGCTAGAAGTAAATTTGTAAATATGGATGATTTAGGTGAGTTTAAAACACAAGTTAATGAATCACTGGAGGATAAAATTGATATAGAGAATTATCTGAGTAGACTAAGTCAAAAGCATCAGGATGTTATTAGACTAAGGTATTTTTTGGATATGGATTATTCCACCATTTCCCAAGTTCTTAAGATTCCCCTTGGGACAGTAAAATCAAGAGTTAACACCAGTATTGAAAAACTGCGGGGACTGATTGGAGGAGATCAATAGATGAACAAGTTAGAAAAAGCTCTTGAAGATAAGAAAATAGAAATTGGAGACATATATGCACCTGATAATTTTGAAGAAATTATAAGAGAAAAACTTGAATTCAATAAAAAGAAAAATAAGAGATTCAATATAACAAAAATTGCATCAGTATTTATTATGATAATAATCCTTGGTTATAATAGCTCTACCCTAGCATTCTATGGAAGAAACCTCCTAGGTTATGAGAATGTTATGAATGATACATTACTAGAATTAAGCAACCTGGGACAAGGGCAAGTAATTGATAAAGAAGTAGTGTTTTTTGATGGATTAAGGGTTAGACTTGATATGATAATGCTAGATGGAAATGGGTTGATTTTATTTTACTCTATAAAGGATGAGTCAGGAAAGATTGACATTGAGGATATTAATTTAAGCACAAATATTAAAGGCTTATTCTATAATACCGGTCATGCAGGTTATGGTGAATATATTGAATCAGAAAATGAACAAAGATGGGTTCTCATAACCTCCCAAAGGCCTAAAATTTTCAACCAAAGGATAAGTTTTGGAATAAATTATAATAATTCCTATGAAGAGATAGAGTTTAAGTTAGACAGACGACTGGCAGTAGGAGAGACCATAAGATTTAATGTAGATAAAAGGATAGAAATACTAGGTAGAGAAATTGAAGTAGAAGAAATAAGTGCTTCTTCTGTCTCTACTATTGTATCTGGTAATCTACAAGGAATAGTATCTTTAGGAAGGGATATTTTTAATAAGGATAGGATCTTTTATGACAGGATAGATATGAGTTTAATGGCTGACGGAGTGGAAGTGGAGAAACTTGGTTCAGGCCTATCAACCAATTTAAAGGGTACAAATTTCTCCATAAGGTTCGATGCTCTCCCAGAAGGTACAAATAATATTTCTCTGGTTCTAAATAGTCTAAATGTAAGAAGAAAATTAAGTGATGAAATAGAAATTGAGCTTGGATCAGAAAATAACATTAGTGTATTTAATGAAGAGCTACTCATTAAGGGGTCTTTTGTAGAGAATGGCAAAACATATATTGAAATTGAATCTAGAGAGGGAATCAGAGTGCCTAATATAAATTTGTTGTCTGATGATGAAGTATATTATCTTGAGGATACCATTAATATTGATTATTTTAAAACCTTAGAAGGAGAGATCAGATATGCTAGAACCCTTGTATTTAATGGTTCTGGAGACAACTTAAGACTTAAGATGGGAGATATTATATATGAGGAGCTAATAGATGAAGAAGTATACAAATTTAAAAACTAAGGATCTTTAAAAATCCTTAGTTTTTTTTAGCATTATTATTAAGTGTTTAGCTATGTCAACAATTACTAAGATAGCTATTGCAGCAAAACCAATCTTCATTCCTATTTGAACTCCTTCAGCGATTTTCAACCCATCATTTACTGAAATACCGGGAATTTTAGAAAAATCTAAGAAATTAGGATTAAATGCTATTAACCAGAAAACAAAAACTCCAAACACATCAAGTGCCATGGATATTATCCTAGTTGATATCTGCCATTTTCTTTTTATCAAGAGATAAATATATAGAAGTATAGATAATACGAAGGAAATATTTATTAGCGGAAGGTAATTATTAAATACAGCTGTATTAACAACTGGTATATAATCTATACTATTACCAATAACTATTAAGCTATCACTGTTAAAGAAAACCAATCCTAAGACAGAAAAAGCTATTCCAAAGATTGTTTCCCCTATGGATATTCGTTCAACTGGTTCAGGTGCTTTTTCCAAATCTTTTATTGTCCATTCCTCACTAAATTCTAAATCCTTATCAGGTAAATACTTATATAGAAGAGCAAATATAATTGTCATTACTCCAATAACGCTTAAACTAGCAGACCAAATTTGACCTATAATATTCAAAACAAGCAAACCTAGGTTTGCCTCTGGATTAACGGAAATTACATTTGCAATTACTAAACCAAGGGATACTGCAGGAATTACAATTTTAAGAAGTAAAAAATATACATCTAGAAGGGGAGGAGCAATAAGAGCTCTTTGCCGATCTAAATATGCCTCTGCAACTTTCTTAGGAGTTCCCATTTTTAGTATTGCTGACTCTACCTCATGATCTTCATATCTATCCTTATCACCAAAAGTTTCTTCAAGGTAGTCATAGAGGTTAGCCTGAATTTCTTTTAGGACCTCTTCTCGTTGTAAGGGGGATAGATACTTTCCAATGGCATAAAGATAATCTTTTATCATTTTAAACCCTCCATCATCTTTAACATAGTATCATTTAACCTATTCCAATCTTCCAACAGAAGCGATCTTACCTCTTTGCCAATATCACTTATTTTATAGTATCTCCTTGGTCTACTTCCCTCAGTATCCCAATCAGAATCCAATAAGCCCTGTTTTTCTAAACGTCTTAGTAAGGGATAGAGGGTATTTTGTTCAACATCAAGGCCCTTATCAGTTAGTGCTTGTATGAGAGAATAACCATATTGAGGTTGATCCATCTGAGTTAAAACTGCTAGGACCAAAGTTCCCCTTTTCATCTCCTGCTGAATATTACTTATTATTTCATTGACTTCTGACAAGAGATCACCTCCTTTTCTATATTATACTGTGTAATACACAGTAATGTCAATATAAAATATTATGAAATTAAAATAAAAAATCTCCTTATGAAAAGGAGACTATTCTACTGAAAAAGGATCATTATTCATATCCTCATTCCAAATATATTCTATATGATTAGCAATTTTCAATGCTTCCTCTCTTGAGTGGGTATCACTAACAAAACCCAAGGTCATATCCATACCAGCTGATACACCAGACGAAGTATAGTACTTTCCATCAACACACCATCTAGCACTTTTTTGCCACAAAACATCTCTATCCTGGGAAGAGACCCAATCAAAGGCGATTTTATTAGTTGTTGCAATCTTGCCTTTTAAGTGTCCAGTTTTAGCTAAGAGTGCTGTTCCAGTGCATACTGTTAAGGTATAAGTAGAGCTTTTATCAAGTTCTTTTATAGTCTTTATATACTCTTCATCCTCAACTAAAGCTCTTGTTCCAAATCCCCCAGGGATAAACAAAATTCCTTTAGGGTCTATGGATTCAAAGGATTCTGATACAACTAAAACTCCTTGTTTACTCCTTATGATACCACCAGTCATGGAAAAGAATTTTATATTATAAGAATCCATTAACCTACCCATAATTTCAACTGGACCAAAGACATCCAAGGTTTCAAAATCATTAAAAAGCATAATATTTACATCCATATTGTACCCCCTTTATAATAGTTTAATATTTAATTGTCTTTCCAGGATTTTTTAAGATCTGAGAAAACAAACAAAACATATACTCTTGCTATAATAGCTAAAGCAAGGGCCACATATGATGCCACAAGAATTCCAAAAGCCATGGAAAATATCATTAACAACACTGAAAGCCCCATAAATAAGAGATAAGTCTTTTTATCCTTCTCAAGTTTAACAGTAACTTCCCCATATCCAAGATTTTCTAAAGCTTCTTTAGAACCTTCCAAGACATAATAGATAAGTCCTATTTCTAAAAGGAGTGGTATTAAGGGCAAAAGTAGTAATAAAGACGAATTCATTACTGTCACACCGCCAAGTCCTCCCGTTATGGTTGTGATTAAAGTTACTATAATTATTCCTATTCCAAACTTTTGAGCTCGACCAAAACTATATGTAGCTACTTTCTCATTTAACATAGTTAAGCCACTAAAGAATACAATCCAGCCTAAGAATGGAGGCAGAATAGTTATTATGCCCAATCTAATATTAAAAGAAGCTATAAAAACACCCCAAAACAATCTATTGTAACCCTTTTCCAATGTAATTCCTCCATTTAAGTAATATTTTTTAGATATCTTAAGTAACCCTCCCTATTTTCTAGGAATGACTTTAAGAAACTTATGCTTCTTATATCATCATATTGAACATGATTGATTATATCATTTCTTATCTCCAATATTTGAGCACCTGGGTACGCAGCAATAATTGGGGAATGGGTGGATATGATTATTTGCGAATTGTTTTCAATGCTGTTTGATAAAATATTTAAAAATACCAATTGACTCTCCATGGATAGAGCTGCCTCAGGCTCATCTATTAGAAAGAGTCCATTATTGGATATTCTCTTTGAGAAAAACTCCAGAAAGCTTTGACCATGGGATAATTTATTTAAATCCTTGTCATATAAATTATTAACTTCATATAAATTTCTCTCATGGGGCATTCTAGCTAGTTTCTTAGAGTATTGTGATCTGTTCTCGTAATCTGTTTCTATCTCCTCAAGAGATATTGAGGCATCTTCTTTAAAATCATTAATTTGTACTAAATAATGAGTAAAGGCTTCCCCTTGAAAAAGAAATCTTTTTTTGGGGTGGGATGTCATGGATAACTTAAAGTGTTTTGAAGCATCCTTGATTAAGGATTCGGATAATGTATTTGAATACTTATGCTTAAACTTAACTGCATCAATTTTCTCTCCTAATAGGTTTATCAAGGTTGACTTGCCACTGCCATTATCTCCCATTATTATTGTTAGGGGAGATGTGAAGTCAATACTTTCAAAACCCCTAAATAACTTTAAGTTAAAAGGGTATTGATCAATATTATAGTCTTTACTTATTATTTTTAGTGTTTTCAAGTACATATTAAACCTCTAACAAATTATTTATCAATTTAACAAGAGAATCTTTGAATATCTTATCTAGAGAGGAATCTCTCTTCTTTGATTTTGAAGTGTATATACCCCTATTTCTAAGTTCCTTATGGATGTGTCTAGATGATAACATCCATTGTATATTCTCATTATTAATAATAACTCCATTCTGGTTTATAGGGTAAGCTTTTTTAGCCAGGGCCATTGCTGCTAAGCCATTATCTTGAGTGATAACTATATCCCCAGAATCAAGGTGATTTACAATGTAATAATCAGCACTATCAAGACTATTATCTACAGTTATAACTTCTGCATAATCACTGGATAGTATGTGGGAGTAATTCTTAACTAGAATTATTGGAACCTTGAACTTTTTAGCAACATCTACTGCTATATTAACCACTGGACATCCATCTGCATCTACAAATATTTTCAAGCAATTCACCTACTTGCCAACAGGTGCAATATAAATCGTAAATTCATCTTCACCATCAAGACCTAATAAATCATCCATTAATTCTTGATCATAAGCACCAATTGCACAGGTTCCATATCCTATTCCTTCACAGGCAATATATAAGTTTTGGCATAAATGCCCAGAGTCCTGAATGATTGATTTTGGAGCGAAACTCATGTATCTCCACTCACTTCTGTAAGGAACTGCAACCCAAATAAAAGTAACTGCACCCCTTGATACAAATATCTGCTTATTACAACCATTATTTAACTTATCTTCCAAGTCATCAACCTTTTTATGTAGCACAAGGGAATGGGACAATGGTAGATACCTATATATAGCTTTTTCTAAACCTTCTACATTAAAGACTGCGATATAAGTATCAAAAGGATGTCTATTTCCCGCCGATGGAACTGTTCTTAAAACCCTATCTTTTTGCTTTAACCTTACTCCTTGAGTAAAATAAAGAAGAAAAGATAACTCTTTAAAACTCATAGGTTCTTTAGATGAATATTTTCTCTTTGTCTCCCTTTTAAGGAGTGCATCCAGCACAGATATATTAGCTAGATCACTGAAGTCTTCAGTAGTCATAAGAGGGATAATTGTATCTGAGTCTTTTACCATCTTCTCAAGTTCAGGCATGGGAACCCCCTTGTTTTGATCAGATAATGAAAGATCCAACTGCTTTCTAACAGAAGTCTTAAGCAAGAATCTTTGTTTATTTACTAGTTTCCTATCCATTAATAGTACCTCCTGTTTTTCTTAATTATACATTAAATATGTCATGCTGTCATTTCACATAATGCTTGCAAACTACTATTTATAACAATATAATGGATATAATTTACATTTTCGAAGTATTGGAGTGGATCAAATGACAACAGACACTAAATTACATATTAAAGAAGGATTTCTACTTGGGATTCCATTAGTACTGGGGTATTTTCCCATAGCCATGGCTTTTGGCTTAATGTCAAAGAATACAGGATTATCATTTACTGAAACCTGGTTTTCATCCCTGTTTGTCTATGCTGGAGCAAGTCAGTTTATGTTTCTTGATTTAATTAGAGCGGATGTTTCAGCAGGAGGTATTATACTGGCAACATTCCTTTTGAATTTAAGGCACCTTATGATGAGTGCATCTGTATCTGTAAACCTAAAGAAAAGTTGTGAGAAGTACTTACCATTAATAGGATTTGGAATAACAGATGAAAGCTTTTCAGTGCTATCCTTTAATAAGGAAAAGTTACATTTACCATTTGTATTGGTTATAATTTCAATGGCATATTTAGCTTGGGTAGCAGGGACTATAATGGGTTACTTAGTAGGTGAAATAATCCCACCAACTTTACAGACCAGCCTTAGTTTGGGCCTCTATGCATTGTTTGCAGCCCTTCTATTTCCATCATTTAAGGTAAGCAACAAATTCTTGATTCTCTCAATAATATCAGGAATAATCTATGCAAGCATATACTATATGGGAATTCTTACAGCAGGATGGGACATAATCGTAGCTATACTAATAGGATCAATGGTTGGAGTAATAATTTTTGGGAAGGAGGAAGACTTAGATGAATAATTACATCCCTGTCATAATAGGTATGGCACTTGTTACATACCTTCCAAGATACCTGCCCATGAGATTTCTGAGGAACATAAAACTAAGTAAAAGAGCAATGTTATTTCTACAATATATTCCCTATACATCCTTAAGTATACTTATAGTTAGGGGGATACTATCAACTGAACTAAGTCTTATGCCAGGAGCAATAGCTGGTATTTCTGTCGCAGGATTAGTGGCCTATTGGAAGAGCAACCTGGTATTATCTGTATTTCTTGGTATAATTGTATCTTTTGTTATAATATCCTTTAGCTAAAATCAATAAGATAGTAATTATTAGTAACAGACTTGAATTATTGGGTAAGATATGGTTAGGTAGAATTAATAACAAAAATTAATCGAGGTGACCTATGAAAAAGTATGATTTAGGAATTATTGGTGGAGATGGTGTTGGCAAGGAAGTAATGACAGAAGCAATGAAGGTTTTAACTACCGTATCTGAACTAAGTGGAGATCTAAAGTTTGAGTTTACAGAGTATGAATATGGATGTAAATACTATCTAGAAAAAGGCAGAATGATGGATGCTGATGGACTAAAAAGACTCCAACAGCACGATGCAATTCTATTAGGAGCAGTAGGATATCCCAACGTACCAGATCATATATCCTTAAGAGACCTTCTACTTAAAATCAGACAAGGCTTTAACCAATACATCAATTTAAGGCCAGTCAAACTCTTACCAAATATAAAAGGGCCTCTGGAAGGAAAGAGTCCTCAGCATATAGACATGGTATTTATACGGGAAAATACTGAAGGGGAATATGCAGGTAGTGGAGGCATACAGTCTGTTGGTGGGATTGATAAATTAGCTGTACAGACAAGTATATTTACTAGAGAGACTACTGTGAAAACCATGGAGTATGCATTTGAATATGCAAGGAAGAGAAATAAAGATAAAAAGGTAACTAGTATAACAAAATCAAATGCACTAAATCATAGTATGGTTTTCTGGGATTCAATATTCAAAGAAGTATCAAACAAGTATACTGACATACATAAGGAATCACTACATGTTGATGCAGCATCTATGTTCATGATTCAAAAGCCTGAGAGATTCGATGTTATAGTTGCATCAAATCTTTTCGGAGATATAATGACAGACATTGGGGCAGCACTACAAGGGGGACTTGGATTTGCTGCAGGAGCCAATATTAATCCAGAAAGAAAGTTTCCCTCGATGTTTGAGCCAGTTCATGGGTCGGCACTAGATATTGAAGGGAAGGGAATTGCCAATCCAGTAGCTATGATTTGGTCAGTGAAAATGATGCTTGATTTTCTAGGACATGAAGAAATTGGGAGGTTCTTATTAGAAGCCATAATTGATAGTTTGAAAAACCCATTACAACTTACTCCTGATTTGGGGGGAGTTGGTTCAACATCTTCTGTAGGAGATTTAATTTGTTTTAACTTAAAGAAAGCTTTAAGGTAGTTTAAGATTAGGAATATAATAGGGCAGAGTTTATTCTCTGCCCTATTTTAAATATATTTATAACATATGTCAAAATAAAAGTTTCTTATATGGTTTAAAAGGGTATTGTAAATACTGATAGCAAATGGTAATATATTACTATATTGTAATCATTACAAAAATAATATAATTATAATTTATAAGGAGGTGTCATCTTGGCGGAAATGAAACCAGGTTGTGATAGACCTGCAATTAAAAGAAACAAGCCAGCAGTTGAAACAGCATCTGAAATTCTAGAAGTTAAAAAGGAGGAACAAACTATGGTTAAAGTAGGAAAACCAGCACCAACTTTTGAAGCGCCTGCATTTTATAAGGGGCAATTCACTAATGTAAATCTTGAAGATTTTAAAGGTAAGTGGGTATTATTATGTTTCTACCCAGGAGACTTCACATTCGTCTGAGCTACTGAAGTATCAGCAGTTGCTGAAAAATATGAAGAGCTACAAGAACTTGGAGTAGAAGTTTTATCTATGAGTGTTGATAGTCACTTTGTTCACAAAATGTGGAATGACCATGAATTATCCAAGATGATAGGAAAAGATATCCCATTCCCAATGTTGTCTGATCAAGATGGATACATCGGAAAGATGTATGGTATCTATGATGAAGATAGCGGTGTTGAGACAAGGGGTAGATTTATAATAGATCCAGATGGAATAATCCAAGGATTTGAAGTACTTACTCCTCCGGTTGGTAGAAATGTTTCTGAAAGTATTAGACAAGTAAAGGCTTTCCAACTTGTAAGAGAATCTAAAGGAACTAAAGCAACTCCTTCAGGATGGAAACCAGGCAAGAAAGTATTGGAACCAAGCCCAGATTTAGTAGGTAAAGTTTGGGAAGTATGGAGTGTTAAAGAAGCTTTTGATGAATAATAAATGTGTGACCCACCTTGTTTAAGGTGGGTTTTCCTTCTACTAATAGATTAATATCTATTGACCTCCTTGTGAATTTAAGTTATCATAAACTTATTAAATGAGTGAGGTATAAAGATGAACAATTATGATCATATATTAAAAAATCTAAAGGAGAAAGGAATAAGACCTTCCTACATAAGGGTTAGAATATACTCCTATTTGGAAGAGTCTAGAATTCATCCCACTGTTGATGAGATTTATGAGTTCTTAAGCAAGGAGATCCTGACCCTATCAAAGACAACAGTTTATAATACTTTAAAGCTCTTTACTGAAAAAGGTCTTGCCCAACAGCTAAACATAGAAGGCAATGAACTTAGGTATGAAGCTATTAGAGGATTTCATGGACACTTCAAATGCGAAAAATGTAATTCTATATATGATATGAAAATATCTCAGTTAGAATTTGAAGAAGATATATCGGATTTTGTAATTAACGAAGAGCAGGTTTTAGTAACTGGGATTTGTCCAAAGTGTAACTAAATATAAAGAAAAAACCTTCCTAGAAATCTAGGAAGGTTTATTTGTGTCCTCATGTTTTTTATTGTCTAATTTAGGTTTGACAATTTTCTTTATTCCCTTAAATCCAAAGAAAGCAACTATTAGAAGAACTATTATACCCGGTAGATTGTATATCAAGAAGATAACGAAATTCTCCAGACTTCTTCTAAATTGATATAAGGAATTGTTGAAGGCATTTTTTATCTTAGTGAAGAATGTGGTTTCAACTGTCTCTGTACTTGTTACTTTGGCAACTTCATTAATTGTTATATTAAATGTTGAATAATCTATTCTATCATCAAGGTTAATTAGAGTTGCTTTTAAGTTTTCTTTTTCGAATATTACTTCACTTAACTGATTTTCTAGTGCAATAATATCTTCAATCTTCTCTGCTCTCTCAAGTAATGATAGGAGTCTTTCTTCCTTGATCTCCAATACTCCTAATCGGGATTCAGTATCAGTATAGTATCTGGTAACATCTTCCTTTGATGAACTTTCGCTAATAATATTTCCAATTTGAGGTATAAAGGCCTTAAACTGGTTTACCATATCCCTTGGGATTCTAATTGAAAAATTACCTGTTCTGTACATTTGAGAACCATAGTAGTTACCAAAATATATATTAGAACTGGATATATATCCTTTGTTTTCCTCAATTAGTTTATAGAGCTCTTCCAAGGATTTATCAAATTCAGTTGATTCAAATCCAAGACTTATGGTAGTTATTATTTTATCTGGTTCAATGGATCCGCCGCTGCCAGTACTAAAGTCGGGTTTACCAAAGTCTCCCTCTTCAGCTGGTCTTTCAGCTGGCTCACTTGGCACTGCAGGTGAAGGCATAGGCATTCCTTCGTTTGGAGCTGAAGGTTCTTCACTAACCATATCCTTAGATTGACTTGCACAACCTGAGATAAAAGCTAATAGAAGAATTAGTGTTAATATCAAGCCTAAGTAACGCATTTTCCTGGACATAATCTCATCTCCTTTGAAACCATTATACAATAGTGTATTAAACAATGTATCACAAATAGGTTACAATAATTTTACAAAATTCCTACAAGTTTCCACCATGGCAGGTATATTAACAAGGGTGATAGAACTGTAATTACAGTCATTACAAGACCAAACTTAAATACAACTCTATCATCAAAGAACTTACTCCCTTCACCTACCACAAGACCAACTGAATGAAAGGGGAGGAGGTAATGGGAGAAAATGGATGTATATACTAGGAACATCATAATCTCTAGGGGTACGATTCCCTTTGTTAGTATGAATAGACCCGGGATAACAACTGAAGTGGTAGTAACAAGACTACCTAAGACCATATGTATTAGCATAGTTGATAATACTATGGCAAGAATCAGTGGCATACCCATTTCATTTGGGAATATAGGTTCCAACTTGCCAAACAAAACTCCTGCTGTGCCACTTCCTGACATGGTTGCCCCTATGGAAAAAGTCGCAGTTAAAAAGATCAAGAGTTTCCATTCAATGTATTTTATATCCTTGAAAGATATAAGCCCCTTTAGAAGCATTAGAAGACTTCCAATTAGAATGATGTATACTCCACTAATGGGGTGAATACCTTCAGTTGCCCATAGAATAAGGGTTATGATCAGTATACTTAGATTTATTTTATCATCCTTGCTTAAAATAATTTGTGGTTTCCCATCTTTAACTGGATTGTATCCCCTTAGTTCTTTCTTAAACCTAAACAAGAAGGAAGTAACAGCCAGGGCCAAGAAGACTAAGGTAGGAATGGTCATATATTTCATCCACTCAAGATCTGTTATATTTGACTGGGCTATATTGACCAGTGCCTTATTAAATATGATATCCCCTTTTAACACAGTACCGTTTACTATGAAAATTATCATAAAGATGGAAAAGGAGAGTATTTTTCTAAGCTCTTCATCAATATCAAGGGATAGAAAGTACTCTCTAAAGATCATGGAGACTATAATAAGTCTTGAAAAGGGCTGGGGAATAGCAGCAATCATAATAATTGCAACTGTAATAGTAGTTAGCATTAATTTAAGTGGACTGGTAGCAAAATATCCTATGTAGGGTTTAAATAGTTTGTTGGCAAGATTACTCTTAACTATTCCTTGTGAGAACAAGAAGGATAGGATAATCAACCAGAAATCACTTGATAAGGGGAAGAACAAAACCCTTTCATAAGGTGTGTTTCCAAAAGTCAAGAATACTGTCAGTAGAAAAAGAGAAACAAGGGTTTTATCCAAAGCCTTATTTACCCATAAGGATAGGGTTAGTATAAGGGATGCTAGGATTATTGACTGGGAAGAAGTTAACCCAAAGGGCTGGATTAATAGCACCAAAATTGGTGCTATTAAACTGATAATCAAGTTTCTAGTTCTTTTACTCATAGCTCTCACCCTAATATATTATAGTTTTATAAATATTGCTATCTTCAACATGCTCCATATGACCTTGAGAATTGATCATAAAGCTCTCAAAAATCCACTTGTAATTAAATCCCCTTGAGTCTTTTGCTGTGGCATAAATATTTACTTCATCTTCAGGGTTTAAATCTAAAGGGTGTTCTTCAAGAATGTGTGAATATGTATCATCAATATTTGAACCAATTCTCTTCATCTGAAAGGATTCTAAAATCTTATTATTTACTTCAATATACAAAACCACATCTGTGATACTGGTTTTATCTCCATCCATTTTATCTGGGGTGTAATAAATTATATACTGACCATCTTTTGATATATTACCTAATCTCCAGCTTGTTGAACCATCAAATGAACCATAAAATGAATGCCTAAGGGCATTTGCTGGATTAATGCTATCATTTACCTTATGGACATTTAAGGTTTCCTTGTAGGATGATACTATATTTATCTTGTATTCCTTATTAATTGGGATGGAAATTGATCCAGTATACCTAATATCACTGGTGTTCTCCAATATAACAACAATTGGGTAGGGGTCTGGTTCACTCCAAAGTTCAACCCTAAATAATTCTCCATCTCTAAGTTCATTGGGAATTAAGTGAAAATTAACCACAATATTCCCATCACTGGCTTTTCCATATTCAAAGCTAAAATCAGATACAAAACTTGTTGTCTTTTTTAGCTCCTCAATAATTTCAGCCCTAAGTATTTGATACTTTTGGTCTTGATCAGCCATATTATTAGAAATATTAGAATTAAGGGACTTAATTTCATCATTTAAAGATGTTATTTTACTGGTTTGATAAAGGGATAAAATCAACATAATCACTAGAATCCCTATAAGTACTTTATTATTTTTTTCTGCCATTTTTTCACCTCAGTGTAGTATTTTCTTTGAACAATAGGTACAATAATATAATAGCATAGTTTAGTGATTTTTTTCAGTAATATACTAAATTCAAGGGATTTTTTACAATAAGGAGATAGAGATGGAGCATAATATAAATAACAAGGGAAAAGTAGTGGTACTTTCAGCAACATTGATAAATTTTATGACTGGAATGATGTATGCCTGGAGCATACTATCTAAAACACTGGTAGAACAGCTTAATTGGACCAGTAAGGAAGCATCCTTTCCATATACAGTCTTTACAGTAATATTTCCCCTGGCCATGGTATTCTTTGGAAAGTTTCAAGACCTAAAAGGACCAAGGATTACTGGGATAATAGGATCTATATTTGTGGGAATGGGCTTTATAATCTCCGGATTATTACTAAATCCTCTTGCTTTGTTATTTTCAATTGGAACAATTACTGCTATAGGAATTGGGATGATAACAATCTCCACTGCTCCACCAGCCATCAAGTGGTTTCACCCTTCCATGAAAGGAAAGATTACAGGGATTGTAGTTGCGGGGGTGGGAATGAGTGCAGTTTTATATTCTCCTTTAGCTACATACTTGCTGAGCGTAGTTAGTTTAGAGATGACATTTATTCTTATGGGTTCATTAGTGCTTATGACTTCTGTATATCTATCAACCAAATTGGAGAATCCACCAGTAGGATATAAGTTTGATGTTTCAAGAGTGTCAAAGGATTATGTGGAGTCAAAGGATCTACCTTGGAGAGATATGCTAAAGACCAGTGAGTTCTATAAATTTTGGTTGATGTTGGGCTTATCATCTTCAGCAGGATTGATGGTTATTTCTCATATATCAAATATTTCAAGGGTTCAAATTGGTTGGCAGGCTGGTTTTGTCCTTGTAATGTTGGTTTCTCTATTTAATTCATTAGGAAGAATATTGGGAGGTAGCATATCTGATAAAATGGGTAGATTAGAACTAATGAGGTACCTATTTATTATTCAAGGAATAAACATGATGCTTTTTAAAAATGCCACAGGAATTCCACTTATGGTTGTAACCACAGCCATTACAGGATTGTGCTATGGGGCAGGATTTTCAGTATTTCCAGCAGCTATAGGTGATAATTACGGGACAAAATACTTTGGACACAACTATGGGTTGTTATTTACTGGATGGGGCCTGGGTGGAATTATTGGACCTATGACAGGTGCTGTGATATTCGATAGGGTATCAAACTATCAAAATGCATTTTTAATAAGTACAATATTATTATTTATAGCAACCCTTATAACTTTCACATTTAAGAAGAAGGTCTAGAAAGCAAAGGAGATTCAGATGAAAAGAATTATCTATATTTCTCTCATATTTTTTTTAGGAGCATCAATCCTATTAAGTGCTTATACAAATACAAATAAGGAGAGGGTGTCTTTGAAACTACACATAGAATCAATTGTTGTAGACAGCCATAATGATACCATGATGAAGACTTTGGATGAAAACACGTGGTTACCAATACTTGATATTAGAAAAAATACAGATTTGCACATAGATATTCCTAAACTAAGAGCTGGAAATATAAAAGTTTCTTACTTTGCAGCATATTCCTCAGCTTTTTATGGACGTCCAAATACCAGTGCAAGCAGAACCCTAGCCCTGCTGAATGCTCTATATTATACGGAGAAGAACAATGAGGATGTTTTTAAAATAGTAAAGACCTATAATGAACTGGAAAAGGCAGTATTGGGCAAGAAGATAGCAGCTGTTCCAACAATAGAAGGAGCCTACTCCTTTACTAAAGATAACAGCAGGGATCTTCTAAAACAGTATTATGATTTGGGGGTAAGGGCAATTGGTTTTACCTGGAATTATTCTAATGAGTTAGCAGAAGGGTTATATGGTTCATTTGGTGATAAAGATGGAACTCTATCTCCTAAAGGGTTGACTTCATTGGGAAAAGATATGGTTAGAGACTTAAACGATCTAGGAATAATAATAGATGTTAGTCATTTATCTCAAGATTCATTCTATGATGTGATTGGCCTAACAAGGTCCCCAATAATTGCTTCCCACTCTGGAGCAATTTCAGTATTTGAACATGCTAGAAATCTTACTGATGATCAACTTCTTAAGATAAAAGAGAATAATGGAGTTGTGGGCCTTGTCTACCATGAGGAGTTTGTAAATGGAGAAGGCACTTCCTATGTGAAAAACTTAGTTGACCACATGGATTATATGGTAAATCTTATCGGGATAGACCATGTGGGATTAGGGTCTGACTTTGATGGGGCTAGATTACCAAAGGATCTAGAAGATTCTTCTAAAGTATATAGAATCACAGATGAATTGGTTAAAAGAGGCTATAGGGATGAAGATATTAAGAAGATCCTGGGGAAGAACCACTTAAGAGTATACAAAGAAAATGAATATAATATGGCAGAAGTTAAAAAAAATGAAAATCTAAAGATCACGCCATACTTTAATATGGGTGAATCCTTAAGTAAGGATATAGAGGTATTATCTGCAAGAGTAAATGGTAATACAGAGAATATAAAATTCAGAGGACTAATAAACGGCATTGAGAAGAAAGTTGAATTAAGAGGAGATAAGTTAACTATATACCTTGATGAAGATTTAACTGAAAAGTTTTATGTAGTAAGTTTTGAAGCCACTGATGAAAATGGTAGTAGCCATAGAGAAACTAGAATAATAAATATTTCATAAAAAAGAGACCTATTTTTCCTTAGGTCTCTTATTCTAATCCATAACTTTTCTAATCAGACTAAAATCAAACTTATCAGATCTAAAGTAACTGTCTGAATACATGACAGGAACTCCTTTTGTACAATAATGTGTCTGCTGCAAGTACAACATGGCCTTTGGTGAACTTAGTTTTAGGCTTTTCATAAGGTTATCATCACTGATTACTGCTTTTATATTACAATTTGAAAATGCCATTTTAATACTGTACTTGCTCCAGAAATCAAAAAGAGATTGTGTCTGTACTTTTGTGTATTCTTCATACATGCCCTCTTTATATACAAGGTAGTCCTCAACATATATTACTGGAATTCCATCTGCTGTTCGTATTCTTTCTATATATAGTATGTCATCTCCAGGGTTTACTCCTAGTTTTGATGCTATCTCATCTGATGATGGTCGTATGTCCACATAGTTTGATAAACTTCCTGGAGTATAGCCATGGCTGGTAATAATTTTTGTAAAACTATCCAAAATCGTTATATTTGAAATGATATTATTAGAATTTCTAATTACAAAGGTACCTACACCGTGCCTAGTTGAAACCACACCATCGTTTTCCAATGTTTTCAGGGCTTCCCTAACAGTATTTCTACTTACCCCTAGTTTTGTAGAAAGTTCATTTTCTGAAGGTAGTTTCGTCATAACATCCAGTGAGTTATTTATCATTTCCATTATGGCATCTTTAGCTTGTGCAGTCAGTGTTTTTGATGTTAGCTTCATAGTAATCACCCTTTTCTTTGGCATATGTTATATATACTTTTAAATCTAAACTTTGTCAAGTCACTGGAGTAAAATAATATTTAAAAAGCAATTGACAGGCTGCATAATTCATGATAAATTAGTTGTAGGACAACCAAACAAGTAGCAAATCCTTATCTATATTATCACTGATTAGGCAAGCGTTGTCAAATAAAATTTGGGAGGACAAAAATGAGTAAAAGAATTTTATCTTTAGGATTAGTTTTAATTCTATCATTAGCAGTATTGGCAGGGTGTACAAGCAATGAAACTCCAAGTGATACTAATAATGATGATACTGTAAGAATAGCGATTATCCATGGTAACCTAGGAGATCTTGGATTTATAGACGAAGCTCATATAGGACTTAATAAAGCAAAAGAAGATTTAGGAATTGAATTCGACTACGCAGAGATCCTAGAAAATAGTGAAGTAGAAACTCAACTTAGAATGTTCTCAGATTCAGAAGATTATGACCTTATAATTGCACTTGGCGCAAACTATATAGACCCTCTTCTAGCAGTAGCAGCTGATTATCCGGACCAAAAGTTTACTTTAGCTGATGGTGTAGTTGAAGGTTATGAAAACATAAACTCAGTTAGAGCTTTAGATCCAGAACAAACATTCCTTTCAGGAGTTATTGCTGGATTAGTTACACTGGATGAAAGAATGCCTTTATCAAATTCAGATAATATAATAGGATTTGTTGGTGGTATGGATACCCCAGTATCAAGATCAGGAGCAGCAGGATTCATGGCTGGAGCAAGATATGTGAACCCAGAAGTTGAATTTATATACAACATAGTTGGTGGATATAGAGATCCTGGAACAGCTAAAGAAATTGCAATGACAGCTTATGGTAGAGGCGCAGATGTTATATCACATAATGCTGGTGGATCAGGACTGGGAGTATTCTCAGCAGCAGAGGAATCTGACAAATATGTAATTGGTAGCTCACTGGCAAGTATTGACCCAGTAAGAAGCTTAGTAACATCAATAAAGAGAATTGACCTATTAATTTATCAAGAAATCGAAACAGTTGTCGATGGAACTTGGGAAGCTGGAGTTGTTCTTAAAGGAATCAGAGATGATGTTACAGGATATAGTAGAGAAGGCATAACAAATGAATTACCAGAAGATATTCTAGCAATTGCAGAAGAAGTTAAGCAACAGTATATTGATGGTAAATTCCAATTACCAGATGATCCAAATCAAGTTGATGCTTGGACATTAGAAAACAATTACGAAGCTAATAAATAAAGAATTTGACCTTGGAGGTTACAAGTATGGATATGCTACAAATGAAAAATATAAGCAAATCCTTCCCTGGAACCAAAGCCCTTGATTCTGTAGACTTTTATCTTAAGGAACAAGAAATCTTATCCTTATTGGGAGAAAATGGAGCAGGAAAAACTACTCTAATGAAGGTATTATATGGAATGTTACATCCCGATACAGGTGAAATCTATTACAAAGGCGAACAAATTCATCAAAAAAGCCCCCTAGACGCTATAAATAAAGGTATATGCATGGTGCACCAACATTTTATGTTGGTGCCTGCATTTACTGTAATGGACAATATTATAGTAGGAAATGAGCCGAAAAGTGGACTATTTGTAGATGAAAAGAAAGCAAGGGAAGAAGTTAAGGCATTAATAAGTAGATTTAATTTCAATATCAATCCTGACACCAGGGTGGAAAAATTATCAGTTGGAGAACAACAAAGGGTTGAAATACTAAAAGCACTATATAGAAAAGCAGATGTTATCATTCTAGATGAACCTACTGCAGTGCTAACACCCCATGAGGTTGATTCTCTTTTTGTTATCTTAAGGAAACTAAAGGAAGAGGGAAAGAGCATAGTCATCATAACCCATAAACTTAGGGAAACAATGGCAATAGCAGATAGAATCAATGTTCTAAGAGATGGAAGGATGATAGAGACAGATATAGATCCTAAAAATGCAACTATTCATTCCCTATCAGAAATGATGGTGGGAAGACAAGTTGCCTTAGGAATTAAAAGACCTGCTAAGAACATAGGGGGTGTAGCATTTAAGGTTGAACATTTAAAGGTAGTAGAAGATGGAGTAGTAAAGATCAAGGGAATTGATTTTAGTATAAGAAGAGGAGAAATTCTAGGAATTGCAGGGATTGAAGGTAATGGTCAAACCCAGTTACTAGAGTCATTAACAGGACTTAATACTCCAGTTAGCATGAAAATAACCCTAGATGGAAAAGAAATAAAGGGTAGTGCAGATAAATTTCTAAGAAGTGGAATTGGTCATATTCCTGAAGATAGACTTACAATGGGATTAGCTACAGAAATGACCATAAGGGATAATCTTATCCTGGGCTACCATAAGAGCCCAAGTTTACAGAAGAATGGAATATTATCATCTAAGAAAATTAATGATTACTCCAATAAATGTAGAGAAGATTTCAATATAAAAACACCAAGCATTGATGTGAAAGCTAAATCCCTGTCAGGTGGAAATCAACAGAAAATAGTAATAGCTAGGACCTTTTCTCACAATCCAGATGTGATAATTGCTGCTCATCCCACAAGAGGGGTGGATGTAGGAGCAATGGAGTATATTCATTCTAAGCTTCTTGACTTGAGAGATGAGGGAAAAGCCGTATTATTAATATCTGCAGATCTTGATGAGGTCAGAAGTTTGAGCGATAGAATATTAGTACTATATGAAGGAAAGATAGTATCAGAAAGCATGCCAGGAGACTTATCAGAAGTACAACTTGGCTTACTAATGACAGGAAATAAAATTGATGAGGAGGTAAAGGATGAAATCAGGGAAATTGATTAATAATAGATTTCTTAAAAGCGGATCAGGATCCTTTACCACATCAGTTATGGCATTTTTACTTGCAATTATCGTAGGAGGAATCCTAATTGAGATTGCAGGTTTCTCATCACTTGCCACATATGGCGCTATTTTTAGGGGATCCCTAGGTTCTACAAAAGGTATTGTCCTTTCATTATCTCAGGCGACACCACTTTTATTAACGGGATTATCATTTGCAATAGCATTCAGAGTAAGGATAATTAATACAGGGGCTGAGGGACAGGTTTATATTGGAGCAATGGCAGCTGCTCTTGTTGGAGCATATGTAAACTTCCTACCTGGAATTACCCATGTTGCAGTTTCAGTACTAGTTGGAATGATAGCAGGAGGTATGGTGGGTCTTTTTATTGGATTCTTAAAAATCAAGTTTGGAGCATCTGAGGTAATTGTTGGAATCATGTTAAATGAAATACTAATTCTTATCACTGCTTGGTTAAGTACAGGACCTTTGATGACTCCAGGAAGTGCAACGGCACAGACTAATCCTATACTTGAAACGGCAAGATTAGGTAGATTAGTACCAAGATCTCAGCTTACATGGGCTTTGGTATTGGCAGTAATTATTGCTTTTTATCTAGAGTGGATGATTAGAAAAACGACACTGGGATATGAAATCCAGGTTATTGGTTCAAATCTTAAAGCCGCTAAAACTGCAGGAATCAATGTTCCAAAGATTTATCTATTAACAATATTTATCTCTGGAGCAATAGCAGGACTAGGAGGAGCAGCCCTTTCCCTGGGGATACATTATAGATTTATTGAAGGTATATCCACAGGATTTGGTTTTGCAGGCATTCCAGTTGCAGCATTGGCAATGTATTCACCTGCAGGGGTGGTAGTATCATCATTTCTGTTTGGTGCCTTAAGAGCTGGTGCAATGACACTGAATAGGACAACATCAATACCAATAGAATTTGTAAGCGTTGTGCAAGCGCTGGTAGTTGTATTTGTTGCAGCTCCAATGCTTATTGCATCAATTAAAAAGAATTTAATGAAACCATTTAATGGAATTAGAAATAAAAGAGAGAGCATAAAAGGAGGGGATGCATAATGGGAGATTGGGCTAATATTCTTTATGTAGTAGTTGTATCTACCATCCGAATGAGCGTTCCCATGATATTGGCATCAGTTGGAGCTGCTTTCTCTGTAAGAGCTGGAATTATGGCCTTAGGATGTGAAGGAATGATGATTGCAGGAGCATTCTTTGCAGTAATGGGTTCCTTTTTCACAGGTAGTCCATGGATGGGGATACTATTTGGGATTACATTTGGTATAATTTTCTCCCTACTCCATGGAGTTTTAAACATTAGATATAAGGTTAATCAAACACTAAGTGGAATGAGTGTAAACTTATTAGCAGCAGCTGTTGCACCACTTATACTTCAAATAATATGGAAGTCCAAGGGTATATCACCTAAAGTAGAAAGCTTTAAAAAACTGGATATTGGGTTCTTAGAAGAAATACCAATACTTGGATCAATATTGGCTGAACAAAACATTTTATTCTATGTCACACTCATTCTTGTAGTTGTTGGATATTACTACATGTTCAAGACACCACAGGGACTTAGGATGAGAATGGTTGGCGAGAATCCTGTAGCGGCCAATACGGTTGGTATTAATGTAGTTGGTTACAAGTACTTGGGAGTAATGTTAAGTGGAGCATTTAATGGTTTAGCTGGGGCATATTTATCCCTTGCTCAGTTGGATATGTATATAGATGGAATGACAGCTGGAAGAGGCTATATAGCCATGGTAATATCAACATTTGGCAAGAACAGTCCAATAGGAGCTATGTTAGGGAGTTTATTCTTTGGATTCTTTGATGCCCTACAAACTATATTCCAAGGTGGAGTAATTCCAAGTCAAATAGTAAGAACACTACCATATGTCCTTACTATGTTGGTTGTGGTATTTGGACTTAAAAGTGCAAGAAACCCCGCAGGTATGGGTAAACACCACGACGAATAATCATTAAGGAGGAAGTGTATTGAGTATTTTAAAAGATTTAAGTATAAAATGGAAAGAAGAAAAACTGATTCTTCCCATCTGGTATGAAGATGGAAGGGTTAATATCATAGATCAGATTAAACTACCTTTTGTAGAGGAAGTTTACAGTTTGGATAGCGTATCTCAATTGGCAAGGGCAATAAAAGATATGACCATAAGGGGATCAGGTGCAATAGGAATTGCTGGTGCTTATGGTATTCTATTGGCTGCAGTAGAATTTAAGGGAGATATTAAGAGTATTAAAGAAGCAGGAATTCTTCTGAAATCAACACGACCAACAGCAGTTAACCTGATGAAGACTGTTGATGAAATGGTTCAATATGTGGATTCATATAAGGGAGATGACATCATTGAATACATTGAAAGAATGGCAGCAGATGTCATCGTAAGGCAACTTAACTATGAGAAGCAGCTTGGTAAATTTGGAGCTGAACTAATCGAAGATGGAGATACAATCTTAACCCATTGTCACTCAGGAGCTTTAGCTGGTGCAGGATTTGGAGGAAGGGCATTATCAGTGATTAGAACTGCCCATGAAAGTGGGAAAAAGATACATGTATTTACTTCAGAAACAAGACCTTATTTACAAGGGGCTAGAATTACAGCCTATGAGCTAATGAAGTGGGGAATACCTCATACCCTAATAACTGATGGTATGAGTGGATATTTAATGAGATTAAATAAGATACAAAAAATAGTAGTTGGTAGTGATAGAATTGCTGCAAATGGAGACTTGTTAAATAAAATAGGAACCTATATGCATGCCCTGGCAGCAAAGGAGAATAAGGTTCCATTTTACACTGCAACCTCAAGTCATACAATAGATTATAATCTTTCAAATGGAATGGATGCTAAGGTTGAATTTAGAAATGAAGATGAAGTAACAAGTTTAAATGGTCAAAGAATAGCCCTTGAAGGTACAAGAGCTCTTTATCCATCATTCGATGTTACTCCAAATGAATTGATAGCTGGAATAATAACTGAAAAAGGCGTTATGACAAAACCTTACGGAGAGAGTCTCTTAAAGGTAAAATAGGGAGGAATATAAATGTTAAAGGTAAATATTAAGGCACCAACACATCATATTGAAGCACAAAACGGAGAAATTGCTAAAACAGTATTAATGCCAGGAGATCCACTAAGGGCTAAATTTATTGCTGAAACATTTCTTGAAGATGTTGTGCAGGTAAATGCGGTAAGATGCATGTATGCCTATACAGGTACCTATAAAGGCAAGAAAGTATCAGTAATGGCAAGTGGTATTGGCGCTCCAACTATGGGAGTTCACGCTTGGGAATTATATCACCTCTATGATGTGGAAAATATAATTAGAGTAGGAACTACAGGTGGAATTCACCCTGACTTACAAATTGGAGATTTAGTATTTGCTATGGGTGCTTGCTATAACACACCTTATGCTGACCAACACAAGCTTGCTGGAACCTTCTCAGCAATAGCAGACTACAATCTTATGAGAAAGGGAATTGACAAGGCTGAAGAAAAGAACGTCAAGCATATGGTAGGAAATGTATTTTCAAGTGATGTATTCTACCCTGAATATGGAAGAGAAGACAACGAAAATTGGGCAAAAATGAGTGTTCTATCAGTTGAAATGGAAACTGCAGCCCTATATATAGTAGCAGCTAGAGCAGGTAAGAAGGCACTTTCGATTTTAACGGTATCAGACCATGTTATGACAGGAGAAAAGGTATCTGCTGAGATTAGACAGAAGAAATTCACTGACATGATGGAAATTGCTCTAGAGATTGCAGAATAGGAGGTAGTTAGATGGATAATTTAATGGAATTAAAGAAAGAATTAGTTGACTATTCAAGAAGATGTTACGAAAGAAATCTTATCTCTGCAACTGGAGGAAATGTTAGTATTAGAGTTCCAGGGAAAGATGCCATGTTAATAAAGGGTTCTGGAAGTGCATTTAGCGATATGACAGTTGAAGATGTAGTACTTGTGGACCTTGATGGAAATCTACTAGAAGGAGATAAGGTAGTTTCCAAAGAGTGGAGATTCCATGCTGGGATTTATAAGGTGAGAGAAGATATAAATGCAGTAGTTCATATTCACCCACCCTATGCAACTGCCATAGCTAATAAAATGGACCATCTGCCTCTGGTTACAAACCATGCAAAAGTTTATTTAAAGGATGTTCCAACCATTGGAATTGCTGCATCAGGATCTGAAGAATTGGGAGATATTGCAGTAGATCCTTTTAAAGATACAGATAGGGTAGCAGTTCTTATGGAAGAACATGGAATAATATCAGCAAATGTAAATGTTAGAAAAGCTTTCTTCTTGGCAGAAATGCTGGAGGATACAGCAAAGATATATCTACTAAGTCAATTGATAAAATAGGAGGCAATTATTATGGACAAAAAGGATTGGAAATCCAATGCTAAAAGACCAGAGCTAGATGGAAACCTTCAATACCATATAAGATGTCGTCCTGGAGATGTGGCAGATATTGTTCTACTACCAGGGGACCCTGAAAGGGTTCCCAAAATATCTTCCATGTGGGATTCATATGAAGAAAAGGGAAGAAATAGAGAACATGTTACCCATACTGGGGTATACAAGGGAGTTCCCTTATCAGCATGTTCAACAGGTGCAGGAGGGGGTTCAACTGCCAGTGCCATGGAAGGATTAGCAACAATAGGAGCTAAAACCTTTATAAGAGTTGGAACAACTTCTGGAATTCAAGAACACATAAGACCTGGTGATCTAATCATATCATCTGGTGCTGTAAGATATGATGGAACAAGTGAAAACTACGTAAGTTTAAACTATCCAGCAGTAGCTGATTACGAAGTTAATCTAGCCTTGATAGAAGCGTGTGAAAGATTGGGCTATACCTATCATATAGGTATAACAGCCACAACAGCATCCTTCTTCTGTGGACAGAATAGAGATGGATTTGGAGGATATAGACAAAGCTGGTTCCAGGATAGGTATGAGGATCTTAGAGCTGCCAATGTGGTTAACTATGAAATGGAAGCTGCAACAGTACTTACACTATCCAGTTTGTTCAGGATAAGGGCTGGGGCTATTTTCACCGTTATTGGCAATAGGGTAACTGATGAGTTTTCCTATGAAGGTGTTGAGAAGAGTATAGAAGCAGCTAGTTTAGCAGCTACAATACTCCATGAATGGGATCAAAAGAAAAAGGAAAAGAATAAAAGATATTACTTCCCCTCAATAGACAGATAAAAAAATTACCGATATACTCTTGGAGTTTATCGGTAATTTTTATCAGTTTAGTAAATACCAAAGGGCACTGGGATAGAATAGGTGTAAAAGTAGTAGTATAAAGGAAACTAAAGCCATCCTCTTATGCCACTGAAATAGTTGTCGCTTCTTTAACTTATAAAAACTCCCACCTAAAACAGCTGTTATGAATATTGATAAATATAATAGGCTTCCAGTGTGAAGTCTCAGGCTTCCTAAAGCCATATAACCATGGACTAGTGCCAAGATGGCCATAATAATCCCAAAAGGTTTGTGAAACCTTCTCAAAACCTTTACAAGATTTCTAAATCCACTACTTTTTGTCTTTATAATATGTTTGTTTAAAAAGTTCAGCACATAGGGAGCTACAATTACTCCCAATAAAATCACATTAATCCATCCCAATATTGAATACATAAAACACCCCCGATAAATTAATTAATCTTCCACAAGATTTCCCACGATTGGCATTCTCTCAAGTACTGCTAACCCATGTGGTGAAGATTCTTTAATACCATCTGTTAAGTCTTTTCCAGCTTCAAATCCGTTATGTTCTCCTTCTCCCCACATATCAGAGTCTGTAAAGTCATATATTACTCCATCAACTGCAACATATGCTTTTCGACCTTCCTTACCATCGTATTGAGCAAGCTCTTCCAGTGTAAGTTCTAGCAATTCTTCTTCATTAGGTTCCTCAGCTGGACTTTCAGTTGAACAACCTACAAGTATAAGTGATGCTATCAATAGCAGCATTAAAATTTTCAAATGTTTTTTCATAAATTTCCCACTCCTTTTTATTTGTTGATAAGGGTTCTTATTAATATACCCAAAAAAAATCTATATCCAACAAAAAAACTAGGAATTAGGTCAAAAAGCTAATAAACACTGAAATTAAACATTTATGATAGGTTTATATCCATTTTCCTCCAATTATCTTTAAAATACAACAAATAGCACAGAACATATATGTATTTTCATGGGGATTAATTAAGAAAAATGGAAAGAACTTGGCAAGGAATTTGTTAAATCTTAGCTATCTAAGTTCATCTAAATCAAGCTCTGTACTACCAGGTATGAATTTTTCACCATGCCCAACCATAATTGTTGGTATACCAACACTGCCTCTTTTTTTAATGGGATCAAAGTAGGGATCCTTGTCTCTGAAAGCTAAGAAGATCTTTAGACTTCTCATACTATCAGTAATATCGATATAGTCAAATTCAATCTTATTTTCTAAGAGATACTCTCTTACTGGTTTACATTCTTCTCAAAGTGGACTTCCAAATACAGTGACTTTTTTCATTAATTCATCTCCTTTTTTTCTATTTCCTTCATTATACCCTATGGAAAAGAATAACCCAAAACATCTTGTAAGTTCTTAGTAGAAGATAGATAAAACAGCCTAGTTTATTGACATATACCTATAATAGGAGTAAAATTTACTTAATTAATTTAATCCATTAAAGGAGGAGTAAATATGACATATAGTCCTAAGTTATCCAGTACAATAACCAATACTAAACTTAGAACACCTGATAATGTATCACCCTACTCTGGTATGTGTTCAGTTTGTACAGCAACCTGTGTGGGCATGTGTGAGGTTGGACTATCGGCTTTAAGGGGTAGAGAAGCTATTTATCCTTATCAAACTGATAGAAATCAGTTTGC
Organism: uncultured Tissierellaceae bacterium; assembly: GCA_964575895.1. Taxonomy (GTDB): domain Bacteria; phylum Bacillota; class Clostridia; order Tissierellales; family Tissierellaceae; genus Gudongella. Next base: position 18,970 of record CAZNTE010000020.1, on the reverse strand, counting down.
TTCAGAAAAGGATTATCCCATTGACTTTTTTCATCTAAATATCAATGGACATGTATTTGGAACAAAGGGTTGTGATGAGGATCCCTATGAGGCTACCTTTCCAAAGGTAAAGGTTGAAACCACCATAGGTAAGGATCACCCTGTAAAATTAAAGATGCCAATTGTTTTACCAGCTATGGCAAAACTGAATTGGAGAGATTATTACGGTGGGGCAGCTTTGGCGGGAGTTTTAGTAGTAATCGGTGAGGATGTTGTTGCAAAAGATGGAGGACTAATCCTAGAGGGTGGAAAAGTGGTTAACGCTCCTTTAATAAAGGAAATGGTGGATTCTTTTAGAATGTATCATAGGGGTTATGGAGATATTATTCTTCAGGCTAACTATGATGATGAGTACTTAGGAGTTTTGGAGTATGCAATTAAGGAGCTTGGAGTGGAATCAGTGGAATTAAAATTTGCTCAAGCTGCAAAAGGCATCCAAGGCATGGGGATTGTAAGAGACCTGGATGAGGCTGTGAGATTTAAAAAGATGGGTTACTTACTCTATCCAGATCCTGAGGATGAAATAGTTGCATCCCAGTATAGAGAAGGAAAAGGCCCTCATTTTGAGAAAATAGGGAAGCTCCCCATGTGGAACGAAGATATTTTAATAAATAGAGTTAAAGAATTAAAAGAACTTGGTGCAAAGAGAGTGTTCTTTAAAACTGGACCATTTGATCCTATGGACTTGCTTAAGATTCTAACAATTGCATCAAAGGCAGGTGTTGATATGGTGACATTTGATGGAGCTGGTGGTGGTAGTGGAAATAGCCCTGTTAAAATGATGAATGAATGGGGAATGCCAACAATAGTTATGGAGAGCATCCTATATTATATGTTAAAAGAGATGAAGGAAAAAGGTTATGATCTTCCTGAAGTTGCTGTGGCTGGTGGAATTGCCATGGAAGACCAAGTATTTAAAGTACTAGCATTAGGAGCACCTTATATAAAAATGGTAGGAATTGGAAGAGCTGCCATGACAGCTGCCATGGTTGGGAAACAGGTTGAAGAATTATTGAAAGATGGTCATGTTCCAAAGGAATATCAAAGATTTGGAAGCACCAAGGAAGAGCTATTCGAAGATATCAGGGAACTTAAACTATATTATGAGAATCCAGAAAAAATCTCTGGGGGAGCAATAGGACTTTTTTCCTATCTTAATAGGATTAAAGTAGGCACACAACAGCTAATGGCACTCAATAGAAAATTTGATTTGAATAGTATAGAGCGCCAGGATGTAGTTCCTTTAACGGATTGGGCGAAAGATGTTACTGGATTAATGGACTTTAATGAGTTAATGAAAGAAGCTCTTAAGGGCCTCTAAGAATTGGTAATAGGCCATTTTATTATTGACATAAGTTCAGATAGTGGTATACTTTAGGTATATATATCCCATTAAAGTCATATAGAAATGGGTTAATTTATTAACTAACAATAAAGAAGGGGGAAAATCTATGCACAACAAAAAACGAATTTTAAGTATGCTATTAGTTTTGATTATGATGCTTTCAATACTAACAGCATGTAGTCCTAAGGAGGAGCCAGCAACACCTGAACCAACTCCGCCAGCTGAAGAACCAGCTGAGGAACCAACTCCAGAACCAGAGCCAGAACCAGAACCTGCTCTAGTAAAGGAAGATGTACTTAGAGAAGCCGCTTTAAATTTACTTAACAATATCCCAGATAATAACTTTATTATGGCATCAGATGCTGCATTAGAGTTGGCAGAAGAAAATCCAGATGCAGTATTTTGGGTAGACTTAAGATCAGCAGAAGATTATGCTAAGGGTCATATTGTAGGAGCAGTTAATATTCCTTTTGCTCAACTAGGAGATCACTTAGATGTACTTCCAACAAACAAGCAAGTAATTATGCAATGTTACTCAGGCCAAACATCAGCTCAAGCAGCTGCTTTAGCTCAGATGCTAGGATTTAACGCCGTATCCTTTAGAGGTGGAATGAATTTTGGTTGGGCTCCACTTGAATTAGGAGAAGACACACTTGAGATGGATGAGAACGCACTTCCAGCAGCCAAAGCTCCATCACTGGATGAAAGAGGACAAATAGTATGGGATGCTGTTAAAGCTTACTTCCCTCCAGAGAAGAACAATATTATTGCTCCAGCTGATTTATTAGCTCTTGTAGCTGAAAATCCTGATGCTATTACCGTTCTTGATATTAGATCAGCAGAGGATTATGCAGCTGGACATATTGAAACTGCAAAGCATATAGCATTTAAACAAGTTGGTGCAAATATTGAGCAGATTCCTACTAACAGACCAGTATATGTAACTTGCTATACTGGACAAACTGCAGGAATTACCATAGCACCAATGAGAATTATGGGTTACAACGCAATTAGTTTAAACAGAGGTATGACTGGTTGGGATGGAGCAGAACTTCCAAAGGTAACTGACTAATCCAATTCCAATTAATGAAAACAGCAGGAGGTGAAGACTATGTCAAAGCCGAAAATACTGGATAAATGGGTGACTAGTCTCGTCCTGGTGGCTGTAGTAGGAGTTGCAGCCCTTGGAATATATCAATTTGGTATAAAACCAGGATTACCAGAAGAGACATATGCACCTATTAATGGGGAAGAGGCAGGAGAGGACAAACCTTTCGCCTTTGATTCCATTGATAGCTCTAGTTGTGTTGCCTGCCATACAAATGAATCTGTCATAGCAGCTTCTACCTGGGGACAGGATAAACCTGTTGCAGAAAATACAGGTGGTTGAGGGGCTCCAGGCCCACAGCTGGAAGCTGTACAAATGTTTTTAGTATCTGAGGATTTTGTTGCATCAACACATGGTGGTCTTGGATGCATCACTTGCCATGGGGGAGAAAACGCAATGGATAAAGCTGTTGCCCATAATGAAATGGACCCATATCCATCAAGAAATTTCCAAGATAACTGCGGTACCTGCCACGCTGACGTTGCAGGAGTTTATGAAACATCAATACATTATAATTTACATGGTATGGCAAATGGATTGTTAGAGTTTACAGATTACACTCAACTTTCTGACTCGCCCCATCATGAGGAGGTCTTCGATAATGACTGTTTTAAGTGCCATGCCACATGTGGTGATTGTCATGTTAGTAGACCAAAGAACTTTTCCAATGGTCTAGTAGATCAACATACATTCTTAGGAACTCCATCAATGGAGGAAAACTGTTATGCTTGTCACAATGCAAGAAATGCAGGAGAATATATGGGTCTGGTTGGATTTGGTGGAGATGTTCACTATGATATGGGAATGACATGTATGGATTGTCACCCAACTAGTAACTTCCATGGAACAGGGGAAGTGGGAGAAGATATGTGGGCAGAGGAGCTACCAAGTTGTCTAGATTGTCATGAGGATAAGGATCCTGCTGTTGCCACAGATGTAAACCACAGAGTTCATGGAGATTCTTTATCATGTCAGGTATGTCATGCTCAAGCTAATAACAACTGTTTTGAGTGTCACTTGGATGAAAAAGCAGATGGTAGTGGTCTTGCAAGTTCTTCAGAAATGAAGATAATGTTTAGAGTTGGATACAATCCAAACCCAACTGAAGAAAGACCATATAAATATGTTGCTCTAAGACACGTTCCAGGGCAAGAAAGTATGCTGGAAGTTGTTGGTGAAGACATGATGCCTAACTATGATGAAAAAACAAATTGGAAGTATTCGCCTACACACAATATTCAAAAGAGTACATTCCAAAATGAAAGCTGTGCATCATGTCATGAAAATACAAGGATTTGGTTGAAGATGGATGACTTAAGAGAGACAGATAGTAAGGCAAATGAAAGTTTAATACCAGCATTGCCACCATCATTAGATCATTAAAAAAGGGGGAGTTAATCTCCCCTTTAATTTCATAATTTAGGGAGGTAGAAGACAATTAATAAGATCATCAGATTTATAACAAGTCTAGGTTTAGCAATTGTACTTTTCATACTAATTGCAGCCTACTCAATCATAGGGACCGTTCTACCTCAGGGGTTAGCAAGGGAATTCTACATAGAAAATTATTCAATGGGAAATTTGATAGTCTCATTTCAATTTGATGATGTATACTCTTCCATAGTATTTTTAATACTTATGGGTTTGTTTATGATTAATCTAATTGGATGTACACTAAAGATACTCCCAGGGCAATTAAGAAAGATGAAAGATTCATATTATCCTCAGCCGAAAGTGGATGGGGAGAATTTGCATGTAAAGAATATGAATGGGGAGAACTTTAAAAATATATTAGAGAGAAAAAGATTTAAGGTAACCCTGACAGAAAATGGATTTAAGGCTTCAAAACATAGGATAGGAAACATAGGATCATCAATTACTCACTTGGGAATTATCATAATTGTATTAGGGAGTTTTTTAAGTGGAATTTTTGCTGAAGAAGGCTTCTTTAATATGGTACCAGGGGATGTTAAAAGTTTTCCTGATTATGGATTTAGTCTCAAATTAGATGATTTTTATTTGGATTTCAAAGAAAATGGGAGCGTGGATCAGTATAATAGTGTGGTAACTGTAACTGAACTAGGACAAGACCCTTATCAGAAGACACTATGGGTAAACAATCCTCTTAAAGTCAAGAGTCTAAATTTCTACCAGACAACCTATGGATGGGGAAGTAGGTTGATGATAGAGGACGATGAAGGGAAATTAATTGAGACTAAGCTTCTAAGAAATGGAGAATCACACTTTTATCAAAATGAGCACTTAAGTATCTATCTATACGGATTCTTTCCAAATATGACCATAACTCAAATGGGCGAGCCCATAACCATGACTGAAGAGAAAATAAACCCTCATTATGCTGTTATGCTTTATGAGTTCGGCCAACATATAGGTAATTATATTCTAGAACCAGGTCAACCTATAGATTATGGGGAGTCCATCATGTACTTTGAGGATTCAATTCTTTATACAGGGTTAACCTATAGGAAGGATTTTGGATACTTCTTTGTATTAGCTGGAAGTATACTTATGACCTTAGGTATAATATTGTCTTTCTATTTCTATCCAAAATTCATAGTGATGGAAGATAATAGTGTAAAAACAGTCACTAGACAAAATACATGGGGATTTAACTATCAGGTTAAAAGACTTGTTGAAGACTCAATAGCTAAGGAGGAATAGTATGGATATTATATTTTTAGAAGAACTATTTTTTACAATTGCCTTTATAGGGTACACTCTAGCAGCAGTGCTATTCTTTATCTTTGTTGCTTTAAAAAGTGAAAAACTTGGCAGGTTTGCAGTTATTCTAACAACTATAGGTTTTGGAATACACACTATTGCAATAATCTTAAGGGTTATAGAATCTGGGAGGCTACCATTTACAAATCAGTTTGAATTTGCCACAAGTTTTGCTTGGGGTATAGTATTATGTTATCTTGTCTTGCATTATGCATATAAGTTCACTGGTGTCGGAGCTTTTGTAATGCCAATTGCATTTTTAGTCATGGGTTATGCATCCATGCTGCCAAAGACAATAAAACCCCTTATGCCAGCCTTACAAAGTGGATGGTTATATCTACACGTTGGGACAGCTGTAGTGAGTTATGGAGCTTTTGCAGTTGCTGCAGGGCTAGCCTTTATGTATCTAATTGGCGAAAAGCAGAGGAAAAGTGGTGATGGGAAAAGTGTTCTCCCAAAATCAGAAGTATGTGATTACCTAAGTTATAGAGTAATTGCATTTGGTTATTTAATGTTGACTCTTGTAATAGTAACTGGTGCTATTTGGGCTAAAGCTGCCTGGTCAAGATACTGGGCATGGGATCCAAAAGAGACCTGGTCTCTAATCACTTGGCTTATATACTCTGTATATATTCATTTAAGGTTTAATAGAGGGTGGAAGGGTAGACCAGCTGCCTTATTTGCAGTAATTGGGTTTATATGTGTAATATTTACCTTTATAGGTGTAAACACAATACTACCTAGTATCCATAGTTATAGATAACTTTACAAATAATAATTATTGTTAGGTGATACATACATAGGAAGAAAAGGTTAAAGTTTAACTTTTTCTTCCTATATTTATGCTATACCTGCAAGGAGGGAATTGTTGTGGTAAAAATCAGAAAATCATTATTTTATCTTATCATTGGCGCAATTATTCTACCTATATTAATTGCAGGATGCACTAATCCATCAGACGATAAAGACAATATAGACCAGAAGTGGGATTATAGACCTATGATTTCAAAGGAAAGCTATATCTACGGAGATACTGGGAAATTAATAAATACTCTACCAGAAGATTTCATCTATTTGGGGAAAGTGGAAGAAAAGGTATCTCAAACAGAGCCTATGGTAAAAGGAAAAACCTATTTTGTTTCAAATTCACTACCCGTGGATACCGATATATATGGATATGAACAATTAGAGGAAACAATCTATATAGAATTTAAGGATTCTTTTATAAGGTATGAATTGATTGAAAAATGATGAGCGTGTTCTCAAGACACATCATTTATATTATGTGCATCAAAATTGAAGCTTTATCAAAGGCTTCTTTTTATTGCCTCTTAAATGTGTAAATATGTGCTCTTCAAAAAAATATAAATTATATACGAAGGAAATGGCTATTTTGTGTAAAACAGAAAAAATAATCGCTAAATCAACAGTGTTTAAGCAGAACCCGATTATTGGAATATATAATATAGAAAATATATAGTGGTTGATAGAAAAACACTTTGGGTAAAAATTAGTAGGGAGTGATACTATGGATAATTTTACTAAGAAGAAATTAAAGAAGCCAAAAGAAATTATTAGTGATGCTAAAGAAGGAAAGTTCTCTTTAATAAAAAGAGAGTTTAATCTTAAGAAAAGCAAAAAGACAATTAAAAACATGTCTGAAGATGGCAAGGAGTTAAAAAGTAAGATTGATGAATTAAAAGAAGCCCATGAAAAATTAATCGATAGAAACTCTGAAGAAAAGAAGGATTTTATTAAATCAAAAAAGCCTAAGAAAAGACTATAAGAGATCAACGATGTTGGTCTTTTATTAGTTAACTGTAACATGAAAATTCAGAATTTGTGTGAAATTGATAGGGGTAATGTCATTAAAATATCAAAAGAAAACACTTTCTTCCAAAACTTTATAAAAAATTAACAATTTTTTTTTGCCTTTTTTATTTAAAACAAAAGACTAGATTCAAACATTATAGTGAATATATCCCTTGAAAAGAGGAGTTGGAATAATGAGAATTGATTGATAATTAATGTACAAATTATTGATTTATGCATATAATTATTATAGAATTAGATAGTATAGGCGTTAGTTTTTTCTATTTACAGAAAATAAAAACAATAGGAGGTGAAGCGATGGCAATAGATGCTATTCAAACAGTCAAACAAGCTGAGGATAAGGCTAAAGAAATCCTTGATACAGCCAATGTTGAAGCAAAAAAATTAATGGATGATTCAGTAAAAAAAGGCGAAGAGGATTTTCAAAGAATTCTTGAGGAAGCTTATGCAAATGCAGAATCCATTAAGGAAAAAGCTGTTAAAGAAGGAGAAGCCATAGCAAAACCAATCTTAGATGAAGGTAAAGCCCTAGCTGAGGCTATAGAAAATATGGATGAAGGAAAGCTAAGGGAAGTATCAAAGATTATTATGGAGAGGATCGTGAAAAATAATGGCAATAGTTAAGATGAGTGAATTCAGCTTATTTGCCTTTGATTCTTCTAAGGAGAAACTTCTTCATGAACTTCAAAAATTTGAGTATGTACATTTCCTTAATCTTGAAGACCGAGAAGACATTAGTGATTTAGGATTGAAGAAGGTAAGAGTACCTGAAAAGATAGTATCTGTAGAGGAAGACCTAGCTAAGGTAAACCATAGTATTGAGATACTTTCAAAGTTTTACAAGAAAGAAACAGGTATTGCCGCAATGAAGAAAGGCTTAGAGACATACACCTTCCAGGAGTTGGAAGATGAAGCCTTAAGGATTGAGTACTTGCCAATGTATGAAAATGTTAATAATTTGTGGAAAAAAAGAGATGCCATAAGACAATCTGTTGAAAAGAACAAAGGAAAGATCCAAGAACTAATGCCATGGAGTGGTCTTTCAACAAATATTAAAGATCTAAATAGTATTAAAGCATGCGAGCTATTAATAGGAACAGTTCCTAAAAAGCTCCAAGATAAGTTAACAGATTCAATGATGGATAGTCAGTACACATATTATGAGGTGCTTGAAGAAGATAAGGACAACCTATACTTAATAGTGATGTCCCATAATAATGAAGCTGAAATGATAAAGGACAAATTGAGAACCATAAGTTTTTCAAGAGTGCAACTACATGGTGAAGGAACACCTAGAGATGTTATAAAAACTCTTGAAGAAGAAAATGCTAATTACCATGTTGAGATTGAGACTCTTGAGAAGGAAATTGAAAAGATGTCAGATTCTCTCCCTAAGCTGGAATTAGCATATGATTATTTAAATAATAAAAAGCTTAGGATTGCAGCTGCTGAAAACTTTATGATGACAGAAAAGGTAAATGTAATAAAAGGATATATTCCTACTGACAAAGAAGCTGACTTTAACAAAAGAGTTGAGGATGTTCTTGATAATACCTACTACCTCCAATTAAAGGAAGCTGATAAAGAGGATATAAAAACACCGATTCTATTAAAGAATTCAAAGTTTGCACAGAGTTTTGAATCTCTTACCAGTATGTATGCACTACCCAGGTACAATGAAATAGACCCAACCCCTTTATTAGCGCCATTTTATCTTGCTTTCTTTGGGATGATGGCAGCTGATGTTGGTTATGGATTAATAATGCTTATAGCTACATTTGTAGTTTTGAGGATGTTCAATTTAAGTGAGAATACTAAAAAGTTTGTAAGATTCTTTTACTATCTAAGCTTTTCAGTTATAATATGGGGTTTTCTATATGGATCCTTATTTGGTGGAATAATTCCACTACCTGGATTGTTTGATCCAGCAACTGATTACAACACTTTATTAATACTTTCGATAGTATTCGGTTTAATTCACATCTACTTTGCACTAGCTCTAAAGGCTTATGTCCTCATAAAGGACGGTAAGATAAAAGATGCAATGTTTGATGTTGGATTTTGGTATTTAGCCTTAACTGGAGCAATTGTTTATCTATTAAACATTGTAATGGACCTACCACCTATTTTAAAAACCATTAGTTTGGTTGTAATGATAGTGGGAATGGTTGGAATAGTTGCCACAGGGGGAAGAGATGCTACTAGCATAGTAGGTAGAATCGGAGGAGGAGTTTATTCTCTTTATGGTATATCTGGTTATGTTGGAGACTTTGTATCCTACTCAAGACTTATGGCTTTAGGTCTTGCTGGAGGTTTTATAGCTGGTGCTGTCAACATGATGGCGGGAATGGTTGCACAAAAAGGTATAATTGGCATAGTATTTGCTGTTGTCATATTTATCTTTGGACAGACATTTAACCTGGGATTATCACTACTAGGTGCTTATGTTCACACCATTAGACTTACCTTTGTTGAATTCTTCGGTAAATTCTATGAAGGTGGCGGAATTGGATTTAAGAAGTTTAAAACAGAACCAAAATATATTAACTTAAAATAGGTTAGGAGGAAATGTAAATGACATTTACAGAATTTATTGTAACATATGGTGGGGTATTTTTTGCAGGACTTGGAATAGCTGTTGCTGTGTTCCTTTCAGGAATCGGTTCAGCTATTGGGATAGGTATAGTTGGTCAGGCAGCAAGTGGTTTAGTAATTGAAGAACCTGAAAAATTTGGACGTTCTCTAGTATTACAGCTTTTACCGGGTACACAAGGTCTTTATGGATTTGTTATAGGTCTTTTAGTATTGGGTCAACTTGATGCTGGGATGTCTCTAGCTCACGGGATGTACTTATTGGCAGCTTGTCTACCAATAGGATTTGTTGGTTGGCAATCAGCAATAGCTCAAGGGAAAACAGCAGCAGCTGGTATTTCCATTCTTGCTAAGAATGAAGAGCACTCTACTAAGGGTATTATTTACGCAGTAATGGTTGAAACTTATGCCCTATTGGCATTTGTTATCTCACTTATCCTTGTAAATGCTGTAAGTTTCTAAAAAAATTAAGGATGTGAAGCTATGTCAAAATTAGAGAACCTTACAAAGAAGATTCTCGATGATGCAGGAGCACAAGCTGAAGCTGTCAAAGAGAATGCTCATAAAAAAAGTGAGGTAGTCATTAACAACAAGATAAAGGAAGCACATGATAGAAAAGAAAAAATAATCGAAAAAGCAACCACCGAATCAGAAATGATGAAAGATAGAGTCGTATCCAGTGCTGAGCTTAAAGTAAGGGATGAAAAACTTAAGGCAAAACAAAAGGTTATGGACAAGGTATTTTTAATGGCTAAGGAGTCATTAAATGGCTTAGATGACCAGGACTATATTTCTTTCTTAAAGAGTACCATGGATAAAACCCAAATGAAGGGAAAGGGTAGCCTTTTGGTTCCAAGAGGCTATAAAGAAAAGATTGAGTCAGTCCTTAAGGATATGGAAGTATCTGAAGATGATGATTTGGAATCAGGATTTATTATAAGAGATGAAGATGTTATATACAACTATACATTTGATTCCCTAGTGGATGAAATAAGAGAAGAGTTGGAAGGTGAAATTGCTAAAAATCTCTTCCAGGAATAGGAGTGATTTCATGGATAGAATGGCCTTTACCCAAGGGGTTACCAGAACCAGAGTCCTTGAGAACAAGCTCCTTAATAGACCTGCTATTGAGAAGTTAGTAGATGCAAAGGATCTGGAAGAGGTATTAAGAGTCCTTGGAGATACAGAGTATTCAGCTGCTATTGGGGCAGTTGAAAAAGAAAACGACTATGAGGGAATACTGCTTTATGAGTTAAAGAGAGTATATAAGATGATGAGAGAACTTTCTGCAGATCCTAGGGTAGTTGATATTTTAGCATTAAGATATGATTATCATAATATAAAAGTTATGCTTAAGGAAAAACTAATGTCTGAAGATTTATCAAATCTCAATATCAGTTTGGGGACAATGGATTTTTCAAAACTAAAAGCATATTATACTTCACGTACATTTAGAGACATGGACCCTAGAATTAGAGAAGCAATAGAACAAGTGGAAAAGGATTTTGAAGATAAAAATGATCCTCAGAGAATTGATATCCTACTGGATATATTCTACTTTAAACACTTATTTGAAATAACAGATGAATTGAAAGTAGATCTTTTTACCCAGTATGTTAAGGATATGATAGACTTCCTTAATGTTTCAACAGCAGTAAGACTTAAAAAACAAGGTAAGGATTTGAAGTTCTTTGAAGAAGTCATCCTATACAATGGAAATATTGAAAAAGATGTAATTTTGTTAACATTAAATGAATCCATAGACGTAATGATGAATCGATTTAGAAATGCTAGAATCAGCAGAGAACTTTTAGCAGGATTAGATGATTATCAGGAGACAGGTAGATTATCAGTATTAGAAAAACACATGGATAATTATTTGATCAATCTAAATAAAAGCTCTAAATCTATAACATTTGGACCAGAACCAATCTTCTCATATTTAGTGGCAAAGGAAATGGAAATTAAGACCTTAAGAATAATTATGGTTTCTAAAATGAATAATATTCCGCCTGAAGCTATAAGAGAAAGGTTGCGTGATCTATATGTTTAAAGTTGGAGTTATAGGAGATAAGGATTCAGTTTTGGCTTTTAAGGCCCTTGGAGTCCATGTCTTTACAGTCTCTGAAGGTGATGAGGCTAGGAAAATGGTAGATACTATGGCCAGAGATAACTATGGTGTAATTTTTATCACTGAACAAATCGCAAGTCTCATACCAGATACTGTTGAAAGATATGACAAAGAGATAATACCTGCGGTTATTCTTATTCCAAGCAATCAAGGGACTCTTGATATTGGGATGAGACGAATAAATGAAAATGTTGAAAAAGCCGTAGGATCAAATATTTTATAGAAAGAGAGGGCTTATCTTGAAAGTAGGAAAAATAATTAAAGTATCCGGACCCCTGGTAGTTGCAGAGGGAATGGATGAAGCTAATGTATATGATGTTGTTCAAGTTTCTGACAATAGACTAGTTGGTGAAATTATAGAGATGAGAGGGGATAGAGCATCTATCCAGGTTTATGAAGAGACAACTGGAATAGGGCCTGGGGACCCAGTATATACTACAGGAGAACCGCTTTCTGTAGAACTTGGTCCTGGATTATTGGAAGCCATGTTCGATGGAATCCAAAGACCTCTTGAAGAGTTTAGAGCTAAATCTGGTGACTTTATGACCAGAGGTACAAAAGTTTACAACCTTAATAGGGAAAAGAAATGGGATTTCAAACCTAGCGTTAAAGTTGGAGATTTTGTAGATGAGGGAGATGTAATAGGTACAGTTCAAGAAACACCTTTAATACTTCACAGAGTACTGGTACCAATTGGAGTCAAGGGTACAGTTACTGGTATTGAAGAAGGGGAATTTACAGTAGTAGAAGATATTTGTGTATTAGATGGAGAGAAAAAGCTTCAGATGATGCAAAAATGGCCAGTTCGTAAGGGTAGACCTTATAAGAAGAAGTTAAACCCAGATGTTCCTCTATTGACAGGTCAAAGGGTAATTGATACCTTCTTCCCAGTTGCAAAAGGCGGAACGGCAGCTATTCCAGGACCATTTGGTTCGGGAAAGACAGTTGTTCAGCATCAGCTGGCAAAATGGGCTGACACTGAAATAGTAGTTTATGTTGGTTGTGGAGAACGTGGGAATGAGATGACAGATGTTCTTATGGAGTTCCCTGAAATCATAGACCCTGCAACTGGAGAGTCTTTAATGAAAAGAACAGTTCTTATTGCAAATACATCCAACATGCCAGTAGCAGCAAGGGAGGCTTCCATTTATACCGGAATCACTCTAGCTGAGTATTTTAGAGATATGGGTTATTCAGTTGCCATAATGGCTGACTCAACATCAAGATGGGCGGAAGCCCTTAGAGAAATGTCTGGTCGTCTAGAGGAAATGCCTGGTGATGAAGGATACCCTGCATATCTAGCTTCTAGAGCTGCTGAGTTCTACGAGAGAGCTGGTAAAGTAATTTGTAAGGGCAGTGACAACAGAGAAGGTGCAATCACCGTTATAGGTGCAGTGTCCCCTCCTGGTGGAGATATATCAGAACCTGTTTCACAGGCTACACTTAGAATCGTTAAGGTATTCTGGGGTCTTGATCATGCCCTATCCTATAAGAGACACTTCCCAGCTATCAACTGGTTAAACTCATATACTCTTTATCAAACAAAGATGGATCAATGGATGGCAGCAAACATCGACAAGGATTTTGCTAAGAATAGAGCAAAGGCAATGAGTCTTCTACAAGAAGAGGCTTCCTTACAGGAGATAGTAAGACTAGTTGGTAGAGATTCTCTATCCTATGAAGATCAACTTAAGCTTGAAGCTACAAAGTCAATCAGAGAAGACTACCTTCAGCAAAATGCCTTCCATGAGATAGATACATTCTGCTCTCATGAAAAGCAAAATAAGATGCTTAAACTTGTTCTAGAGTTTTATGACCTGGGGATGAAAGCATTGGAAAATGGTGTTTATCTTAAAGACATAGAGAAGATGCCAGTTAGAGAAAAAATTGCAAGATCTAAGTATATTGATGAAGCAGAATTAGACAAAATAGATGAGATTATTAAAGAATTAAATGAATCAATAGAAAAACTAATTCAGGAAGGAGGGATCCTAGATGCGTAAAGAATACAATACAGTTAGAGAAGTTGTTGGACCGTTAATGGTTGTAGATGGAGTGGAAGGCGTCAAGTATGAAGAACTTGTTGATATCGAGCTTGGAACTGGTGAAAAGCGAAGAGGTAGAGTTCTTGAAGTTAATGGCGATAAGGCTATGGTTCAGCTATTTGAAGGATCCTCTGGAATTAACTTAAAGACAACAAGGGTTAAATTTCTAGGAAAGCCTCTTGAATTAGGTGTAAGCGAAGACATGATTGGTCGAATATTTGATGGCCTTGGAAGACCTAAGGATGATGGCCCAAAGATTATTCCAGAAAAGAAAGTAGATATTAATGGTGTACCAATAAATCCAGTATCAAGAGATTATCCAGAAGAATTTATCCAAACGGGAATATCATGTATAGACGGTCTTAATACCCTAGTAAGAGGACAAAAACTACCAATCTTCTCAGGATCAGGTTTGCCACATGGAGAAGTAGCTGCTCAGATTGCAAGACAAGCAAGAGTTCTTGGTTCAGGGGAGAAGTTCGCCGTAGTATTTGCTGCTATGGGTATTACATTTGAAGAAGCTCAATTCTTCATTGAAGACTTTACAAAAACTGGGGCAATTGATAGAGCAGTACTTTTTGTTAACCTGGCAAATGACCCAGCCATTGAGAGAATTGCAACACCAAGGATGGCACTGACTTGTGCTGAGTATCTGGCTTATGAGAAGGACATGCACGTACTTGTAATCCTTACAGATATGACAAACTATGCAGAAGCCCTTAGAGAGACATCTGCTGCTAGAAAGGAAGTGCCAGGTAGAAGGGGTTATCCAGGATACTTATATACTGACCTTTCAACCATATATGAAAGAGCTGGAAGAATTAGGGGTAGAAAGGGATCTATTACTCAGATACCAATTCTTACCATGCCAGAGGATGATATTACTCACCCAATTCCTGACTTAACAGGATATATTACTGAAGGGCAAATCATTCTTTCAAGACAATTATACAAAAGAGGTATTGAACCTCCTATAAACGTTGTTCCATCCCTATCAAGACTTAAGGATAAGGGTATAGGAGATAAGAAGACAAGAGAAGACCATGCCGATACTATGAACCAGATCTATGCAGCCTATACATCAGGTATTGAAGCTAGAGAACTGGCAACCATTCTTGGAGAGTCAGCTTTATCAGATGCTGATAAGGCATTTGCAAAATTTGCTGAGGCATTTGATAATCAGTATGTAAATCAGGGTTATGATAATAACAGGAGCATTAATGATACATTAGAATTAGGCTGGGAGCTATTAAAGATAATTCCAAGAGGGGAGCTTAAGAGAATTCGTCAAGAATACCTTGATAAATACCTTCCACTGGAAGAAAAAGGGGTTGAGTAGATGGCAATTTTAAATGTTAACCCTACTCGTATGGAGCTTACCAGACTAAAAGCTCGACTTAAAACTGCTACTAGAGGACACAAACTTCTAAAAGATAAGCAAGATGAATTGATGAGAAGGTTTATCGAACTTATACGAAATAATAAAAAGCTAAGAATGGAAGTTGAAAAAGAGTTAAAAGGAGCCTTTAATGAGTTTCTTTTGGCAAGTGCTGTAATGTCACCTGAGATGCTGGAAGCTGCAGTGGCCTTTCCCAAGGAAAGTATCAGTGTAGATATTAAAAAGAAGAATGTAATGAGTGTTCATGTACCTGTAATGAGCTTTCAGAGAAAGCTTGAAGGGGATGAAGGAAGCATTTATCCTTATGGATTTGCTCAAACTTCTTCAGAATTGGACGATGCCATAAGTAAATTATACAGCATAATGCCCAAGCTTCTGGAATTGGCAGAGGTAGAAAAAGCTTGTCAGCTAATGGCAGATGAGATAGAAAAGACAAGACGTCGAGTAAATGCTCTTGAGTATAGGACGATTCCTGAGTTACAGGAAACCATAAGATTCATTCGTATGAAACTAGATGAAAATGAGAGAAGTACAATTACAAGACTTATGAAAGTTAAGGATATTATTAATAAGGAAGCATAAAGAGATCCCACTTCGAATTTTGAAGTGGGATTAATTAATGGTGGGTGATATTGGACTCGAACCAACGACCTCTACGATGTCAACGTAGCGTTCTACCAGCTGAACTAACCACCCTAATGGTTATGTAATGATATTAGCATAATAATAGTCCTTTTTCAATTGGATAAGGTGAAAAATCAGTGAAAGTGTTTACATTTTAGTCTATTAATATTAAACTTAATGTAAGGAAAACAAGGGAGTGGTTATATTGCAAAAGATTATTGAGCCAATGGGATTCTTCTTATATTTAACTATAATCTTGTATATGTGTATTTACCTGTATAGAAATCATAATGGAAACAAACCATTTATAGTTTTTGGTGCAATGGCTATTACCTTGTTATTGGGGGATGGAATCTTAGTGATTTCAAGATTGTACGGCTTGTTGACCACAGGGATTGAAAACAATCTCACTTTTCTTGGACTTGGAAGATTGGCACAAGCCTTTATAATTACAGTATTCTATGCTTTGATTTTGGATCTTTATAAGGAAAGATTTTGCATAAGTAAGAAACCACCCGTTGAAAAACTTTTATTGGCACTTTTGATTTTCAGAGGAGTAATTACACTTTTTCCACAAAATCAATTTTTTCAAGAATATCAAAATATAGCATTTACTATAATTAGGGCAGTACCACTGATGATTTTTTCAGCTCTTGTAGGAATAATTATACTTTTACACAGCTTAAAGAATAATGATAAAAGATTTCTTGTCTTAAGTTTTCTTCTTATTTTATCTTCAATATTTGTTGAACCCACTATGTTTTTCGGTGATAGTTACATTGGAAATATATTAATAGTAGGCTTAAGGGGAATGCTTTTTATTGGAATTGTATTTATTGGATTCTGTCAATTGAGAAAGATAAATGAATTAAGTAGATTTTAGATATTCTGAAAGGGGTCACCATGAAAAGGACATTATTTATTTTACTAATATTGATACTAATGCTTCCATCTGTTACATTTGGGATGGATGTTGAAGCTGATTTTGAGAATTTTACTGAGAGAGGTACAGTTCTTGAGGCATCTGAAATTAGGGATTCTGAATATGAGTATTTCAGGGTTCAAGATGTTTTAGTAAGGATTGATTCAGGAAAGCATAAGGGTGAAGAGGTGATGATTAAAAATGAATTATCCGATCACCAATACTATGACATAATAGTAAGTAAGGGACAGAAAGTACTACTTATGATAGAAGAATTTCCTGATGGTGAATATAATGTTTATATTGCTGATTATTATAGGACTAATCAGTTGATTTATCTTGTGATAGCTTTTATGTTGTTTGTAATCGCAATTGGAGGAATAAAAGGGATAAAGAGTTTGATTTCCCTTGGAATCACTGTTTCGGCTATCTTATTTGTAATGCTACCCCTAATGTTAAGGGGAATAAACCCAATCTTAGTAAGTGTAGTCACTGCAGTTTTAGTAACCATAGTGACAATAGTACTTGTTTCTGGAATTAATCATAAGAGTTTTGCTGCAATTTCTGGAACATCCATTGGAGTTATTATTGCTGGACTTATTGCCTTCTATGTGGGAAATAAGGCTTATCTTTCAGGCTTGAGTGCTGAAGAAGCAACAATGTTGATGTATATTCCCCAGGGAATAGAGTTTAATTTCAGACACTTATTATTTGCCGGGATTATAATGGGAGCTCTAGGAGCGGCAATGGATGTGGGAATTTCAATAGCATCAAGTATCGATGAGATTCACAAAGCCAACCCCAAATTATCAAGAGCCAGGTTATTCCGTTCAGGAATGAATGTTGGAAAAGATGTAATGGGGACCATGGTCAACACATTGATACTGGCTTATACTGGTTCATCCATACCTATGCTACTACTGTTTATGGCATATGAGACAGAACTATCTAAAGTATTCAATCTTGATGTGGTTGCCACAGAAGTTGTTAGAAGTATGGCTGGAAGCATAGGCTTGATACTTACAATACCAATAACTGCATTTATCGCCAGTTATTTAATAAAAGAGAAGAAAAAAGACATAAGTAGGGAGGAGAAGGCATAATGGAAATAATTCTAAGCAATGATGCAAGTGAGTTTATAAAGAAGAAGTCACCTGAAGATCCAAGTTTAAATATTTCAGTGGTTCAGGTGAAAAGTGGCTGATGTTCAACAAATCAACTATCCGTTAAGATAGGAAACCCTGGAAGTTCCAGTAGATTTGATGTATATAATATTGATGAAGTTGATATTTATGTCCAAAAAGGTTTAAGTATACCTAGTGGTGAGATAAAAATAACACTAAATAACTACCTTATAACCAAGAGTATTTCAGTTAAAGGTATTAGATATTAAATAATAGTTTAGGGACTATTCATATAGGGTAGGTATAACTTGTACAAATATGAAATCAGGAGGTATCTTATATGAATGATAAGAGACTACAAGCCCAGTTAAGAGAAGATATCGGAACGGGAATGGCAAAAAAAATTAGAAAAGAAAACATGGTACCAGGAATAGTCTATAGTAGAGGAGAAGAAACTAGACATTTAACAGTAGATCAATTGGAATTTATCAAAGTGTTTAGAAAAGTTGGAACATCATCTTTAATGGAATTGGATTTTAATGGTGAAGTTGTACCTGCTATAGTTAAAACTGTTCAAAGAGATCCTGTTAAAGGACAGGTTATTCATATTGACTTCCAAAAGTTGGATATGAAAGAAAAGATAAAACTTACAGTTCCTTTAACCTTGTTACACAAAGATTCTATTGAGCTTCAACCATCTGTTTTAATGCAGATGTTAGATAGTATAGAGATAGAGTGTTTACCTGGAGATATTCCAGAAGAAATTGCAATAGATGTATCAAAAATGACATATGATACACCACTATATGTTAAGGATCTTGACATAGTTAGTGTTGAAAATGTTAATGTTATTACAGATTTAGAATCTATAATATGTACACTAAACGAGCCTACTATGTCTGAAGAAGACAAAGATGAAGAGGCAGAAGAAGTTCTAGATCCAGCAGAGGTACCTGTTGTTGGAGAAGAAACAGAAGAATAAAACATAGGCAGACTTTACAGTCTGTCTTTTTTGTGCGACAGGCAGTTGCATATAGATGAGCGATAGCTCGTTTGATTTTATGCC
>CAZNTE010000019.1:0-49804 GCA_964575895.1 uncultured Tissierellaceae bacterium | reverse complement strand
ATTCATCTCCTACCTACAGAGGAAGGAGTATTCTTACCAAGAGATTTTGATAAAAAAATTCAAAAATTATCTATAGATACTGACATGAATAAATGATAGGGTGATTTTTATGTTTAAGAAAATTAGAGAGTATGAAAATTGGTTAGATGATCAATTAAGTTTGGATTCTCCTAGGTATTCTGAACTTATCTGCCTACATAGTGAATACATTAAGTGGATTCAACATGAGAGGTTATCCCATCTATTGACTACAATATTTGTGGGATTAATTTTGTTAGCTTTTTTTATACTCTTTTTATTGACTAGTATAATACTTACTGGGATCATATTTCTACTTTTATTGATGTTATTTTCTTTTTATATAATTCATTATTTTAAATTGGAGAATTCCACCCAACGATTTTATATTATATACATAGAGCTTTGGAATAAGCTTAATAACTAATTTTGTTATAATTTTATGGAAATGTTGACATTGTGAATTAAATGATGATAGACTGAAAAAAAGTGGTTGTAAATGAGGATACTTATGAGCAAATATCAGTCTATAAAATCAAAAAATAGGAAGATTATAGGATTTACAGCAATCCTTTTAATAGTATTGGTGTTTGTTTTTGCATCTTTTTTTATGACTGAGGCTATTAGAAACTACTATTACTCACTATTAGAAGATGAATCATATAGATTAACCAGGAGTTATACAAACAATCTTGAGATTGCGATGGATGCTAGAGAGATTACAACAAACATACTTGATGATAGAATTGTTACAGTAAGCATTGCAGTTGCTAATATGGGAATTGAAGAGAACTTTAACAATCTTGATACTTTATCAATAGAGTTCAACGTTGACAATATTTATCTCTATTCAAAAGAAGGAGTTGTAATAGATTCCTCTGATGGATCATACATTGGGTGGACTTTTGATGAGAATCACCCAATCAATAGATTTTTATTGTCAGATGATATGTACATGGTTGAGGACATTAGAGCTGATACCGAATCAGGTATTTTATATAAGTATGGGTACTATAAGTTAGAGGATGGAAGATTTCTTCAAGTGGGTATATTGGCTAATAAAATTTTAGCATTCCTTAATACCTTTGATATACAATTACTTATTGAAAGGATATTTTTAGAAGAAGATATAATAAATGCTAGTTTTTATGACAAGAGTGGTAAGATAATAGCTAGTAGTGATGCTGAGTATATTGGTACATTTAATCAATCTAGTTCTATTCTTGATGTAATTTCAAAGAATTTAGAAGTTTCTTTTTTAACAGAATACAAAGGTGAAAGTGCATATCAAGTTATTATACCACTTAAAGTAGATGGCGAATTAGAAGGTGCCTTATCTATTATTAATTCACTAGTTAAAACCAATAATGCTATTAATGACTTTATAACTATTGGATTAGTAGCTTTATTTGTTATATTTGCACTTTTGATTATATTTAATATTATTATATTTAAAAACAATAAGATCTTAGAGAAGATGGCTTATTTTGATTCACTGACTGACCTACCTAATAGAGAGTCCTTGATATTTGAGCTAAAGGATATAATTAATAGAAATAATTTTCCCAGAGGGCTTTTACTGATTAATATTAGTGATTTTAAGTCAATTAACATGACTTATGGTTATGAGTATGGAGACAGCATATTAAAGATTATTGCAAGAAAACTTAAGGAAGAGTATTCAAAGCAACATAAGGTTTTTAGGTTTGGATCAGATAGATTTGTTATTATAGCAGATTATAAGAGTGACAGAAAAATCCTTGAAAATATAATATTCAAGATAAAAGATGTCTTAGAAAGTGAATTCTATACTCAAGGGCAGAAGAGAATAATTGATATAAATATGGGAGTAGTTGAGATAAGCAATAATTATAAAAAACCTGATGAAATTATTAGAGATGCTACTATAGCTGTAAGTTACGTGGATGGGAGAAAAAACATTAGTCACGCATTTTATAATAATGATATGCTTAACAGAATTAGACGAGAAGAGACAATAGAATCAGAGATTATAGATGGATTATTGGATCCACAACTAGAGAAACTATTCTTAGTATATCAACCAATAATAGATACTCAAACAAAAAAAGTCAAGGGTTTTGAAGCATTAGCAAGACTTAAGACCGATTCTTTTGGGTTTATATCCCCAGTTGAATTTATTGACATTGCTGAAAAGAGATTACTTATAAACAGGTTAGGGGAGTGGATATTTCAGAGTGCTCTTCTATTTCTTAGGGAACTTGAGTTTGAAGGGTATAGTGATATTAAAATATCTATAAATATTTCTGGAGTACAGTTAATGGATCCAACTTTTAAGTCTAAAATTCTAGATAAGATACTCTCATCTAGAATTAATCCTAAGAATGTTACTTTAGAAGTAACAGAGTCTGTGTTATTTGATAACTATGAGTCAGTTAATAATACTTTGAAAGAACTTAGGAATGAGGGTATAGTTATTGCCCTTGATGATTTTGGAATAGGTTACTCTTCTTTCTCGAGATTAAGAGATCTTAATATTGACTGTATTAAGATTGATAAAACATTTATAGATAAAGTTGGGGAAGTGAAGGATGAGAATTTGTTATCAGGAGACATAATATCCTTAAGTCATAAATTAGGACTATTTGTTGTTGCTGAGGGAGTCGAGACTGGAAAACAGGTAAAGTATCTTGAAGAAAGAGACTGCGACTTACTTCAGGGATATTATTTTAGTAAGCCTTTAGAAATTGGAGATGTTATAAAATTTCTTGAAAAGCAGCCTTAGAGCTGTTTTTCTTTTTTGAATAAAATGGGGTATTAATATAAGAAAAGGAGATATTTATGGGAAATTTAGATGATACAAATATTTTGGGGAAGTTAATTCTTATAGTTGTTTTGACATTCATAAATGCATTTTTTGCTGCTTCAGAAATGGCAATGGTATCAACTGATAAGATTAGAATTATGTCCAAAGCTGAAGCTGGGAATAAAAAGGCTATAGCTTTATTGAAGATACTAGAGGAGCCCTCTAGATTTCTGTCTACTATACAGGTAGGTATTACCCTGGCTGGATTTTTCTCCTCTGCATCTGCTGCAGTAAGTATAACCGCTTTATTTGGAGAATTCTTGAATAATCTAGGAATTCCATTTGGTGATAATATAGCCTTTATAGGAATAACAATAATCTTGTCATATATTATGCTTGTATTTGGTGAATTAGTACCAAAGAGAATAGCTTTGAATTACTCTGAAAAATTTTCTATGTTTGCTATAAAACCAATAAGTTTTGTAGCAAAGATAGCGCATCCTTTTGTATCTCTTCTATCATATTCAACAAATGCTGTAATAAGGCTTCTTGGAGTAAGTAAGGGTGATGTAGAGAGCAAAATAACTTTAGAAGAGATTAGTTCCTTGGTAGAAGTTGGCCATGAACAAGGGGTAATTAACCCTTTGGAAAGAGAAATGATAAAAAGCGCTATTAGTTTTGATGACAAACTTGCTGAAGAAATAATGACTGCAAGAACAGAAGTATATACAATTAATATCAATGATGATATTAAGGAGTATATTGATGATTTGTTAAATCTAAAATATTCGAGAATTCCTGTATATAGTGATGATATAGACAATATAATTGGAATATTATACTTGAAAGACTATTTGTTAGAAGCTTATAAGGAGGGGTTTTATGATGTTAAGATTAGAGATATGCTTAGACCCCCATATTTTGTACCAGAGAGAAAAAACATTAATGATCTTTTTATTGAACTTAAAAATACAAGAAATCATATGGCAATACTTATAGATGAATATGGAGGGTTTTCAGGGATTGTTACTATGGAGGATCTAATTGAGGAGATTATGGGAGATATTGACGATGAATTTGATCATGACGAGCCAGATATTAAAATAATTAAAGATGGAGAGTATATAGTTAGAGGGTCCACTTCTATAACTGAATTTAACAAAAGAGCACAAGTTGAACTAGATGATTCTGAAGAATTTGACACCATAGCTGGACTTATAATCTATAAACTTGGATATATTCCAGAGGATTATGAAAATATTACAATTAATTATCAAGGTTTAGAACTTAAGGTAATGGAAATAGATGATAAAAGAATTGCAAAAGTATCAGTTACTCTAATGGATACTTAAAAGTGATTAATAGAAAATATGTAGAAATAATGATATTATTAGAATGAAAAGTATATTTAGCTTTAGAATAAGGAGTTTATATGATAAGAATACCAGAAGTAAAAATATCAATTGATGAAGATGAAGATAAAATACTAGATTATACATGCAAGAAAATTGACATAAGTGAAAATGTGGTAATATCATGGTCAATATTTAAAAAATCAATAGATGCCAGAAAAAAGGATAAGATTTATTTTGTTTACACAATTGACTTGGTGGTAGAAGATGAGAGACTTATACTTAAAAAGAATAGAAAAAAAGGAGTTATAAGTGTAGACCAGAAGACATATGACTATAAAAGATTGGACTATAAAGGAGAAAAACCAATAATTGTAGGCATGGGGCCAGCTGGATTATTTGCAGGAATAGTACTTTCTGAGTTGGGACTTAATCCAATAATATTAGAAAGAGGTAAGGATGTAGATAATAGAGCTAGGGATGTAAATGAGTTTTGGGAAAAAGGAGTACTAAATCCTGAATCCAATGTACAGTTTGGTGAAGGGGGAGCTGGAACATTTTCAGATGGCAAATTAACTACATTAATAAAAGACCCAAGATCAAGAAAAGTACTTGAGTATTTTGTAAATGCTAATGCTCCAGAAGAAATTTTATATGTTAATAAACCCCATATAGGTACGGATATTCTAAGAGAGGTAGTTAAGAATTTAAGGAAGAAGATCATAATTAATGGAGGAGCAGTAAGATTTGGTTCCAAGGTAACAGATATAATAATAGAGAATGGACAAGTTTTTGGGGTTAGGATTAATAATGAAGAAGTTATAAAATCAAATAGAGTAATATTAGCACTGGGACATAGCGCGAGAGATACATTCCATATGATTCATGAAAAAGGCTTGCATATTGAGCAAAAGGGATTCTCAATAGGAGTTAGAATTGAACATCCTCAGGAACTAATAGATAAGAGTCAGCATGGAAATAGTTATAAACATCAAAAATTAGGTGCAGCTGAGTATAAGTTATCTGGGCATTATGAGAATAACAGATCAGCATACACATTTTGTATGTGCCCAGGAGGATATGTAGTGGCAGCATCTTCTGAAGAGGGAATGGTTGTCACAAATGGTATGAGTGAACATAAAAGAGATCATGTCAATGCGAACTCAGCTCTTTTAGTAAGTGTTTTTCCTAAAGATTTTGGAAGTGAGCATCCCCTTGCTGGGGTTGAGTACCAGAGGAATATTGAGAGACTAGCATTTATTGAAGGTGGTAGCAATTATTGCGCACCAGTTCAAAAAGTAGGTGATTTCATTAATGATAAGGCATCAAAAGACATAGGGAAGATGAATCCAACTTATACCCCTGGAGTAAGAGCAGGAGATTTAAGGAATTGTCTGCCAGAGTATGTAACAGATACATTAAAAGCAGCCTTAATTGATTTTGATAAGAAGATTATTGGTTTTGCTCAGGAAGATGCATTGATGACAGGTGTTGAGACTAGGAGTTCATCGCCAATAAGGATCACTAGGGGAGAGGACCTGCAATCTAACATTAAAGGTATATATCCAGCAGGTGAAGGGGCTGGATACGCAGGTGGAATTATTTCAGCTGCTGTTGATGGCATAAGAATAGCAGAGGGAATACTAAAAGAAATAGAGGGAGAAAATAATGGAAGATAAAAAATTCGCAGTTCTAATTGATGCTGACAATGTATCTGCAAAATATATCAGATACATTCTTGATGAGATAGCTAATTATGGAGTTGCAACATACAAGAGGATTTATGGAGACTGGACAAAACCTAATACAGTTGCATGGAAAGAAGTTTTGCTTGAGAATTCCGTGACACCAGTACAACAATATAATTATACAACTGGGAAAAATGCCACTGACTCAGCAATGATAATAGATGCAATGGACATATTATATTCAGGTAATGTTGATGGGTATTGCATAGTTTCTTCAGATAGTGATTTTACTAAATTATCATCAAGGCTAAGAGAGTCAGGAATGATGGTTGTAGGTATGGGAGAGAGGAAAACTCCAAAGCCTTTCATAGCTGCATGCAATTTGTTTAAGTACTTAGATGTATTAGCTGAATCTGAGAAGAAAAGTCTGGGTTTAGAGGTATCACAAAACCAAGCTAAGGAACCAATTATTGAAGATATTAGGACTCAAAATAATGAGATAAATGAAAAGAGCATGACAGATATAAGTGTAATAAAGATAGCAGTTAAGAAGATGCTAGATGAGGTAGATGGAACTGAACAAAGAATGAACATGGGCGAGATAGGAAATAGACTTGCAAAAAGATACCCTGATTTTGATGTCAGAAATTATGGAGATACAAAATTATCAAAATTCCTTAGGAAATTTGATTTTTTAAATATTGAAACCGATGGAGAAGGTGGAACTTCCATGTGGGTAACATTAAGAGAGCCAACTTCAGAAAAAGAAGAAGTTATAAAAACTAATAAAAGAAAATATAAGAAAAGAAAGAAAACATAGGTGAAACCATGGAGAGTAATCAATCGATGTTAAAAGCTTTTATGCCAACACTTATTAAAGTAGGTATTGGCCTATTAGTAATATTGTTAATAATAGTTTTTAATCAAGTGGTACAAATTGTAAATTTTATGAGTGGAATTCACCCATTATTGGGTACTATTTCATTATTTGTGTTAATTGTAATACTAGCTATTCTATTTCTTTTACCCCTGGTTAGTTTTATAAGGTACAAGAAAATGCCTGAGTTACCCCAGGATGAAAATAGCAATGAATATGAAGAGTACCTAGAAAATATTTTAAACAGGTTAGAGAGAAATAAAAACTTAAAAGAATTAGGATATATAGTAAATCGAAATAACTCTATAAGAGAAGAAGTCGAGAAAGGTTATTTACTTTTAAATAATAAGAGTAGGGAAATAATAAAATCAAAGGCAACAGGTGTATTTTTAACAACCGCAATTTCTCAAAATGGTGTATTGGATGGATTTTTTATTCTTGGAACCTTAACCAAAATGATATGGCAGATTACAATAATATATGAACAAAGGCCATCATTTTCAAGGTTAATGGCACTTTATGGAAATGTTGCAGGAACTGTATTAATGGCAAGAGGATTAGAAGACCTGGACTTAATCGATGAACAAATAGAACCACTTATCACATCAATATTAGGGGGAGGTCTGGCTACCTTAGTTCCCGGTGCAGTTACAGTAACTAATATTGTTGTAAACTCAATTACAGAAGGATCAATAAATGCTCTTTTGACTTTGAGAGTAGGATGTATTACTCAAAGGTATCTTAGTGCAACCACAAGACCAAATAAGAGCATATTAAGAAGAAGCGCTACTATGGAAGCATGTACAATGTTAGGAGCCGTAATGAAGGATAATACAATGATTATAATAAAAGCTTTTGGAAAAGGAGCCAAAAGAGCAGCTAAAAATACTTTTAAGTTTTAGGTGATAATATGATTAAAACACTAAATAAAGAGGAATGGATAAATATTTATGATTTATTATTAAGGGACCCTCTAAGAAATTACTTTAACCTTCTTGGCCTATTAGGCTCTAAGGATATATTCAAAGATATATTTATACAAGAGGACAATAAAGGAGTGGAAAGTTTAGTCTTTCTTAGAAAATCAGGAACCTTAAAGTTATTTCCAGTAGGAGAGTTTGATATTAAAGAGTTATCAGAATTTATAAAGGAATTAGATTTTAAAAAAGTAATTGCTCCTGAGTCTTATTGTATAAACTTGTGCAAGTTAGGAGTCATAAAGAAAATTAGTACTGTTGGTTACTTAGCAGCCCTAGATTCTAAAGAAAAGTATGCTATAGATTATGATTTAGACATAAGACAGCTAAACGTGGAGGATTTGAGAGAAATCGAAGAGATTTATAAATTAACATTTAAATCTTATGCACCTACTGAAATTATGAGAAGTAGATTAATAAATTCAAGAGGCAGGGCATTTGGACTATTTATAGATAGTAATTTGATTGCGGTAGCTCAGACAGATTTTGAGAATAACAGTAGTGCTTTAATTGTTGGAGTAGCCACCTTACCTGAGTATCAGAACAAAGGCAACTCAACAAATCTCATGAAATACTTGATTAATAAGTTGTTAGATGAAAATCGAAGTATATCTTTGGAATATGAAAGTGAGGCCGTTGGTAGGTTATATTCTAATCTTGGTTTTGAGATAATTGATAGGATAAATTATTATGAGAAGGTAAGGTGATGGTTTGATACCAATATTGGAGACTGATAGATTATTATTAAGACCTTTTAAATTATCTGATGCTAAAGAAGTTTATATATCAATGAATGATCCAGAGATATATCTTACAACACTTAATATACCAAAGTCGTACACAATGGATTTGGCAATATCTTGGATTAAGTCCCATGAACTTGTATATGCTGAAAAGGGCATGATTACCCTAGCAGGTATCTTTAAGGAGACTAATGTATTAGTAGGTGCATTTACCTTAAGTATTGACAGAAAGAATAATTTAGGTGAAGTTGGATATTGGATAAGAAAAGATTGTTGGAATAATGGTTATGGAACAGAAGGAACTAGAGAATTAATTAATTACGGTTTTAATGAGGTTAAGATTAATAAAATTATTGGTAGACATTTTAATTTAAATACTGCATCGGGAAAAGTGATGGAGAAATGTGGAATGTTAAGAGAAGGAGTACATCAAGAAGCTATATGCAAGGAAGGTTTTTATCATGATATTGTATTTTACTCTATATTAAGATCTTCATGGCTATTATTAGATGATAATATAAAAAATGTAGATCTAATTGTAAGAAAACCCACTACAAATGACATTTATTCCTTATATTTCATTCATTATTCTATAGACAAAGTTAATAAATGGAATATTATTAAAGAAGCTATAATAGATAAAAGAGATGGTTTGAATTTAATCATAGAAAACAATAGGATAATAGGATATGAAATTGCTGGAGATATGGATAAGTGCGGTTTAAATCCAGGTAAATATATATTCAAAGGATATGAGGAAGTAATAAAATTAATTAAATAGATATGATAAATAAATGGTTGAAGATGTCTTCAACCATTTATTTTGCTAAAAAGTTAACAAACATTTCTCAATAATCAGTAAATTCAAACTAGACAAACAACTGATTTTATATTATTATATTTATTAAGGTGTGATTCACATCACACTATTATTGTACTAAAGGAGGGAATATTTGATGGAGAAAAAACAAAGAGAAAGTTGGGGTTCCAGATTTGGATTTATAATGGCTGCTGCAGGTTCAGCTGTAGGTCTTGGTAACATTTGGAGATTCCCATACATGGCCGGATCAAATGGAGGTAGCGCATTTATTATTATTTATTTAGTATTCGCACTAGTAATTGGTATTAGTGTAATGGTAGGAGAGTTCGCAATCGGCCGTAGAACTCAGTTAGCAGCAGTGGGTGCATACAAATCTATTAATAAGAATTGGACATTTGCAGGTGTTCTTGGTGTACTAAGTGCATTCTTTATAATGGGTTTCTACCCAGTAGTAGGAGGTTGGGCTTCAGCCTATATATTCAAATCATTTACTGGTTTATTATCTAACCCAGCAGCAATTGGTGATGTATTTGGAGCATTTATAACTTCTTCAATTGAGCCAGTGGTATGGATGCTTGCATATTTGGTAGTTAATATTATAATTGTATCTAAAGGTATTGCAGGTGGTATTGAAAAAGCTGGTAAGATACTAATGCCAACACTTTTCGCACTTTTAATACTTATAGCTATAAGAAGTATTTCACTTCCAGGAGCTGGAGCAGGATTGGATTTCTTATTCAAACCAGATTTTAGCCAAGTAACTGGTCAGACCTTCCTTGCAGCATTGGGACAAGCTTTCTTCTCATTAAGTTTAGGTATGGGATGTATGATGACTTATGGTAGTTACTTGAATAAAAGTGAGAATCTACCGAATAACGCTTTAATAGTTACATTACTAGACACATCAGTAGCTTTAATAGCAGGTGTTGCAATATTCCCAGCATTATTTGCTTTTGGAATGGAACCAGCACAAGGGGCAGGACTAGTGTTCGTAGTAGTACCACAGATATTTGCTGAAATGGGATCACTGGGAGTTGTATTCTCAGCTATATTCTTCATAGCATTGACAGTTGCAGCCCTTACTTCTTCAGTTTCATTGTTGGAGGTTGTTGTTGCTTATCTTATGGATCAAAGAGGATGGGAAAGAGTTAAAGCAGTTTATACAGCCGGTGGAATCATGGTTGTAACAGGTATTTTATCTTCATTATCAATGGGTACATTGTCTGGATTCAAGTTACTTGGAGTTGGCATATTTGATTTCTTTGATATATTAACTGATAAGATATTCTTGGCAATAGGTGGTATGTTACTTGCAATATTCATTGGTTGGTTTGTAAAGAGAGAAGATCTTGAGGATGAACTTACTAACGGGGGTACAGTTAAATTTGGTTTATTTAATATTTGGTATGCTCTAATGAAATTTGTAATCCCTCTAGCTGTACTTGTTGTAGCAGTTATGGGAATTATATCAATCGAGCAAACTGGCCTAATGATATTTGGATTAGGAGTAATTGTAGTATTAGCATTATTCTCTAAGAAGCTATAATTAAAGGTAGTAATTTATAAAAACGGGTATTATCTCAATAAGAGAGAATACCCGTTTTTTATTGGAGTGAATTATATGGATAATAATTCTAAGAACAATTTCAAGTATTTTTTAGTATTGTTTATAATTTTCGTTCTTGTTTTAATTTGGTCATTATTTGATAACTTCAGTATGTTAACTTGGGTACCAGAGGCACTACCGGCAATTTTGATGGTACTCGTTTTATCTTTGACCTACAAAAGTTTTAAATTCTCCAAGTTTGTTTATTTTATTGTATTGATTCATTGTATAATTCTATTGGTAGGAGCAAAATATACATATGAAAGGAATCCCTTGTTTGATTATTTTAAGGAAATCTTTGATTTAAGTAGGAATCATTATGATAGAGTGGGTCATTTTTTTCAAGGTCTAACCCCTGCTTTTATGGCAAAAGAACTGTATATGAAAAAGGGGATATTTAAGTCCAAAAGAATGCTATATTTTGTTATTATAGCTACTGTGATGGGAATTAGTGCAACTTATGAGTTATTGGAATTTGCAACATCGATTATTTCTGGTTATCCTGCTGAAATTGTATTATCTTATCAAGGATCAATATGGGATACTCAATATGATATGTTGTTTGCACTAATTGGAGGTATTACAGCTTTAACTATTTTTAAGAAATTACATGATACATATATAAACAAATAGATGCCAGATTAATCTGGCATCTATTTGTTTATGCTATAGCTTTTTCTATTTCATCTAAAAATACTTCAAGTGGTTGGTTGCCTACAAACTCATATTTATCATTAATAACAATCTTAGGAACACTGGAAACATTGTACTCCTCAGACAAATCATAGAATGTTTGAGCTTCAATCATATCAGCTTCAATATGTTCATTCTCCATAGCTAATTTATGTGCTTTTTCCACAGCTCCTGGGCAGTGAGGACATGAAAGAGTGACAAATACCTTTATATTTATTGGTTTATTAACCTTTAATAGTCTTTCCTCAATTCTATCAGGTAGTTTACTATTATGACCAGAAACCTCCATAACACCACTAATAAATGAGTTTATTTCATGCCCAGAAGGGATCCCATTAAACTTGATTCTTCTATATTTATTATCTTTATCCAGTAAAACGATACTTGGTGTTAAGGTTACATTATACTCTTTAGCTTTGGCTTCATCCTTATTCATATCCAGTAACTGAATATGAAGTTTTTCAGATAGAGATGTTAACTCACTTAAGAAATCTCTAGTTTCTTCGCAGGTTTCACATGGTTCTTCTTTAGTAAATACTAATATTTTTACTTCATCTTTCATTCCATTAAATATTTCTACCAACTGATTTTTTGATTCTTCATTCAAATATTTCATTACTTAACCTCCATTATTTTAATGTATTTATATAATCATTTGCAGCTAGAGAGCATTTTGCACCATCTCCAGCAGACATAATTATCTGCTTAAATGGAGTATCAGTTACATCACCGGCTGCAAAAATACCTTCTATACTGGTTTTCCCATATTTATCAACTATTATCTCGCCACTTGAATTAAGAGCTATTAAATTTTTAAAGGGATCGCTATTTGGGATATAGCCAATTTCTACAAATAGTCCTGCTGCTTCAATATTATAATCTGAATTTGAATTTTTATCTTTAACAACAATACCATTCATGAACTTTTCTCCCACAACTTTGAGAATTTGAGTTTCTAGCTTTACCTCTACATTATCGTATGAAAAAAGTTGATCGATTAAAATCTTATCTGCTCTAAATTTAGAACGATGAACTAAAGTGACTTTTTTGGCGATTTTTGCTAAATCTATTGCAGCTTCTACTGCAGAGTTTCCTCCACCTGCAACAATTACTTCTTCTCCGGCAAATAGAGGACCATCGCAAATCGCACAATAACAAACACCTTTATTTGAGTACTCTAGCTCACCTGGGACACCCATTTTCCTAGGCTTGCTGCCTGTTGCTATGATTATTGATTTTCCCTTATAGATACTACCGTTGTCTAATAGAACTTCCTTAATTTTACCATCTTTTATATCCTTAACTTCAACATATTCTAAATAGGGAACGCTTAGTTCATTCACATGTTCAATAAATTTTTTCATTAAACCTTCACCAGTTATAGAGGAAAATCCTAAGTAGTTTTCAACAGAGGAAGTATCCATAACTTGACCACCTAAATCTTTAGATAGTATTCCAACTTCCAATCCTTTTCTCTTAGAATAAAGGGCTGCATTCAAACCTGCGGGACCTCCACCAACAATAAGAACATCATAAACTTTATTTTCATCCATATTATTCTTGTTGCCTGCACTTAAATTAATTTCTAAACTCATATTACACCTCCATAAATTTTGGGACGGTTATTGAATTACTCTCAAAAACAATACTTAATTTTTACTTATTATTTTTGAAATAGTAGATTCAGATAAACCGCCAAATAATATACCAATATCTTTAAGGGATAGGGTAGATTCTTTTCTTATTTTTGATATTAATTTGTTTCTATACTCTTTATCTTTGATAATCGTATCATAAGAAAAATTATTATTCTTAGCATACTCATCAATTTGTCTTCTTGCTTCTTCCATAGATGTTATACAGTTTGTACAAGATTCCTTATAACTTTTAAAAATTGAATTGTCTTCTAAAAGTTTAACATCTCCAGGGTTTAGAAGACCAGTTTCAAACAGACTTTCTTGGTTGTAAAAGCAACAGCTATTATACTGTACTTCAGAACTTATTTTTCGATTATGAATACTATAAATAGCCTCCATAAGGGAAGTATGGTCATTTATTAAATAACTCTTATATCTGTCTTTAAAAAGAGTCTTACTATGATTTACATATATGGCATATGATATATTTAATCCCTTCATGACCTTAGAAATATCAGAACCATTGGTATCTAGGATTAAATGATATTCATTAGAGTGAGCGATACAATAAGCATAAACCTTAATGTTAAATTTCTTTTTAATGGATTCAAGTATATTTAGGAATTTATCTCGATCCTTATTATTTTCAAATAAAGATCTAGTTGATGTACAATGTTGGGAAATGTAATATATTCCAAAATTATCTTTAATACGGGCAGTTCTAGGCATAAAATCAACCTCCTTAAAAAATTGTACAACATAATTTAATATAAATCAAGTACCGTCCCTAAAAATTAATAAAAAAAGAGCATTGAACATGCTCTAATTTAGTTGAGATAGAAGATTCTTAAGTTTTGAAAGAACAATATTCCTATCATAAGACTTTTGATTAGCCTCTTTAATTTTGTAGGTCAGGTACTCGAAGATTGCTTCAGACAATCCTTCATGATAGAATTTAAAAATAACAGGTCTAGGGGTTATTTTAGAAATAACGGAACCATAACCTTTTTTAACCATGATTCTTATGTCATTAAATATCTTTTCATCCAATAATATTATATGATAATTTTCATATGTCTCCAGCATTAAGATAACATTAAGCAGGTGATGTCTGAATTGATCTTTGGTATAAGAATAAGGACCATCGGGAAAATAATTTGTCAATTCAAAATATACTGATCCATCTTCAATAGACTTTACAGTAGGCAGGGTGAAAATTTCAGTGTACTTGTTCTTAGTTATACATTCTTCAAAATATTCAATCCTCTTTTTATGAAAATCTATGGAGTCTTTACGGGAAAATCCACCACGTTCGTGAATATCTCCAATGAGCTCTAGAGGCATTGTAACTGTGCTTAAGGTTTGATTGTAATTATGGGTATCTTGACATATTCTATAGAAATCCAATACATTTTCGAAATACTCCCTACGATTACCATCAGTATATATACTCATCAGGGGTAAGCACATTTGTTGGAGACTATCAAATGTTTTCTTAAGATTAATTATATTAGTTTTGTTTGTATGATAATAATTCAAACAACTATCAGACTTATCTACCAATGATGTGGAGGATAAAGCTACAGTATCTTCAACTATAAACATAGAGTGCCTAAAAATACCATCTTGAAGTTTGGGATAGTAATAGGGTTCTAGATTTCCTGATAAATACAAGGGTAACCACTTCTCAATAGCATTCAAAATTTCGTTTAAACTTTTGTATACTGTATGAAGTATTCTAATTTTATGACCTTTCCTTAATAACTTTTCAAGTAGTTTTGACCAATTAAAATAGAAAGTAATATCTTCAGTTAACCATGAAATTTCTTCATCACTAAAAATATAAATTGTAGTTGGCTCAAGTTGAATAGCTTCGGTTAATAATCTTGTAATTGCTTCTCTTTTCCCTTGGTTTCCATAATAAACATCATTTATACTGTAAGGGTAGTTGGATATAGTTTTTTCATCAGTGACAGAATTATTTGGATCACTATAAGAAAAAAAATCTATCCTATTGAAGAAATCATGAATCAAGGGTGTGTTATCAATCTCATCACGACTATTAAACCACTCTTTCATAATTTTCATTACATTATCTATGTCATTATTAACATTAAGTACAGATTGGTCAAGGGTCTCTATTAAATCATAAAGCTTTGAAGTTTCTACAGCTCTAGTGTAGAAATACTTACACATTAATTCAAAGTGATTGTTTCTCTCGGAAGGTAATCGATTACCTGTACGCCATCGGCTAATCAAAGATACATCCACATTCAATTCATCTGATAACATATTATTATTTATATCTAATATATTAATTATTCGATTTAGCTTATCCTTAAAATCCATATTTTCACGCTCCTTTTTTTATTATATAATTTTTACTGCTTTTATTCAATAGAGTAACAAAATTGTAATAAGATTTAAATCATTACAATAATAACATTGGTTTACGTAAAAATATGATTAATGTGGTTGTATATTGGATAAATAATAAGATAGATAGGAGTGATTTTATGTTAGAAGAAGTAAAGGGGTTGCCCCATAGGGTTGTTAAAGATATTGAAGGTGTTGATTCATTGAAAGTATATCTAGTCCAGGATTTCAATCTTAGTTTACTAAAAAAAATGGTTAATTTTGGGTTGGATATATTTGGAGATTTGGGAATGGATCAATGGGGTTTAGTGCCTCAAATCAGACATGGGAATGTATATGTACTTACTGAGGAAGGACAACATAAAATAGTTGGTTTAGCAATTCTTATGAGAGATTGGGAAGATTTTTATAAGGCATATTTATTTGATTATGCAATATCTGAGGATTTACAGGGTCGAGGCCTGGGGTATGAATTCTTAAAGATTATAGCTGGAGATCTTATAGATCAAGGATTTGATAAAATGAGCCTTACAGTAGATGTTAATAATGAACCAGCTATAAGATTATATAGGGATAAAATTGGATTTGAATCTGTTTTATATTCCATAGATGAGTATGGAAAGGGTGAAGATAGGTATATTATGGAGTTAGAGCTTGCTAGCTTTGTAAATAAGTAGAAAAATCTGGTGGTTTTAAAACCACCAGATTTTTATTTGCCAAATAAATGATTTGTCACTTCATATTTGTTTTGCATATCCTCATACCAAGTTGGATAAACTTCACCTTTTTTACTTTCCGTCAATGTAGCTA
Organism: uncultured Tissierellaceae bacterium; assembly: GCA_964575895.1. Taxonomy (GTDB): domain Bacteria; phylum Bacillota; class Clostridia; order Tissierellales; family Tissierellaceae; genus Gudongella. The sequence continues at coordinate 33,422 of CAZNTE010000019.1, read as the reverse complement.
CGATTTCTTCTCTTGCTGACTCAAAATCACCTTCAGATGCAGCTTGTTTATCTACCAATTTAATTATATGAAATCCAAATGTTGTTTCAACTGGATCTGAGATTTCTCCAATTTCCATATTGAAAGCAGCCTCTTCAAACGGAGCTACCATCATTCCTTTTTCAAAGTAGCCAAGATCTCCACCTAAGGTTGAATTACTGGTGTCTTTTGAGTGTAATTTAGCCATAACTTCAAACTCTTCTCCAGAATTTATTTTTTCTAAAATCTCTAATGCCAATTCTTCTGAATCCACAAGAATATGGCTTGCCCTTACCCTTTCTTTTGTAGCAAAGCTTGCTTTGTTCTCTGTAAAATAATCAAATATTTCATCGTCAGTAATTTCAACATAGGGCTCTAACAATGCTTCAATACTAAGATTAAGTTTAATATTCTCCATTATCTGCTCAGATGTATAACCATACTCTGCAAGAGCATTGTTTAATTGTTCCTGACCACCATAAACACTTACCATTTCAGCATATTCTGCATCAATATCTTCTTGGGATATAACAATATTTTTTTCAGTCACTTCTAATTCTAACATCTTTTCTAGAATTAGTGCTTCAAGTACTTCTGAACCATTTTGTTTAAGAAGATAATCATAGAATTCATCTTGGGTAATTTTAGTATCATTAATCTCTGCTACTACTTCACTATTATTTTCTTGTTGGCAAGATATTAGTAAAACACTCATGGCTACAATTAGGATAAGCACTAAACCTTTCTTGCTTTTAGATAATACTCCACTCATTTTTTATCTTACTCCTCTCAAATTTTCTAATAGTTAGTATATCATAAAAATAATGCTAATATATTACAATTATATAAATTGATGTGAAAGTTTTGTGAAAGTCTTTTAGTAAAATAAATAATTAAAGGGTAGCAATTTGTAAATATGGGTAAAATAAAGTATAGAATCCATAACTTGAGGAGTTTTTAGGATGATCAATAGAGTAAGAAAGTCAATAATGGAGAAAATTGGATATGGTTATATAGTAATTAATCCCATTGAAGTAGATGGGTCTACTTACTGTGAAATTGTTGATTATAATAAGATATTTACTGATCATTTTGAAAATTCAAGGGATTTATATGGGTCTGATCTTTTAAGTATTAATCACAAAGAACTATGCGATATGATTTATGATATTAAAGATTCAATTGATATTGGCAAAGAAATTGAAAAGACTTTAAGTATTAGGAACAATAATTATCCTATAATAATATATAAACAGGAAGATTATGTTGTCTTGTTATTTGATTTTTCTAAAGTTAAATCTATAATTAGTAATATAGATGCTAATATTGGAACTGAACTCTTAAGTAATTTGCCAGTTATGGTTTACAAGTGTAGATTTGATGATAACTGGACTATGGAGTATATATCTCAGGGATGTGAAGCAGTTACTGGATATAAGCATAATGAACTTATTATGAATAATGAACAGTCTTTTAATAATATAATTGTAGAAAAGTATAGAGACTCAGTAAAAAGCAAGTGGGTTAATGCTGTTGAGAATAAGGAATTGATTAAAATAGAATATGAAATAATCATGAAAAATGGACAAGTAAAGTGGGTTTATGAGCAGGGGCAACCAATATTTGATGAAAGAGGAAATTTGAAGTATTTAGAGGGGATAATAGTAGATATATCAGAACAGAAAAAAAGAGAAGAAGAGATTAATTTCTTAACTTTCCATGATTCAATGACAGGCTTATATAACAGAAGGTACTATTCCATGACTATAGACAGAATAGCCAGGGAGGAGAGTTTACCTATATCAGTAATTGTTGGAGATATTAACGGTTTAAAATTAATCAATGATGCTTTTGGTCATGAACTGGGAGACCAGTTAATAATAGATACAGCAAAAATATTACAGAAATGCGTAAGAAGCACTGATATAATTACTAGAACTGGCGGAGATGAATTTGTTGTATTTTTGCCATCAACTGAAAATAACATAGGAGAAATAGTAGTTGATAGAATTCTGAAAGAATGTAATGAATATAATGAAACTTCAAAGGATTCAAATTACAACATAAGTATATCCCTGGGAATTGAAACCATGAATTCCATAAGTGAAGACTTGGAGGATGTAATTAAGTTGGCCGAAGACCAGATGTATAAGAATAAACTATTCAACCACAAGAGTACTCACAGTACAATTATTAATAGTATAAGGAAGAAACTATCAGGAATTGTAAATGAAGGCAATCATGGGGATGAAAATATCGAGTGTTTAGCAGAAAATATAGGAAAAGCATTAGGTATGAATGATGATACTCTTGAGAAACTAGTTACCCTTTCATCAATACATGATATTGGTAAAATAAGTATAGAAACAGATATATTGAATAAAACAGATCCCTTGACCAATGAAGAGTGGGAAATGATAAAAAAGCATCCTGAGATGGGATACAGAATAGCTATGGCATCTCTTGAATTAGCTTCTATGGCTGATTATATAATTTCTCACCATGAGAGATGGGATGGGTTAGGATATCCAGTGGGATTAAAAGGAGAAGAAATACCACTACTTTCTAGAATTGTTTCAATACTGGATGCATACGATGCAATGAGAACTGAAAAAACGTATAGAAGAAAACTTAGCAAGGAAGAAGCCATTGAAGAAATTCGTAAAAATGCGGGTACGCAATTCGACCCAGACATTGCTAAAGTTTTTGTTGATGTTGTAAATATGAATTATTGTAAAGATAATTGAAAAACATACTTTAATGAGCAATGACTTTATGGTAATATATTCCATAAAGGAATAAAATGGAGGAAATATGGACATATCAAATTCTAGTATACTATTTGCATTTTTATTAACTTTATTTGCTGGGTTATCTACAGGTATAGGTAGTGCCCTGGCATTTTACACAAAACAGACAAATAAGAGATTTCTATCAGCAGCCTTAGGATTTTCGGCGGGTGTCATGATATATGTTTCCTTTGTAGAAATATTTGCTAAAGCAAGAGAATCACTAACTTTAATATATGGTGACACTATGGGATTGTTAGTTACTACCATAGCTTTTTTTGCTGGGATTGCAATAATTGGATTAATTGATAAATTTGTACCTTCTGGTGAAAATCCTCATGAAATGAGAGATGTTAAAGAAATGAAGGAAGCCCCTGATGAGAATGCAGAACTTATGAGAATGGGAGTTTTTTCAGCATTAGCTATAGCAATTCACAACTTCCCAGAGGGACTAGCAACCTTTATAAGTGCATTACAGGATCCATCATTGGGTATTAGTATTGCTATAGCAATTGCAATACATAATATTCCGGAAGGTATAGCTGTATCAGTACCAATATACTTTGCAACTGGTAGCAAGAGGAAGGCTTTCAAATATTCATTTATTTCTGGATTATCTGAACCCATAGGTGCAATTGTTGGTTACTTCTTACTATTGAACTTTTTTGATGAGAGAATGTTTGGAATAATTTTCGCAGCTGTTGCTGGTATTATGGTTTATATTTCTTTAGACGAATTATTACCAACTGCTGAGAAATATGGAGAACATCATGTGGCTATTTATGGAATGATAGCTGGGATGATGCTTATGGCCATTAGTTTAATAGTCTTATAAGGTGATGAGGTGGTGTGAATATATGAACAGAATAATAACTGATAGACTAATCCTTAGGAGATTCAAATTAAGTGATTTAAATGATTTTTTTGAATATGCTAAAAATCCCAATGTAGGACCTAATGCGGGGTGGGAGTTTCACAAAACTAAGGAAGAATCACTTAATTTACTAAACAATTTTGTCAAGAGTGATGAGGTTTGGGCTATTGAACTTAAGGAAAAATCAAAAGTTATAGGTTCAATTGGATTACATAAGGACAGAAAGAGGGAGAATAAATCTGCTTGTATGATGGGATATGTTCTGGGAGAAGATTACTGGGGTCAAGGTTATGCAACTGAGGCTGCAAGAGCAGTAATAAAGTATGCATTTGAAAGAATGAATGCTTCGATATTATCTGTATACCATTACTCCTTTAATGAAAGATCAAAAAGTGTAATTAGTAAGTGCGGATTTAAATTTGAAGGGGTACTAAGGTGTTCAACAGTAACTCAGCGTGGAGAAATCTTTGATGATTGTTGCTATTCAATGACAAGAGAGGAGTATTTGAATACCTACTAAGAGGCTTTATCTACTTAATTAGATGGAGTCTCTTTTCTTTGTAAATAAGGTTAGTTTAGGATATAATTAACCTATCAAGGACTAGGAGGAACTCAGATGGATAGAAGCCCAAGAATATCACGATTGATAGAGTATATTGAAAGATTAAACAATAGAGAAGATGGTAGAAGTCTATATTTAGAATATAAGGATGAAATACATTCAGTATTGCCCCAGGACGCATTTGAAATCTTTCATGGACTACTTAGTGAAGGATATAATGAGTCTAGTATATTAGAGTTTTTAGATAAGATAATAAATGTGTTTTATGAGAGTTTGTCAAACCATACTTATCAAAAACCCAAAAATGATAATTTTCTGTTGGATCTGATCTTAGAAAATGAGGCTTTAAAAAGGAAAACAGATGAAATCAAGACTATTGTTAAAGAACCCACTTCTAGAATTCGTAGAGAAAAACTAATTCCAAAAATTGAAGAGTTAAAGGAATTTTTTCCTCACTACACAAAAAAAGAAAATATATTGTTTCCATATTTGGAGAGGAAAATGGATAAGTTCAATGGTTTATCTATTATGTGGGCTCTGCATGATGAAGTGAAGGAGCAAGTTGATAATGCCCTTAAACTTTTAAGGGATCCAAATAGTGATGATCATAATGTAAATGTGGGAATAGCACAATTATTTTTTGGGATTCTAGGTGTGGTAAAAAAAGAAGAGTTAATACTATTTCCTGCAGCATGTGAAGTTTTGAATGAAAACGAATGGTATGAGATGCATAAACAAAGTCTTGAGTATGAATTTCCATTTATCCAAAAAGAATTTTCACAAGAGGATCTTCAAGAGGAAGAAATTATTTTTAAAGATAGCTTATTTAGTACTGATACTGGAGAGTTAACCTTGGAACAGATCCAGATGATTTTCAATACTCTTCCAGTAGATATGACATTTGTAGATGAGAACAACAAAGTTAGATTTTTCACAAGACCAAAAGACAGAATATTCCCAAGGTCAAAGGCTATAATAGGCAGAGATGTTAGTAACTGTCATCCACCAGATAGTGTACACATAGTAGAAGAGATAGTAGAAGCCCTAAGAAAAGGAGAAAGAGATTCAGCAACATTTTGGTTAACTATAAAAGGTAAAAAAATATTAATTCAGTACTTTGCTCTTAGAGATAGAGATGGAAATTATAAGGGTGTAATAGAGGTAAGCCAAGATATAAGTGAAATAAAGAGTTTAGAGGGAGAGAGACGCCTTCTTCAATGGGATTAGTTAACAAGTAGTATATGCACATAAAGTAAGTGTTAAGCCAAAGGAGAATTTAGATGAGAAAAAATATTATTTTATTATTAGTGGTTATGACATTGGTTATTTTAACAAGTCCTGAAAATATTCAAGCTTCAAGTGTTAGTAAAATATCCATTATTCTTGATGGGAAGGAAGTTATTCCAACAGACGCTCCAATAATAGAAAATGGAAGGACTTTAGTTCCCCTAAGATTTATTTCTGAGGAGTTAGGAGCTGAAGTTCAGTGGATTAATGAAACAAGAACCGTAATAGTTAATAAAGATGATAAGAGTGTAATGTTAAAAATCGGTAGTCAACTAATTCAATATGATAAGGGCAAAAGTTATGGAGTAAGTGATATTGCTCCAAAAATAATACCACTTATTGATAGGACTTTTGTACCAATACGATTAATCGCAAATGCACTAGGAGTTAGTATAGATTGGGATAATTCCAGTAGAAGTGTTATTATAGACTCTCAAAAATATAGTGATGTAGTGCCCTTTTATTCATTAAAGATAAGTTCTATAACCAATAATCAGACTATATCTGGAAGAATTCCAGTGTCAGTAGATTTCCCTAATGGATATATAAGTGAAGGAAATGAACTAAGACTCTTGTTAATGAATCGGGATGACCATACAGGATTTATAGTTGGGAAAGCAGCTATAGATCTTAATACAGTCTATTATGTCCCTAGTATGGAAGATAATGGTGAAAAGATTATAGTTGCTGCTATATACGATAGCAATAACAGATTGTTAGCAGCGGATGCTGTTCCTATTACTGTAAATGTTAAGCCAATTATCAATATAAATGGGATAAAGGACTTTGAAGAGTATACTGATAGTGTAAGCATTACTCCAGGTATAAACTTCAATGCTCATTCAGTGAAATATATATTTAATAACTTAACAAATGGAAGAGAGTTTGTTTACGATAAGGAAGACCCATATTTAACTAAAGTATTCTCTCCATCTTTTGAAAATCAAGGAGTATATAATTTACAAATAGTTGCTTATGACCAGTCTTTTAATGAATTTAAGTCATCTATGATTAACTTTACTATTAAATCAGAAAAAAAACTTTCTTTAAGCGGTGTTAAGATTAATAGTACTATAAAAAATCCAACACGATTAAGCGCTTATAGAAACTTTAATGTAAATGAAACTAGATATATTCTAATCAATGGAAGTACAAATAAGGAAGAAATATTGAAAACAATACCATATGGAGAAATTATATGGTTTCCAGGGCCTGAATACAGTGGGAAACATGATTTGTTAGTTGAGGTACTTGATACAAGAAATAATGTGATTAGGAGTAATCCTATACAAATATATGTTGATGGAACACCTTTGATACAATTATTAGGAATTGGACCTGATCAGGTTATCACTGGTAGTACAGAGATAAAGTACAGATCTAATGTAAATCTAGAGGATATAGTATTTTCATTAAAGAATTCAAATGGAAAATCTAAAACTATTAGTATTGATCAAGATAAGGATTTTGCTGTATTCTCTCCTGTAATTAATGATGATGGGAACTGGACTATAAATGTGAGTGGGAGTTATAATGGTAGAAGAATAACTAGTGAAAATGTAAGTTTTAGAGTATATATGGGTAAAATATACGGACCTACAACAATTGTACCTAAAGATCAATTTCAAGGATTTGCTTCAAAATTAGCTAGAGAGTCTTTTCTAAAGACTGGTATGTCAGGTGCTATTCAAACAGCTCAAGCAATTTTAGAAACCGGTTGGGGACAATATGTTCCTACTGATAAGTATACAGGAAAAAACTCTAAGAATCTATTTGGTATAAAAGGTACTGGCAGTAATGGATATGTCATTTCTAATACTTGGGAAGTATACAATGGTGTAACCTATAGAATAGATGATAAGTTTCGGGCCTACAATGATCCTAAGGAAAGTTGGGACGATCATAAAGCATTATTACTTAATGCTCAAAGATATGGAATTTTTAGAGATGTAATGTATGATTCAACCATGGGGACTTGGGCTATAAGAAGAGCTGGATATGCCACAGATCCAGAGTATCCTTTGAAACTTATGGATATAATAAAAAGATATAATTTGAAGGAATTAGATAAAATGAAATTATAAAGGATGAGTAAAATGGATTATGGTAATTTAGATAGGGATTCTTTAATAAAAAGAATCAGAGAACTGGAAATATTAAACGAACAATTACTAGTTGAAAAAGAAAATTCAGTTACTCTAGATTTTCCTTGGACTGGTAACCTAGGAAATTGGTATTGGGATTTTGAAACTAATTCAGTTACTTTTAATCCATTAAAAATTAAAGCCTTAGGTTATGAAGAAGATGAAGTGCCAAAAAAAGTAAATTATCAGTTTTTTACTGATAAGCTTCATAAGGATGACTTTCAGAAAGCCATGGAGGCTATGAAGAGTCACCTTTATGGCGATAGTCCAGTATATGAGGTTGAGTATAGGATTAAAGCTAAGGATGGTTCGTATAGGTGGTACTATGATAGAGGAGCTATAACAAAGAGAGATGAATCAGGTAAGCCAATTTTAATAGCGGGTATCGTCTTTGATATAACTCAGAAGAAAATTATGGAAGAAGCATTGGAACAAAAGAATAAAGAACTTGAAAAACTATCAATGACAGATGATTTAACTAAACTTAAGAATCACAGAGCAATTTATGAGTTTTTAAGACTTAAGATGGATGAAAGTCAAAAATTCAAAGAAGAGCTTTCGATTATTATGTTTGATATTGACGATTTTAAGGCTATTAACGATACCAAAGGACACGTAGTTGGAGATCTTGTATTAACTGATATTGGGAAGGTAATTAGAAGAAGTCTTAGAAAAACAGATGCTGTTGGTAGATATGGTGGGGAGGAGTTTTTATTAGTTTTACCCTATACAAAAGGTATTGATGCTTTAGTCATTGGTGATAGAATCAGAAAAAAAGTTGAAGAATATAATTTTAAAGAAGGCATAAAATTAACTATCAGTGGTGGCATTAAAGAGTACTTTGGTGAGAATATAAAAGAATATATTAACGAAGCAGATAAGAAACTTTATGAAGCAAAGAAAACTGGAAAGAATAAAATAGTATATTAGGAGATCTTATGAGAATTGGGTACGCATGTTTAACATATGGGAATATTACATCTAACTTTAGGACAATAACAAAAAAGTATTTAACAGAAGACAATTTGTTAGATGTCATTGAACATAATTTGAATTCATTGGAAGAGATAATTGATTACAATATCCAGAATAACATAAAATTATTTAGGATAACTTCTGACTTAATTCCTTTTGGATCAAGTCCGCTTAATATGCTTAAATGGGATGAGATATTCAAAGATCGATTTCATAGAATTGGTGTGAAAATACTAAATTCAAATATGAGAGTCTCTATGCATCCAGGACAGTACACAGTGCTAAACTCTCCCAGTGACCAGGTTGTATTTAATGCAATAGAAGATCTTAATTGTCATGTGAAGATACTGAGCTTACTTAATACGGGTTATAGCTCTAAAATAATTCTTCATATAGGTGGTGTGTATGGGGATAAGGCATTGGCAAAATCTAGATTTATTAATACATTTAATAGACTAGAGGATAGGGTCAGAAAAAGAATTATTATAGAGAATGATGATAAAAGCTACAATATAAATGATGTAATGGAAATTGCATCTAAGATCAAAACACCTGTGGTTTTTGATAATCTACATCATAGGATCAACAATTGTGAAGGTACAGATGCTTATTGGATAAGAGAAGCAAAGAAAACTTGGGGATGTGATGATGGGATACAGAAAATACATTATTCACAGCAAGACATAAATAAATCACCAGGTTCTCATTCCTTTACAATAGATTTAAATGAATTTAAGGATTACATCATTAGCAACATTTTGGATAATATAGATATAATGCTTGAAGTAAAAGATAAAAACCTATCAGCAATAAAATGTAATAACCTGATTTTAAATAATCATATAAAGAGTCTTGAAATTGAGTGGAGTAAATATAAGTATAGTGTTCTTGAAAAATCCCCATATACCTATGAACTGATAAGGAGTCTTCTAAAGAATAAAGAAGGATACCCTGTAATTGAGTTTTACAGATTGATTGATCTTGCCTTATCAGAAAAGCCAGATATAGGCAAAAGCATCAATGCCATTGAACATATATGGGGATATTTTAAAGATATATCATCAGAAGATGAAAAGATTAAATACCTTAGCTTATTACGTAGATTCAAAGAAGGCAAATTAAGTATAAGACCTATAAAGAATCACTTATACAATCTTTCTAAAAAATACAATGAAGATTACTTATTATCTTCATTGTATTTTACATTGTAATTTTATAAAGTAAGGAGAATAACTATGGACTATTATTGCAAGAAATGTTTTAAGGGGTATCCACTAAATACCATGGATTATAAATGTGAATGTGGAGGGTTTTTCGAACTTGATTTTATTAGGCGTGAGTATGAACCTAATACAAAGAAAGAAATTTCAAATTTATCCTTGTGGCAGTACGAAAAAGTGCTTCCATTTACAAAAGATGAAAGTAAAGATTTGACTATGATGGAAGGTTTGACACCTTTAATTGAACTTGAAGAGAACCTTTTTGCAAAAGCAGAATACTACATGCCAACCTTATCTTTTAAAGATAGAGGAGGTATTATGCTTGTATTATTAGCAAAAAAGCTAGGAATAAAAGAAATAGCAATTGATAGTAGTGGTAATGCTGCTACATCAGTTAGCGCTTATAGTGCAAGGGCGGGAATAAAGTGTCATGTATTTGTTCCAGAAGAGACATCTAAGGGAAAGTTAAATCAAATCGAAGCACATGGTGGGATAATACATAGAATACCAGGAAATAGAGAACAAACTTCAAAAGCAATTAAAGAATTTATTGAAAAAAACAAGATTTTTTATGCTAGCCACATATATAATCCTGTGTTTTATCATGGAACTAAAACTTACTTCTATGAGGTTTTTGAACAATTAGGATTTAGGCTTCCCGATATCTTTATTATACCTATTGGAAATGGGACTTTAATACTTGGAGCTGAACTAGCTTTTAAAGAATTAAAAGAAGCTGGATTAATTGATAAGTATCCTAAGATAATTGGTGTGCAAGCAAAGAATTGTTCACCTTTGGTGGATAGTGAAGTTAAATTGAATCTAACAACTGTTGCAGAAGGAATTGCTATACCTAATCCACCTAGAAAAGATGAGATTTTAGAGATTGTTAAGAGTACAGATGGAGAAATTATAACACTAGAGGAAGAAGAAATTATATCTGCCAAATATAATTTAGCAAAGAAGGGATTTTACGTGGAGGATACATCAGCTGTAAACTATGGGGCTTATTTAAAGATTAAAGGGAAGATCGTAAGTAAAGAAGATATTGTGATACCCTTATGTGGTTCTGGTCTTAAAAAATAGTTGACAAAAATTAAATTATGTTCTAAAATATAATTGCAAAGAATTAGCACTCTAAGTGCTAGAGTGCTAAAAATTAAATAAAGGAGTTGTTAATCATGGCAAGTTTAGTACCTTTCAACAGGAGAAGCAAATTAGCTGGTTCTAGCTTTGATGATTTCTATGGCATGCTTGATGACTTTTTTACCAGTGATGTTATGCCACGAAGAAGCTTGAACAGGGACACATTTAAATTGGATGTTGAAGAAAAGGAGACAGAATATCTAATTGAAGCTGAGTTACCGGGAGTTAAAAAAGACGAAATAACACTAGAAATGAATGAAGGACATCTTAGGATTCAAATCCAAAGAGAAGAGAATATTGAAGAAGAGAAGAGAAATTTTGTTCATAAAGAAAGAAAATTTTCTTCAATGAGTAGAAGCATATATCTTAAAGACTCAAAATCTGAAGATATAAAAGCTAAATTAGACAACGGAGTGCTAAGTATCACAATCCCAAAAGAAGAACATCTAGAAAAAAAATCTAATCAAATTGAAATTGAGTAAAAAGGTGTGAGTTTCACACCTTTTTAAAATGATTATAGAAACATGTGATTAAAAATGCAACTTATAGGTATATGTATAATAATTAATTTAAAGAGGAGGAATTCCAATGAACAATATTATAATTTACTCAACTCCATCATGACCATGGTGTACAAAGGTAAAGGATTACCTAAGTCAAAAAAGTATTACTTACACTGATTATGATGTATCTAAGAACTATGATAAGGCTGTTGAAATGGTTCAAAAGTCAGGACAAAGAGGTGTTCCTGTAATTGATATTAATGGCCAGATAATTGTTGGATTTGATAAGGCAAGCATTGATAAAATATTAGGATTATAAAACTTCCCCCATGGGAAGTTTTATTTATATTCAATAGCTTCTTTATGACAAACATCTATACAACGCATACAAACTAAACAATCACTTTTTTCAACAATATGCTTATCTTCTTTTCTTATTGCTAAAGCAGGGCAAACTTTGACACATTTAGCACAGTTAACGCATTTATCTTTATCAATAGTAATTCCTTTTTTTGAGAATTTTGAACTTAAACTAAGTATACTACCATAAGGGCATAAGTATCTGTGCCATAATTCTTCATGGAAAAAGAAAGTAAGTAATATGCCAAATATAAAAGCTAGGGGGAGTATTGGTAGTTTCTTGCCTGTCCTAACTGTAAATACAAAAGACAGTACAAATAATCCAAGAAGTACCCATCTGGTAGAACTTTTCTTCAAAAGGTCTGGTATTTTGCGATCTCTAATACCATGCTTTTGTTTGAATGCTGTAACATAGTCCATGACTGTATTAATGGAGCAAAACCAACCACAGTAAAATCTGCCAAATATAAATGACCCAATTATTCCAACAAGAAATAAGCCCATCCATATTTGAACTCTATTTGTTAAAATTAAAATAACAAAAAGCCCTAATAATAAAAGTTGTATGATTTTTTTTGTGTTCATTTTCAAAGTAAAACCTCCTTTTAAGATAAGTATATGTTATTATATATTTAAGTTGAATTATGTAACATATGTAACACTTGGAGGTTATTATGGATAGATTAAATATGCTGTTAATTAATATTCCCCCCTATAAATATATTGATAGAAGGACCATATCTAAGATGGTTGCCTCTAATAGTCATAGAGAAGCTCATAATAAAGGCAAGTATTTATATATTCAAGGGGATATATGTAATTCCATGGATCTCATTGTATCAGGAGGGGTAGAGATACGAAGTATAGATAAGGATGGAAAAACAAGAGTCTTATCAACCTTATCCAAGGGGGATATGCTAGGTGCTAATATATTATTCTCATCTAAGAGAGAATATCCTTTTTCTGTAGTATGCATTGAAGATCTAGAGTTGTTTAAAATAAGTAAGGAAGAAGTATTAAGTTTTAGTGAAAAAAACCGAGAATTTGTAGAGGGTATACTAACTATTGTTTCTGATAAAACAACGGATTTGGCCTCATGGATATCTAATATATCACTTAAAACACTGAGAGAAAAGATTATTGACTACTTAAGAATACAATCGGCAATTCAAGAATCAAATTTAATCTATTTACCTACAACTAAATCTTTATTAGCTGAAAGATTAGGAGTCCAAAGAACATCCTTAAGTAGAGAATTATCAATACTTGAGAAAGAAGGTCGTATAAAGGTTAAGAATAGGAGTATTTTAGTGATTAATAAAGAGAATAAACACTAGCAACACATTTTAATTCATGGTATAATGCTAGGGTATGGAGGTGATAGTATTGGCTAGACCAATGAAAGAGAGAAAAGTTTGCTGTTTACCTGAAACGGATTTATATGGTCCACTTAATAAAAGACCATCTTCAGCTGCAGAAATAATTATGACTGTAGAAGAGTATGAAACTATCAGATTAATTGATAAGGAAGGCTTAATGCAAGAAGAATGTGCTGATAGAATGGATGTTGCTAGGACTACTGTTCAAAGAATTTATATATCAGCTAGAAAGAAAATTGCAGACGCCATAGTAGATGGGAAAGTCCTAAAAATTGAAGGTGGTTCATACAAGTTATGTGCTGACAACGAAATGGATGCTTTTTTCTGTCACAAAGGTAGGCGACATAGGCATCACAGAGGAATGAATAAATGATATTAGATTTAAATTAATAGAAAGAAGGCGTATTTAATGAGCAGTAATACATGTAATACAAGTTGTGATAGCTGTAGCGTAGAATGCAGTGATAGAACAGCTCCACAAACTGACTTTTCAGTAAAATTAAATGAAGGCAGTAATGTAAAAAAAGTAATCGGAATAGTAAGTGGGAAAGGTGGAGTAGGTAAATCATTAGTAACTTCAATGCTTGCTATTAATATGAATCAAAGGGGCTTCAAAACCGGTATACTTGATGCAGATATAACTGGTCCATCAATACCTAAAGCCTTTGGAATAGAAGGAAAAGCTTTATCCAATGGTAAAGGCCTTGTACCGAGAATAAGTGACAATGGAATTAAGATAATGAGTGTTAATTTGTTACTAGAAAATGATACTGACCCTGTAATTTGGAGAGGCCCAATTGTAGCTGGAGTAGTTAAACAATTTTGGTCAGATGTTCAGTGGGGTGAAATTGACTATATGTTTGTTGACATGCCTCCAGGAACAGGAGATGTTCCATTAACTGTTTTTCAATCATTACCAATTGACGGAATTATCATAGTTACATCTCCACAAGAATTAGTATCAATGATAGTGACAAAAGCTGCTAATATGGCAAAGATGATGAATGTACCAATTTTAGGATTGGTGGAAAATATGTCTTACTTAAGTTGTCCAGATTGTGGCAAGAAAATCAATGTCTTTGGAGAAAGTAAAGTTGAGAAGGTTGCCAAAGAGCAAGGTATTTCCAATTTTGCTCTGGTGCCAATAGATCCTAATATTGCAACATCGGTTGACAACGGAGCTATTGAACATTATGATGTTAGTGTATTATCTGAATTAGCATCAAATTTTTAAATAACACTGAGGATTGGTGAAACCAGTCCTCTTTTTAAGACAAGGAGGAAACATGAAGACGCGAAAAATAGTATTATCTGGAGTTTTTATTGCAATAGGAATCATACTTCCAATAATTTTTCATTCATTTAATATGGGGGGGCAAATATTTTTGCCAATGCATATACCAGTTCTTGTTGCTGGGATGTTTGTAGGACCCCTATATGGACTTATTGTTGGGATTATTACACCAATTCTAAGCAGTGTTTTAACTGGGATGCCTCCTGCTTTTCCTATGTTGCCAATTATGATTTTTGAACTTGCCACATATGGATTTGTTTCAGGATATATTTATAATAATATTAAGAAAAACACTTATTTGGCTCTTTTAGCAGGTATGGTTGATGGACGTATAGTTGCAGCCATTGTCGTATTTATACTAGCAAGATTCTTTGGAGCACAAATGTCTGCCATAAATTTTATAAAAGCTGGAATAATAACTGGGCTGCCAGGTATCATCATCCAATTAATTTTCATTCCACCGTTGGTTAAAATACTTAAAAGATCTCTTGACAATTAGAGGTCTTTTTCTTATACTTAATTAGTGACCGACCAGTCGGTCGGGAAAAGGAGGATGAAATAATTGTTATCTAAGTTTAGTGTAAAAAAACCATATACAGTATTTGTAGCAATGATATTGGTATTAATACTAGGTGCCATATCATTTTTAAATTTATCAACAGATTTACTACCTAGTTTAGAATTACCATATGTTGTTGTAATGACATCTTATCCTGGAGCAAGTCCGGAAGAGGTTGAAACTATAGTAACAAGACCAATTGAACAATTGACAGCAACTATAAACGATATAAAGAACGTAAGCTCAATATCCAGTGAAAATCAGTCAGTGGTTATCTTAGAGTTTAATAATGATGTGAACATGGATTCAGCAATTATTGAAATAAATGGGAATCTAGATCTTATAAAGGGCGCTTGGGGAGATAATATTGCAAGCCCTATGATTTTAAGACTAAATCCAGATATGCTTCCAATTATGGTAGCTTCAGTTGATATTGAAGGAAGAGATCTTAAAGAAACTACCAGATGGGTAGATGATGTATTAATGCCTCAATTTGAAGGTGTTACAGGTGTTGCTTCTGTAAGCGGAGAAGGCTTACTTGAGGAACGGGTGGATGTTATAATAAGTCAAGAGAAAATAGACTTGTTGAATAAAAGTATACTGGAAAAAACTGATAAAAGCTTATCTGAAGCAGAGGACGAAATCTTAAAGGGATTAGCAGAGATAAATAATGGCTTAGATACTGTAAATAGAGAAAGAACTACTCAAAACAAACAGTTAGATGACGGACTTTCAGCTATTAAAACTGGGAAAGAGCAATTGATACTCGCTGAGAATGAGATTAATAACGGCATTACTTCCCTACGAGATAATCTTAACTCAGTAACTCTAGGAATAAATGAAATAGAGTCAAAGCTTGATGATTTTAATAGATTAATAGCAGCATCAGCATTAGGGGGTTTAGGAGATGAAAGCTCTTCTCCCGAAAATCTTCAAATGTTACAAGCTGCAAAGACAGAACTTGAAGAAAAGTTAGCAGAACTAAATTCGACAAAAACGCTTTTAAGTGAAAACTTAAGGGAACTTGAAAAGAGCAAGGATGATTTAAACAATAAAAAGCTTGAATTATTTGCCCAAGAACAGGAAGTGAATCAAGGCAGAATAATGCTTAAGACCGAGTTTGACAAAGTAGAATCAGAATTGTTAGAAGCAAAATCTCAACTAGAAGATGGGTATTCAGAATTTGAAATTGCTAGAGAAGAAGCGTTTAAACAAGCTAATCTAGATAATGTAATAACTAAAAGTATGATTACTGGTATACTTTCAGCACAAAACTTTTCAATGCCAGCAGGGTATATCAATGATGAAGATGTGGCTTATCTTGTAAAGGTTGGAGATAAAATAGAAAGTGTTGAAGAAATGAAATCACTTTTATTATTCGATACTGGTGAAGATGCCATAGGAAAAATATATCTGAGAGATGTATCTGATATTAACATAGAAGATAATTCATCAGAAACATATGCAAAAGTAAATGGTAATGATGCAGTGATATTGACTATGCAGAAACAGAGCAACTATTCTACTTCAGATGTTTCAAAAAATATTAGGGAAAAAATTGACGAAATAACAACTGAAAACCCAGATGTTAATATAACAACTTTAATGGATCAAGGCGTTTATATAGATATTGTTATAAATTCAGTTTTGAATAATATCCTTTATGGAGCCATTTTAGCAATACTAATATTGATAATATTTCTAAAAGATTTAAAGCCAACTGTAATAATTGCATTATCAATCCCAATAAGTATAATATTTGCCATGGCGATGATGTATTTTTCAGGAGTAACAATAAATATTATTTCAATGGCAGGATTAGCTCTGGGAGTAGGAATGTTAGTAGACAACTCTATAGTAACCATTGAAAACATTTATAGATTAAGAAATGAAGGCTTATCACCAGGTAGGGCAGCTGTTTTAGGAGCGAAGGAAATATCAGGAGCTATAACTGCATCAACAGTTACTACTGCTAGTGTATTTTTACCTATTGTTTTTACAACGGGAATATCTAGAGATCTATTCACTGATATGGGACTTACAATAGCTTATTCGTTATTTGCTAGTTTAATTGTAGCCTTAACATTAGTACCTGCTATGAGTGCATCAATGCTTAAGAATACAAAGGAGAAGAAGTATCCATTATTGGATAAGTTTTTAAGTTTATATGAGAAGGTATTAAGATGGACATTGAGATTTAAAATTGTAGTTATGATTTTTGTTATTTCTCTTCTAGGGTTAAGTGGATATCTAGCTTATTTAATGGGAACCCAGTTTATTCCTGATATGGAAGCTCCACAAATCTCAGGAAATATAATATTTGATGAAGAGACACCCCAGGATGAAATGGAAGACTTGTCTGATGAGGTGGTTGTTAAGATATCACAAATAAAAGGCGTAGATACAGTAGGTGTGTTTAGAGGCGGAGCTTTTGGTGGATTTGAGGGAGGAAGTAATAGCAACAGTTCACAAATTTCCATGTATATAATTTTAGAAGAAAACACAGGTGTAAAAAATTCAGAGATTATGACTGAAATAGAAAAGGTGGGAATTGAATCAGGAGTCCAAGTTGCAGTGGATAATAGAAATATGGATATGGCTGCCCTTGGAGGTACAGGTATTGAAGTATTGGTAAAAGGTAGAGATATCGATACTATAAGAGATTTAGCATATGAAGTAACAGATATTTTAAATGATTTAGAAGGCACATCTGAAGTATCATCGGGTCTAGATAGACAAGGTATAGAGCTTAAAGTTACAGTAAATAAAGAGAAAGCCATGGAAAATTCATTAACTGTGGCGCAAATATACTCTCAGATAAGTAATATTGCCGGATCTAATAGAACAGCTACTACAATTTCAAGCAAGGATTCTGATTTGCCTGTTATAGTTATTGAAGGTAAATACGAGGAATTTGATAGGGACGATCTATTAAATTTAAAACTTAATACTGGCAATGATGAAGAAGTATTATTAAAAGATATAGCTACCATAACAGATGAAGAAGGATTGAGATCAATTAGAAGAGATAATCAATTAAGATATCTATCTGTTAGTGCAGATATTTCAGAAGGTTTTAACATTGGTCTTGTTGGTCGAGATTTGCAAGAGAGGATTGACCAGATGGAAATTCCTATGGGATATACAGTTGAAATCGGAGGGGAACAAGAACTAATTAACAATTCCTTAAGGGATCTTATATATATGACACTTTTAGCAATAGTCTTTATATATCTGATAATGGTAGCTCAGTTCCAGTCACTTTTATCACCATTCATAGTAATGTTTACAATCCCATTAGCATTTACTGGAGGATTATTAACTCTTTATTTAACTGGAAATCCAATAAGTCTGATAGCTATGCTGGGATTCCTAGTTCTGACAGGGGTAGTTGTAAATAACGGAATTGTGTTTGTTGACTATACAAATCAGTTAAGAGATAGAGGAATGGACAAAAAAGAAGCCCTGGTATTAGCTGGTAAAACGAGGATGAGACCTATATTGATGACAGCTATAACTACTATTTTGGGACTTAGTGCTCTAACATTTGGAATGGGTATGGGTGCTGAGGTATTACAACCATTGGCTATAGTGGCATCAGGTGGATTAGCATATGCTACAATTCTTACATTATTTGTAGTTCCAGTGATGTACGACTTACTTCATAAGAACAAGATGCGAAGGGTAGCATTAATGGAGGATGAACTAAATGATATATAGAAGATTTTCTGAGAAAGAGATTGCGGTTTTTGAGGGGATAATGGAACTCCTTAGGAATGGTAATAATCCTTATAAAATAACAGTTTCAGAGATTGCAAAATCAGCTAATATAGGCAAAGGGACAGTATATGATTATTTTAATAGTAAAGAGGAGGCCATTTCCATGGCTCTTATTTACAATATCCAAAAAGATATGGAAATGGTAAAAAATCTAGTTATAGAAGAGAATACTTTTAAGGACAGATATTTTAAGATTCTAGATCTAATACAAGTAAATATTGAGAATAAATACTCAACGCTAAGCCTATTAAATAATTATACAGAACTAGATGAGATATTTAATCATAAATTAGACATAAAAAAAGATTCAAGTTACTTCATATCTGAGTTGGAAAAGATATTCTCATCAATAATTGACAAGGGCTTAGAAGACAATATTATTAGTGATAGTTTTTCTAAATACTATCAGTTAACAGCTGTTAGATCCTCTATTTCAGGCTATCTAGGTTATATTAGTCATAAGGAGTGTTTCCCTGAAACTAATGATTCAGATGCGAAGAATGTTTCATATGATCAACTAGTTAAGATGTTAAAATGAAGGAGCTAAAAAATGAAAAAGTCAATTAAACCAAGAAAACCTTTAATATACTATTATGTAATAGCTATGATTGTAGTTATAATTCTTAATTCATTTGTTTTTCCTAAAATGATGAAATCAAATATTGAACCAATTGATTATGGGTTTTTTCTAAATTTATTGGAAGATGGAAGAGTAGATGTAGTAGAAATTAAGGACAATCAAATATTTATTAAAGTTAAAGATAACGAAGAAATTTTATATTCGACAGGGACCATGGAAGATCCAACACTTGTAGAGAGACTATACGATGCAGATGTTAAGTTTTCAAGAGAGATTACTGATACAACACCATCTCTTATGAGTACTATAATCTCTTGGGTAATATCAATTGCAATTTTTGTTGCTATTGGTCAACTTTTAGCTAAGAACATGCAAAAACGTATGGGTGGAAATGATGTCTTATCCTTTGGCAAGAGTAATGCAAAGATATACGTGGAATCAACCACAGGAAAAACCTTTGAAGATGTGGCAGGACAAGATGAAGCGAAGGAAGCTTTGGTTGAAATAGTAGACTATCTCCATAATCCTATGAAGTATAAGGATATAGGGGCTAATTTACCAAAAGGGGCACTATTAGTAGGTCCTCCTGGAACAGGAAAGACTTTACTGGCTAGAGCAGTCGCTGGAGAAGCAAAAGTTCCATTTTTCTCAATATCCGGATCTGAATTTGTACAGATGTTTGTTGGTATGGGAGCTGCAAAAGTTCGTGATTTATTTAAACAAGCACAAGAAAAAGCTCCATGTATAGTATTTATTGATGAGATAGACACTATTGGCAAGAAAAGAGATGGTTCTGGTTTTAGTGGTAATGATGAAAGAGAACAGACCTTAAACCAATTATTAACTGAAATGGATGGATTTGATGGTAAAGAAGGTGTAGTAATACTAGCTGCAACAAATAGACCTGAGTCATTGGATAAAGCTTTATTAAGACCAGGAAGGTTTGATAGAAGGGTCCCAGTTGAACTACCTGATCTAAATGGCCGAGAGGCTATTTTAAAGGTTCATGCCAAGAAGATTAAGGTTGAGGATGACCTAGACTATAACGCTATTGCTAGAGCTACAGCAGGTGCTTCTGGTGCAGACTTGGCAAACATAGTAAACGAAGCAGCTCTTAGGGCGGTAAAGATGGGACGGAAGAAGATCAACCAATCAGATCTTGAGGAGTCAGTAGAGGTTGTAATAGCAGGTTATCAGAGAAAGGGAGCTGTTATATCTACAAAAGAGAAGAGAATTATCGCATACCATGAAATAGGCCATGCACTAGTTGCAGCAAAGCAGACAAATTCTGACCCAGTTCATAAGATAACCATAATTCCAAGAACATCAGGTGCTTTAGGATATACAATGCAAATTGCTGAGCAGGAATCTGTACTAATGAGTAAAGAGGAACTGTTTAATAGAATTGTGACAATAACTGGAGGTAGAGCTGCAGAAGAAATTGTATTTGGTTCTATTACATCAGGTGCATCTAATGACATAGAACAAGCTACTAAGATAGCTAAGGCTATGGTAACAAGATTTGGTATGAGTGAAACATTTGATATGATGGCTCTTGAAACTCAGACAAATCAGTATCTAGGAGGAGATTCTTCTCTAATGTGTTCTACTGAAACATCATACAAGGTAGATCAGGAGGTATTGGGAATTATTAAATCTGCCCACGAGAAGGCAAAAACTATATTAACTGAAAACATAGATAAACTTAGAGAACTGTCAAATTATTTATTAGAAATGGAAACAATAACTGGTCAACAGTTCATGGAAATATTAGGAAATGAAAAAGAGGCGTAAGATCAAGAAGGCCTCTTTTTTGTTAGATTAGATTATTTTCTTGAGTAGAACTCAACTACTAATTGATCTTCAATCTCTATTGGAACTTCAGTTCTTTCTGGTAATCTTATAAATGTACCCTTAAAATTTCCCTCATCTTTTGAAAGATAGGGAAGAGTATTTAAAAAAGAATTTGTAAAATTTTCCTTAAATAATTCAATAGATTGTGACTTTTCTTTTAGTCCAATCACATCACCAGGATTACATAAATAAGATGGGATATCTATTCTTTTACCATTTACCAATATATGTCTATGAACAACCATCTGTCTAGCTTGTCTTATAGAAGAAGCAAATCCAAGTCTATATACTAGATTGTCTAGTCTGGATTCAAGAATCTTTATTAATGCGTGACCAGTTTGATCGTCGCTTTTCTTTGCTCTTTCTACATATTTTGAAAATTGTTTTTCCATAACACCATAGTATGATCTTAATCTTTGTTTCTCTAATAACTGTTGTCCATATTCTGAAAGTTTTTTGTCCGCTCTAGAAGTACCTTTTTTTGCTCTGTTCATTGCTTTAGGATGACCAAATACATTTAAACCCAGTCTTCTACTTAGTTTAAATCTTGGTCCTTTCATGTTAGCCATTAATTATCATCTCCATTAAGAAATTTGCCGCGATAATTTTAAAGCCAAAAAAATTATACCACAGGATTTAGAAAATGTAAATGATAATATTTATCATTTACATAAAATGCTCATTAGATATTCAATTAAAGGAGAAGAAATGTTATATTAGAAGAATAAGGAGGAGTGATTAAAATGAAAATATATATAAGTGCTGATATTGAAGGAGTAACCGGTTGCACAGTCTGGGATGAGACTGAAAAAAACAAATCAGACTATTATGATTTTGCAGATCAGATGACTAAGGAAGTTAAGGCAGCATGTATTGGTGCATTAAGTGTAGGGGTAGATGAAATTATTGTAAAAGATGCTCATGATAGTGGTAGAAATATAAACCATGAAAAACTACCGCTTGAAACCAAACTTATTAGAAGTTGGGCAGGTGGGCTTTATTCTATGGTTCAAGAACTAGATTCTAGCTTTGATGCCTTATTGTATGTTGGTTATCATTCACCTGCTGGATCAAATAATAACCCATTAGCTCATACTATGAACACTAGCTATGATAGAATTACTATAAATGGTAGAATTGCTAGTGAGTTTTTAATTCATTCATATATTGCAGCATATCACAAGGTGCCAGTTGTTTTTTTGTCTGGTGATAAGGGATTGTGTGATGATGTTAAAGAGCTAAATAGCAATATATCAACTGTCCCAGTTAAAGAGGGTAGAGGCAATTCAACCATAAATATTCATCCAGAGTTAGCGTTGGAACTGATTGAAAAGGGAGTAAAAAACTCTTTATCAGGAGATCTTGAGAAATGCTTAATTGATTTACCTAGTGAGTTTAAGGTTGAAATAAGATATAAATGGCATCACCATGCATATAAAGCATCTCACTATCCAGGAGCTAGCTTGAAAGATGAACAAACAGTTACTTTTAACTCAAAGGACTATATAGAGATCTTGAGATTTTTTAATTTTGCATAATTAAGGAGAGAATATGACGACTGCAGTATTAGACGATAAATTAATTAGAAAAAACATCCTATCAATGACATTGCCTATTACGGCAGAGAATATACTGCAGATGACAGCTGGTGTAGTATCTATGGCCATGGTAAGTAGAATTGACAATGTAGCTGTTGGTGCTATCGGTATAAGTAACATTCTCTTTAGAATAATATGGGCTGTGCTAAAGGGAATCGCAACTGGAAATTCTGTATTTGTTGCTCAAAGTTATGGGGCTAATAATTACCTTAAATTAAAGGCTGTATCAGAACAAGCTTTTATTCTTGCAGTTGGTATCTCGATTTTTTTCCAACAATTGATATTTTGGTTCACTGAACCTTTGCTTATGATTTTTAATCCTTCACCTGAATTATTAGCAGCGGGGGTATTATATTTAAGGGTTTTGTCATGGAGCTTACCATTTACTGCAATAATTTTATTAACTGCAGGTATTCTTCAAGGGATGGGAAATGCTAAAGTACCCATGATAATAGTTGCCATACTTAATGGTGTTAATATAGTTATGAGTTATCTATTGATATTCGGGAATTTTTACTTTCCCAAACTAGGATTAGAAGGAGCAGCAATTGCCTATAATATTTCATACATTACAGCAGCCTTAATTGGTTTATATGTGTTATTTTCAAAAAATGGTGCATTTTCTAAATTAAGTATTAAACTAAAATTCAAATTTAATTCAGAAGAAATTATGAAATTAATTAGATTTGCATTGCCAACAGCATTTGAAATGAGTTTTTGGCAGTTTGCATCTATTATTATAACTAGAGCTATATTAACATATGGAGAAACAGCATATGCTGCATATCAGTTAGGACTACAAGCGGAGTCAATTTCTTACATGCCTGCTGCAGGATTTGGAATAGCAGCATCAACTTTTATAGGTCAATCTGTTGGGAAAAAAGATAAAAATTTAGGAAGAGCTTATTTAGGTCACTTAATTAAGATATCATTCTTAGTTACCTTATTTGCAGGTGGAGTATTGATTTTCTTTCCTAGTTTTATTATGAGAGCTCTATCCGATGACCCTAATGTAATATCAATTGGTGCAGTTTATTTATTTGTTATGGGATTACTCCAAATACCCCAAAATATGGCTAGCTTATTAAACGGTGCTTTGAGGGGGGCAGGTTATCCTAAAGCTCCTATGATTAATGTAGGTGCAGGTTTATGGTTAATTAGAATTCCTTTGGTCTTACTATTTACTTATGTATTTGACTTAAGTATATTTTGGATTTGGATAGCCATGGGGGTTGATTTATTAACTAGATTTGTATTAGCCTATATTACCTTTAAGAAAAAAGATATATTTGGATCAATATCAGTAATTGAGTAGGGGGAGAAATTTATTGTGGGAATTATAATTAAAAATACTACAGTAATGACTGTAGATAAGGACAATAGAATACTAGAAAATACTAATGTATACATTGAAGGAAATAAGATAGTTCATATAGGCTCTGAGTATGAGGGTTTCGTTATGGACACAACCATCGATGGTAAATACAAATTAGTTATGCCTGGGCTTATTAATGCTCACACACATCTGGGAATGAGTTTGTTTAGAAACTATGCTGATGACATGCCTTTGTTTGACTGGTTGAGCAAAAAAATTTGGCCACTGGAAGCAAAATTAAATAGAAAAGATATTTATTGGGGATCTCTTCTAAGTATGGCAGAGATGATAGAAACAGGTACCACTGCCTTTTGTGATATGTATTTTTTAATGGAAGAAGTTGCAAATGGAATGGCAGAATCAGGTATGAGAGGTGTATTAACCCGAGGAATTATTGAAGAGAAAAATGACCCAGATAAGAAATTAAATGAAAGCATTAATTTGTTTCGAGATTATAATAATGGATTAAATGGTAAGATTAAGGTAATGCTAGCTCCTCATGCCATTTATACCAATAGTCCGGATTTTCTCAGAAGAATCTCTAATTTAGCAAAAGAGTTGGATATAGGATTACATATCCACTTATCAGAAACAAAAAAAGAGGTTGAAGATTCTTATAATCAATATGGGAAATCCCCCATAAAACTATCTGAGGAATTAGGATTATTTGAGAATCATACACTGGCGGCTCACTGTGTTCATATAGATGATGAAGACATTAAAATCCTTTTAGATAATAATGTCTACCCTATTAATAATCCAGGAAGCAATCTAAAACTAGCCAGTGGATTTTCCCCAGTGGATAAGATGTTGAAAAAAGGAGTTAAAGTCTCACTGGGAACAGATGGAGCATCATCCAATAACAATCTAAACATGTTTAAGGAAATGAACCTTGCGGCCTTGATTAATAAAGCCATTAATCTTGATGCATTAAGTGTATCAGCAAGAGATGCAATAAATATGGCAACAATCAATGGAGCTTATGCCCTTAATTGGGAAGATGAAATAGGCTCTATTGAAGTAGGGAAGAAGGCGGATCTTATTTTAGTTGATATTAGTGGTAGTAATTATTATCCTAGACATAACATTGAATCTCAAATTGCCTATTCATCCAATGGTAAGGATGTAAATACTGTGATTATTGATGGAGAAATTATATATAAAAACAAAGAATTTATTAAGTTGGATATTGAAAGAGTAAAGCATATGGCAGATTTACAAATTAGAGATTTAATACAAAGATAAAAGAA
The DNA here is from genome assembly GCA_964575895.1 of uncultured Tissierellaceae bacterium. Classification (GTDB taxonomy): domain Bacteria; phylum Bacillota; class Clostridia; order Tissierellales; family Tissierellaceae; genus Gudongella. The sequence goes on along the minus strand of CAZNTE010000019.1, from coordinate 7,875 downwards.
GCCGATTCCAAAGCAAAAGAGCTTATGGAGTCGGTTTCTTATTTTTAAAGGGATTTTCTAAAATTAATTGACAATTCAATAACACAGCAGTACAATAAAGTTGTAAAATAGACATTTGTTATTAAGTAGTACAAAAGGAGGGATTAGATGGATTTTGAAAAATATATTAGAAATATTGAAGATAAATTAAGAAGCAATTTTGATTTACATAGAGAATATGATTTAAATGGAGAAATTCTTGATCTTTTTGCTGAATTTCATGTACGAAGCGAGCGTTATGTTTTAACAAAGAAAGCAAAAATATATGGGATGGAGAATAATGAGTATTGTATTTTCAAGAAGCATAAAAATCTCAGTGGTTATGAACTGGAAAAATTCAATGAGTTTTTAATAAATTCAATTGATACTTTGATACAACCTCATAATGAGCATGTGTCAACGATGATAACAGGTGTAATAATATTTGATGGAAGTAGAAAAAACATAGATGATGATGTTATAGAAAATATTAAGAAGTTTAAGTTTCACAAAGGCTTTTCATTTGGTTTCAAGGGCTGGGTAGATATCAGAATTGTTCTGGTATGCCTTGAAGACAAATTTTTAATAACTAGCAAAAGAGGTGATGAAGTAAGAAAAGTTTATGAAGTTATGGAATAAAATTTGGATAGGAGGGAAATTATGAACACTATTTGGCTAATTGTTATAGGTATAATCGTATTCATCTTAGCATATGCTACATATGGTGCTTGGCTAGCAAAACAATGGGGAGTTGATTCCAGCAGAAAGACTCCAGCACATGAAATGACAGATGGAATAGACTATGTACCTTCTAAACCAGCAGTTTTACTAGGTCACCACTTTGCATCTATAGCAGGAGCAGGTCCAATAAATGGTCCAATTCAAGCTGCGATATTTGGATGGGTACCAGTTCTACTTTGGATTGTTATTGGAAGTATATTCTTTGGTGGAGTCCATGACTTTGGATCATTATTCGCATCCATAAGACATAAGGGTAAGTCTATCGGAGAAATTATTAATGTTAATATGGGTAGAAAAGGAAAGTTATTATTTGATTTATTTGCTTGGTTAACCTTACTTCTAGTTGTAGCAGCATTTACAAACATAGTAGCAAATACATTCCATTCAGTTCCTGCAGCTGCAACTTCCTCATTATTATTTATAGTTCTAGCTGTAGCTTTTGGGTATTTAGTTTATAGAAAGGGAGTATCCCTTACTGTGGGTACTGTTGTTGGAGTTATACTGTTATTTATATGTATATGGTTAGGATACCTTTTCCCACTTACTTTAAGTGTTAATACTTGGATTATTATTATGATGGTTTATATATTTATTGCCTCAACTGCACCTGTTTGGATTTTACTACAACCAAGGGATTACTTGAACTCATTTTTATTATATGCAATGATAGCAGGTGCTGTTATAGGTATTGTTATTTATAGGCCAACAGTTGAACTTGCCCCATTTACTGGATTTATTGTTAATAAACAACCTTTATTCCCAATGTTATTTGTAATAGTTGCCTGTGGAGCTATATCTGGCTTCCACTCCTTAGTTGGATCAGGAACAACCTCTAAACAGATTGATAATGAAAAAGATGCTAAGTTCATTGGTTATGGAGGTATGTTAATAGAAGGTGTTTTAGCAATAATAGCATTAATTACAGCGGCATATGTAACTCAGGGGGATTTGACAGAACTACTTAAAGGTGGACCTGTCAATGTATTCTCAAACGGTGTTGGTACTTTCATGTCTAAGTTCGGAATAAACTTTGATGTTGCTAAGTCCTTTGTTGCTCTTGCTGTTTCAGCATTTGCACTGACAAGTCTAGATACTGCTACTAGATTAAGCAGATTTATTTTCCAAGAATTCTTTGAGAAAGATAACGTTGAGAAGCAATCAATAATGACAAATATGTATGTATCCACTGGAATAACAGTTCTAATCGGTGGTTACTTAGCATCAGGTGGTTATGCAAAAATATGGCCAATATTTGGATCTGCAAACCAATTATTAGCAGGATTGGCATTACTAGCTGTTGCAGTGTGGCTAAAGAAAACTGGAAAAAATTACAAGATGATTGTACTCCCAATGCTGTTTATGCTTGCAGCAACTCTAACAGCCTTAGTTATTTTAATTAGAAATAACTTTATAAATGCAAATTATATCCTTGTTGTATTCCCAGCAATGTTATTTGTTTTGGCCTTGTTCTTGGCTAAGGAAGGATATGATGTTTTATTTGGGAGCAAATCAAAAGTATAATTTTTAAAACTATAATCTGTGTACCATCTACCTGGTGCACAGATTTTTATTTTTTTTGATTAGAAATAGTGTATAATATATTCATAAAATTACTTGGGGTGATGATATGAATATATTAATTGACGAAAAAGCTAAAAAATTGATTTATAAAAAAAGCGTTGATAAGATTATAACCCTTGGAATATATCAGCCTAATAATTGCTGAGTTCAGGTTCAAGAGCCATCCGTTGAGATTGGCAGACCTAAAGATGATGAAAAACATTATGAAACCTTACTAGTCGATGAAATAACAGTATATTGTGATAAGACTATTTTTAACTTAAATGAAAGTGTTGAAATTAAAGTGGCAAGTTACCTTGGAATAAAGTACCTTAAAGTTGCCAAATGTTTAGTTCAATAAAAAAGTGCTTGCATTTTATAAAATATTTGATAAACTATAATAGTTGATAATGATTATTAATAATAGCTATGATTTGGTAGAGTAATTTATAATTGATTCCAAAGAGAGGATAACAAGGGTGGGAGTTATCTGAATTAGTGTAAGTGAAGTGCACCAATGAGCTTTTAGTTGAATTAAGTAGACTTATACGGGAGTTCCCGTTACAGAACTAGAATATGAAAGTATTCGAAAAAGATGGGAGAGATCCTAATCAGAGTGGAACCGCGAAGACTAACCTTTGCCTCTGTATGTAAAATACTGAGGTAGAGGTTTTTTTATTACAAATTAATAGGAGGTAAAACATGATTTACAATAATATTTTAGAGACAATAGGAAAGACACCCTTAGTGAAAGTAAAGAAAATACAAAATGATATGGCTGATATATATGTAAAAATTGAAAGTTTCAATCCTGGAAGTAGTATAAAGGATAGAGCAGCATTTTACATGATCCTTGATGCTGAAAAAAAAGGTATTATTTCAAAAGGTGATACAATTATTGAAGCAACCAGTGGAAATACAGGTATTGCTCTGGCAATGATTGGAGCTTCAAAAGGATACAAAATCAAAATAATTATGCCAGAGACCATGAGTGAAGAAAGAAAACTATTAATTAAAGCATATGGAGCAGAGCTTATATTGACAACTGGTTCACTGGGGATGAAAGGTTCAGTTGATCACGCAAATAAGCTGGTTGAAGAATTTGGATATTTTATGCCAAGTCAATTTAAAAATCAGTCAAATGTAAAAGCTCATTATGAAGTGACTTCCATGGAGATATTAGAAGATATGGAAAACGGATTTGATGCTTTTGTGGTTGGAGTTGGTACTGGAGGCACAGTAAGTGGTATAGGAAAGAGGATTAAAGAGGAGATAGAGGAGGTATTGGTTGTCGCAGTACAGCCTGAAAAATCTCAGGTTCTAACAAATGGAAGTCCATCTGGACATGGTATTCAAGGAATAGGTGCAAATTTTATCCCCGAAATATACAATCCTGATGTTGTAGATAGAGTATTAAACATGACGGAGGAAGAAGCATTTGATGCATCAAGATATTTGGCTAAAAGGGAAGGAATTCTTTCTGGCATAAGTTCTGGAGCTAATTTTGCAGCTGCTATAAAAATAGCCAAAGAACTTGGTTCAGGGAAAAAGGTAGTAACAGTTTTACCTGATACTGGAGAAAGATATCTATCAACAATCTTATTTAAGGGTGAAAAAAATGATTAAGGGAATAGTAAATGATGCAAAAGTAATATTAGACAAAGACCCTGCTATGAAGACAATAATACAAGCTTTGTTATTCTCACCAGGACTAAGGGCATTAACAAGTTATAGAATATCTCATAAATTCTATATGAAGGGTTGGGAAAATCTTGCTTTGTTTATATCATATAGATCAAGGAGAAAGACTGGAATAGAAATACATCCTGGAGCGATTATAGGAAAAGAATTATTTATTGACCATGGTATGGGGATTGTAATCGGAGAAACCGCTATAATTGGTGATAAGGTAACCTTATATCACGGTGTTACCTTAGGAGGGGTTGGAGGAAATAAGGGTGAAATAAGACATCCTAGAATAGAGAATAATGTTATTATCGGGGCTGGTGCGAAAATACTTGGACCAATTAAAGTTGGATTAGGATCAAAAATTGGAGCTAATGCTGTTGTTTTAAAAGATATTCCTCCATATTCTACTGCAGTGGGAATGCCAGCAAGAATCCTTAAGAAAGATAGGAAAGATCACTTATATGTAATATAGAAATACCTCCTATGGGGTTATTCCCTAGGAGGTATTTTAAATATCATAAATGCCTTTGTTCCTCTATTTTCATCACTTTCAATAACCACTTGACCATCATGAGCTTTCACAATTGATTCAACTAATGCTAAACCAAGGCCAGAACCACCAGTAGATTTATTTCTAGAGGAATCAACCCTGTAGAGCCTATTTTTAACATGTGGGATATCTTTGCTTGGAATACCCACTCCATCATCTATAACACCTATAATCAGGTCAGATTTATTTCTATAAGCTGTTAAGGTTATGTTTCCCCCTGAAGAAGTGTATTTTCTTGAGTTGTCAAGTAAGTTTATTATTGCTTCTCTAATTTTACTTTTATCCAACTTAACATTTATATTTTCATTAATTTCAAGAGTAAGGTTCTTAGATTCTTTAATAAAAATACTCTCGTAGGTAGATTTAATATTTTCAAGTTCTTGGTTTAAATTATAGTTAGAGAGAATCAATCCCAAGTCTTCTTTGTTCATATTGTAGCTGTTTTTTAGGTCTTCAACTAGTTTATTTACTCGATCTATTTCTTCTCCTATAAGGCTTAAATTATCATTGTTTGGTTCATAAATACCATCTTGAATTGCTTCAATATAAGTTTTTATAGTAGTTAGAGGTGTACGAAGGTCATGGGATATATTTTGAGCATACTCTTTTCTAATACGATCTTGATTAATTAATTCGCTCCGCAGATAGTCAATGGAACCAGTTAATTCATCTACTTCAGTAATTTTAGTTTTCTTTATGTTAACAGGGGATAAATCTCCTTTAGTTATTCTATAGGCTGTATTCTTAATGTGAAGTAGTGAATCAGAGATTTTTTTGGATACCAACAAACTAATTACTAAACCTATTAGTAATGCAATAATTCCAGCTAAAATAATTGATCTTTGAAGAGTTGAAAAAAATATAGAAGCAGACTCAGTAATGTAAGAGTAATTATAATAACCAATTATTACTTGGCCTACTTTTCTACCAGAATCAATGATATCAAAGTTAATGGTTTTTAGGATGTCACTTTGAGATGAACGCTGCATAATACCCCGTCCCATACCTCTCATTCTAGGTGTTCCACTGGTGTATATTGAGTTTCCATTTTCATCTAACAAAGTTATTTCTATACCTTCATTAGTTGCTATTCTATCAAAGTTAAATCCTGAGGTTGAATAATTATTATTTATATATAGTGTAGATACTTCATCACTTATAGTCTTGAATTTAATAGCCTGTTCTTCTTCTAGGTAGTTTTGAAACCTTTCATTGATAATAAACATTGAAATAAGACTAACTAAAATTAAGGAGCTAACTATAGCAATAGAAAATCCTAATATTAACTTTCGTTTTAGACTCATAAATTTCACCTCTTTTTTGAGTATAAATTACAAATTTGAATATGTCGTGAATTATCATCAACCATTTAATCTATACCCAATGCCGTAAACTGTAATTATAAGGGCAGGATTTTTTGGATTGTCTTCAAGCTTTTGTCTGATGTTTTTTATGTGAGCATCTATAGTCCTATCATAGCCCTCATAGTCATATCCGAAGGCTAATTCAATTAGCTGTTGTCTTGATAATACATTTCCTTTATGTTGTGATAACTGCAATAGTAATTGAAATTCATGGTTTGTAAGATCTATATAAGTTCCATATTTTTTAACTGTTTTTTCATCAGAATCAACCACTATTCTATTATCTTGAAGATATATTTTTTTAGTATCATCTGTTTTGTATAGATAAGTTCTTTTTATAAGGGCTTCAATCCTAACCAGTAGTTCCTTTGTACTAAAAGGTTTAACTACATAATCATCTGCACCAGCTGAAAAGCCTTCAATTTTATCATCCTCATCTGATTTTGCAGTTAGCATTATAATTGGGACATTTGATGAAGATCTGATTTTAGAGCAAACTTCTTCACCACTTAACAAAGGAAGCATTAAATCTAATACTATTAGGTGTATTTCATTGTTAGAAAAAACCTCCATTGCACTTATACCATCTTTTGCTTCAAGTACCCTATAACCATAATTAATTAAGTAATCTTTAACTACTTTTCGTATAGGTTCCTCATCCTCTACGACTAGAATAGTATATGCTTTATCCTTGATGACCTCCTTGTATAATGAACATGTAGAAAAACTAATGCTCAAGTAATTTTTAATTTTTATTAATATTGTTTAAGGAATAGTGTAATTCTAGTATCTTAATAACATATGGTAATCTGCTAAACTTATTATCTCTTTTTGGTCTCTTCCAATTGTGCTATAACTACATAACATGGAATTTATAATAGATTCTTCAGTCGATTCTACAACTGCCTTGAATACCATATCAAGCCTGTCCTGATGTATCGTTCTAATACTAATAATATCTGATGTAGAGTAGTGAGGAATAGTGTTGCCAGTAGAAAAACCGATTACTATTTCACCAGAACCATTACCTGTATATCCACCAGTTCTGGCAATTCCAGATTGTGCTCTTTTACAAAGTCTTTTCAGCTGATCAGCACTTAGTGGAATATCAGTTGCTATGATTATCATTATTGAGCCCTTATCTGCACTACTTTTAAGCTTAAGTTTACTCTTTATCTTTGAACCAACAGGATTTCCAAGTACCATTAAGTCTTCTAAGGAACCAAAATTTGATAAGACTAAAGTTCCAATTGTATATTCGAGATTATCAAGTAGGATTACTCTGGACGAAGACCCTATTCCACCCTTTAATCCATAGCATACCATTCCAGTACCTGCTCCTACATTTCCTTGTAAAAAATCCTTATCACATGAATATAATGCATCAAAGACATCTGTTTCTTCAACGGATAGTTTTCTTATAGAATTTAAAACTCCATCGTTGCATTCTCCCACTACAGGATTTACAGTACCAGTCTTTAGACCTATATCCTCATTACTATTAAGCATATATCTAATAAGTGCATTCTGGGCTACACCAACACTTAAAGTGTTAGTTAAGAGGATTGGGGTCTCCAAAGTTCCTAGTTCATCTATCTGAGTCAAACCAATAGATTTTCCAAACCCGTTAATAACACTTGTTGCAGCTATTAGCTTATTCTTAAATATATTGTTTTCATGGGGTATAATAGCCGTTACTCCAGTCTTAATATCTCCATTATCCAATGTTTTATGTCCTACTTTAACACCTTCAACATCAGTAATTAAATTATTCTTACCACATTTTAAATGACCTGGTGTTATTCCTAGTTCTCTAAGGGTTTTATTCATATAGATCCCTCCAATATTTAGTTAAACCTTATAAGTTTATTTTATAACCTTTATTAAATTTTATAAAATCTTAAATTGCAATAGCAAATTGAACTAATCATCAAACCTAATAAACTTAATCGT
>CAZNTE010000018.1:0-53278 GCA_964575895.1 uncultured Tissierellaceae bacterium | reverse complement strand
GATATTCATCTATGGGCTTTTTATATTAGTTCAATTTCATTTTACAATGAGTCAATTTTATAAAATAAATGGTATTTATTACATTATACATGCTTTATTTCAGTACAACAATGGAAACTATATGGTATAATTTAAATCAAATAGTAACCTAGAAGGAGGTAAATAGTATATGAATTGTGAATATGAACTATATGATCCATCATGGTGTCCTGGCTGTGGCAATTATATGATTAGAACTGCTTTAAAACAAGCATTGGAAGAATTAAATATTCCACCACATAAAGCCGTAGTAGTTACTGGAATAGGCCAAGCCGCTAAAATGCCTCATTATATAAATGCAAATGGATTTAATGGATTACATGGTAGGGCTCTACCACCGGCTATTGGAATTAAATTATCAAACAAAGACCTTACTGTAATTGCTGAATCTGGTGATGGAGATACATATGGGGAAGGCGGTAACCACTTTATACATACCATAAGAAGAAATATTAATATTGCTCACTTTGTTCATGATAATCAGATTTATGGACTTACAAAAGGCCAGGGCTCTCCAACTACTGCAATGGGACAAATTACAACACTACAATATGAAGGTGTAAAAATTGAACCAATAAAACCATTAGCACTTAGTCTTACCATGGGCGCTGGCTTTGTAGCAAGAGGATTTTCTGGAGATATCCCTCATCTAGTCGAACTCATGAAGGAAGCAATAACATATAAAGGATATGCTCATCTGGACATTTTTCAACCATGTGTTGTATGGAATAAGGTGAACACTTATCAATGGTACAAAGATAGAGTCTACAAACTTGAGGATGATTATGATTATACAGATTTTAATGCTGCCTATAATAAAGCATTAGAATTTGGAGATAAGATTCCCACTGGTATTCTATATAAAGTTGAAAGAGAAACCTACGAGGATAGATTTGAATTTATAAAAAATGGCCAACCATTAGTTGACGTTGAGCTAAATCCTAAAGATGCTCAAAAATTAATGAAAGATTTTTATTAAGGGGGGTGATGATATGGATTATACAATATTAATAGGTGGAGCAGCAGGACAAGGAATTGAAACGGTTGTGCATTTACTTGAAAGGACCATCAAGAGAAGCGGCTATAATGTTTTTACATATAAGAACTATATGTCTATGGTAAGAGGCGGTCACAACTTTATGCAGGTAAGATTTTCAGACAGACCTATAACCACTTACAAGAACAAGGTTGACATGATATTTGCCCTAACTGAAGAAAGTGTTGATATTCATAAATCAAACTTGAAGGAAAGTGGAACTATACTTGTTGATAGTGATATGTTTCCGGAGGAGGACTACTATCATCTACCATTAAACAGAACAGCAAAAGAAATTGGGAACTCTAAAATAGTTCCCACAATAGGCTTTGGTGCCATTGTTAAGTATTATGGACTTGATATGGAGATAGCTGAAAAAGCTGTTAATGAAATGTTTAAGGGGAAAGTACTAGATCTTAATCTTAAGGGTCTTAGTAGTGGTTATGAAGTAGGGGAAAATAAGTTATCTTTAGAATTAAGAAATGATGAAAATATAATACTTAATGGGAATCAAGCCCTAGCTTTAGGAGCTATAAGCGCTGGTGTAAAATACTATTGCGGATATCCTATGACACCTTCAACTAGTGTTATGAGCTATATTTCATCTAAAGCTTCAGAAATGGGAATACTAGTTGATCAAATAGAAGATGAAGTAGGAGCATTAAACATGGTTTTGGGAGCTAGTTATGCAGGGGTAAGAGCTATGACGGGTTCATCAGGTGGTGGATTTGCATTAATGACTGAAGCTATGAGCTTAGCTGGAATAACTGAAATACCAGCAGTTATTGTGAATGCTCAAAGACCAGGACCTGCTACTGGACTATCCACTAGAACTGAACAGGGAGATTTGAGATTTGTAATTCATTCTGGTCATGGTGAGTTTCCTAAAATGGTTATATCACTTCGAAATCCAGAAGATGCATTTTATCAAACAACCAGAGCTTTTAATTTAGCAGAGAAATATCAAATGCCAGTTATTCTACTGACAGAAGAATATTTGACAGATTATATGATTACAACAAAACCATTTGATTTTGATAGAGTTAAAATCCAGAGACATTTAGCCGAAAGAGCAGAAGTGGAGGAAGGAAGATATAAGAGATATAAATATACAGAAGATGGTATATCTCCAAGGATAAATCCTGGTAAGTTTGAGGATAAAATTGTATTGGTTGATAGCCACGAACACAATGAATTTGGAAACATTGATGAGTCCATAGAAACGCGAAATAAAATGATGGATAAGAGAATGAAGAAATTTGAACTACTATCTGAGGAAGTGCAAGAGCCTTGGCAAATTGGAGTTGATAATCCTGAGGTATTATTTGTTGCTTTTGGGGCTACCTATGGAGCTTTAAAAGAAGCAGTTGATGAATTGAATGATGAAAATCAAAGATTCGGAGCTTTAGTTTATGGAGATATTTGGCCCTTCCCGACAAAATTATTAAATCAGATAGGTAGTCAAGCTAAGATGATAATTACTGTTGAGCAGAATAGGACAGGTCAATTGGAAAGTCTAATAAATGAGAAAACAAAGCTAGAAATCAATAATAGAATATTGAAGTATGATGGAAGACCTCTAAATGGAGATTTTATAAAAGAGGCATATAAAAAACTCTAAGCAAAAGATTATTTAATACTATTGAGGTGTTAGTAATGGATGAAAATCACGGCAGTCCAAGATATGAAAAAATAGCTCTTGATATTGCAAATTCAATCTATAAGGGACAATACAAAGAGGGCGAGAGACTTTATGGGAGGTCCACTCTAGCAGGGACCTATAATGTGTCTCCTGAAACAATAAGACGAGCTGTTAAAATCCTTGAGGATGTTGGAGTAGTTGAATCCACTAAAGGTAGCGGTATTACTATTATTTCAAAGGATAAAGCATATAAGTATATTAATAGGTTTAAAAACATAGAAACTTTAACCACCTTCAAGGCAAAATTAATGGAACAGATCGAGAGAAAGCATGAACTTGAGAAAGAGATATTAGGGACAATAGATAGAATAGTTGAAAGAAGTTCTATTTTAAGTAATACCACTGCACTAACTCCCTTTGAGGTTGAAATAAATAATAACTGCAAAATAATTGGTAAGACAATAGGAGAAGTAAATTTTTGGCAAAATACAGGAGCTACCATTGTGGGTATTAGAAGGGGAGATAATACAATCTTATCTCCGGGTCCTTATTCTTCAATGGAACTTGGAGATAGACTTTTGATTATTGGAGAAGATGAAGTTATTGATGCAGTTAATCGATTCTTGATTGACTAATAGTATTAGGTATGAATATAGCATTTAGAATTGCAATATCTAATTATTATGCCTTACTTAATTGGAAATATCCTTTGATTAGGGTATACTAAAGACAAATAATATACATGGAGGTGTCCACTCACATGAAAATTCTTGTTCCAATAGACGGATCTGAAAATTCATTAAAGGCAATTGAAAAAGCAGTTGAACTGGGGAAGCAAAATGGTAATGCTAAAATACTACTATTAACAGTTGTTAATAGTCAAAAAGATAACCCTTATATAATCGAACAAGATTATACTTCAGAATTGAGTAAAAGAAATATTGAAAATGGAAAGCGAGTATTAGCTGAAGGGTCCAATTTAATAAGGTCTTATGAAGGTATTGTTGAAACTATGTTAAGAAACGGAGATATAGCTGAAAATATAATCGATGTGGCGGAAGACGAGGATTATGACCTGATAGTAATGGGAAGGCGTGGAATGAGCATTTCTGCTAGGTCATTGTTGGGAAGTGTATCCAATAAGGTCTTGAATTATGCAAACAAATCAGTTTTAGTAGTTAAATAATAAATGGGATATCAGCTTAATCAACTGATATCCCATTTATTATTTAACATAACTATCAAAATAACCTTGAATATATATGATTGGTGTACCCTTATCCCCGCTGCCTGATGTTAAGTCAGATAGAGATCCTATAAGATCAGTCAATCTTCTTGGAGTAGTACCTTGGGAAGCCATCTTGCCAACCAGGGAATCATCCTTATTTTTAATATAGTCTGATATTGCATTTTTTAAATCTGTACCACTTAAATGATTGAATTCGTTATCAGCAAGATACTTTAACTTTACTTCAGAAGGAGTTCCTTCTAGTCCCTTGGTGTAGGCTGGAGAAACAACGGGATCTGCTAGTTCCCAAATTTTTCCTACTGGATCTTTGAATGCACCATCACCATAAATCATCACTTCAATGGTCTTGCCTGTTAGCTCTTTGACTTTATTTTGAATACTTTCAACAATAGGTTGCCCGTCTCTTGGGAAAAGCTTTATATTATCTTCATTTGATTTATTAGAGCCCAAAAGACCATATTCTTGGTTATAACCAGTGTGATCAGTTGGAACATTCAATATGTCATCTAGACCATATATCTTTTGGCCACCATATTTTTTAAGGAGGCTTTTGGTCCTGAATCTAGTGTGGATATCACAAGCAATGACATTCTTAGTATATTCTAGAATGGTCAAGGGATTGTTAGAAAAAATTATCTCATATTCTATACCATATTCATCCATTATAGATTTATAGTATTCAATATAATCAACACCTGTAAATGGATGTTTGTTATATCCAAAATACTCTCGGAATTGACTTTCAGTTAATACATCTGTCCATGGGTTCACACCTTTAATATCAAGAACATCCATATCCACAAGATGATTACCTACTTCATCTGCTGGATAACTTAGCATCAAATAAATTTTCTTTGCACCTTTAGCAATACCTCGCAAAATAATACCAAATCTATTTCTACTTAAAATTGGGAATATCACAGCAAATTCATCCTTGCCAAATTTGGATTGTACATCCTTTGATATTGAATCAATTGAAGCGTAATTTCCCTGAGCACGTGCAACCACTGATTCAGTAACTGTAATAACGTCTTTATCATTTATTCTAAATCCCTCAGTATCTGAAGCTTTCATTAGAGTATCTACAACTATCTCAACAATATTGTCACCTTCTTTAATGATTGGGGCCCTTAATCCTCGAACTACAGTACCTACCATTCTTTCCACAGCTCATCGCTCCTTTAAAGTTATTATTTCTTTACTTTAAGTATAATTTACTTTAAGATATAAGTAAAATAAATAATAAATATACATGATATAAGTGGAGGTTATACAATGAACAAATTAGACTTATATAGAATTTTCAATCAGGTGGCCATTTCAGAAAGCTTTTCTAAAGCAGCGAGAAGCCTCTATATGAGTCAACCTGCCATAAGTCAATCAATCCTTCAACTGGAGGAAGAACTTGGAGTAAGGCTATTTACACGAACTCACAGAGGGGTATTGTTAACAAGTGAAGGTAAGCTCTTATTCCAACATGTGAATGCAGGAATAAGTTTAATAAAAAGTGGAGAACAAAAAATACATGATAGTAAGAATCTCATTGAAGGAAGACTAAAAATTGGAGTTGGAGATACTATTCTAAGATATTATCTCCTAGAGTATCTGGAAAAATATCACAGACTATATCCCCAAATTAGATTGAGAATTATAAATAGAACAACTATGGAATTAAAAGAGATGGTTAAAAGTGGAGATTTGGACATTGCAATTATTAATTTGCCAATAGAAGATAAGAGCTTGGAGATATACAAGGCAAAGCGAATTCAAGATATTTTTGTAGCGGGGAGTAGCTATAAAGGATTTACTAAGAAAAATATGGATATTAAAGATCTTGTAAATTATCCGCTTATAATGCTAGATAATAGATCTCGTTCGAGACAATATGTTGAAAGTTATTTTTTATCTATCGGGGTCAAGATTGATCCTGAAATTGAATTAGGATCCCATGATCTACTTCTTGAATTTGCCAAAGCTGGACTAGGGATTGCTAGTGTTGTGAAGGAGTATTCAATGGAGCATATAAATTCTGGTAGTATATATGAAATCAATACTAAGGGAACTATACCTCAAAGGAATATTGGCGTATGCCATTTAAAAGATGTAAGTTTATCTCCTTCCGCAAGGAAATTTTTGGATATTCTTCTAAAATCTGAGAAGATGTGATAACAGCAAATTATTGGGTATATATTTTTCAAGTATATTGAGGAGGATTATATGTCCTATAAAGATCATTTAAACAAATTAAATCTTAATAATGAAGATAGGAAGGAAATTCTTCATACTTTTAGTGACCTTCGAGATAGTATGAGTCCAAGAAGAGAAACTATGAAAATAATATTAATATATGTTTTCATTGGTTCATTGTGGATACTATTCTCTGATAGGTTACTATTTGATTCTGTGAAAGATCCTCTTATGTACAATAAACTTCAAACATATAAAGGTTGGATATATGTTTTTTTATCAGGTTTGGTGTTTTATTTTCTAATAGCTAATCGTATGTTTTTACTTAAAACTGCCACTGACAGAATTTATAAGGGTTATGAAGAGTTAGATAAATCATTTGAGGTGCTTAATATTGCTCAGAATGAACTTGAAGATAAATACAATCAACTGGAACACTATAAAAAAGCTCTAAATGATAGTCAATTAACCTATACACTTTCAATAGAAGGATCAAATGATGGTGTGTGGAGTTGGAATATTGATAGTGACGAGTACTATACATCCCTACTATTAAAACCTGAATTTGGTTTTAGTGATGAAGAAGTTAGTTCATATAATACTATGAAGAAATGGAGAGAGTTAGTTCACCCAGATGACTTAAAATATGGTACAAAAATTATGGATACCTTCGTAAATGAGGGAAATGAAATATATGAGAATATATTTAGAGTTTCAACCAAAAGTGGAGAGTTTCGATGGATATTAAGTAGAGGAAAGATTTTTAGAGATGATAGTGGTAAGGCCTTAAGATTTGCTGGATCTCATACAGATTTAACAAATCAATTTGGTTTACAGGAATCTTTAAGAAAGGAAAAGGAACTTGTTAATAGTATTGCAAATGATTCTCCAACATTAATAATTGTCTGTGATAAGGATGGTATAATAACAAAATTTAATCAATTTGCAGAAAGAATACTGGAATATAAAGGAATAGATATAGTTGGGACTAATATTGTTGATTTTTTATTACCCTTTGGAGATAAAAATAAAATAGATAATATCATAAATGATTTGTTAGATGGTAAAATTATGAGTAGTATGGAAATTACTGTTAGAAATCGAGAAAAAAAAGAGATTACACTTCTTTGGAACAACAGTTTTCTTCATGATAAAGAAAATAATATAGAAGGATTTGTATTTATAGGCGTTGATATTACAGAACGTAAATTAATGGAAGAAGAGTTGGAAAAATTAGCTTACTATGATAATTTGACTAAGCTACCAAATCGAGAAAAATTTAAACATGACTTCTTAGAATCAGTAAACAGTCTTCAAAAAGAGTCTTTATTGGGAGTATCTTATATAGATATAGATAATTTTAAACTAGTAAATGATACCATGGGTCATGATGCAGGCGATGATTTACTATTATTTATTACAGATGGAATTAAAAATATAATTGGAGATACTGCAAATCTTTATAGATTCGGTGGGGACGAGTTCGTCTTGTTATTTGATAAGAATAGTAGCATTGAAAATATAAATCAAATAATGGATATAATTATAGAATCCATAAGAAAACCATGGGATTATGAAGATAATGAATTCGTTGTTTCAGCCAGTGCTGGTTTAGCTCTCTATCCTGAGCATGGTGATAATTTTGAAACTATAATGAGAAATGCAGATACTGCTCTTGCTTATGCCAAGGAAAGTGGTAAAAATAAATATTTAATATATAATAATCTAATGAGACTTAAAACTTTGGAATTTATGCAATTAAGCAATGATTTAAGAAATGCTAGTTTGAATGATCAGTTTATATTGGTATATCAACCACAAGTTGATCTTAAAAATAATAAGATAATAGGAGTGGAGGCTTTAATTAGATGGCAACACCCTCTTAAGGGTATTATTTCACCTGTTGATTTCATTCCATTTGCAGAGGAAACAGGACAAATAGAATTAATTGATGAGTGGGTCATAAAATCATCGCATGAACAATTAAAAATATGGGAAAATGAGGGAATAATAAATTTAAAATTAGCAATTAATATATCTGGGAAAATGATAAGCCGCAATAAATGGGTTGATAGGATTAAAACCTGTTACCTGGATGAAAAAGGGGGAAGTAGTGTAACATTTGAAATCACAGAAACAGCTATAATTAACGATATAGATGGAATATTAGAAACTCTAAAAGAGATAAAGGAATTAGGTGTTAGGATAGCTTTGGATGATTTTGGAACAGGGTATTCTTCCTTAACATATCTCCAGAAATTACCTATAGATATAATAAAATTAGATAGAGAATTCATTTGGTCAATTGGTTCTGAAAATGATAAATCTCCTATAATAAAGACAGTTATTAAACTTGCCCATGACTTAAATATTAAAGTTGTTGCAGAAGGTGTGGAGACATTAGAACAGTTGGAGTTTTTGAAGAAAGCGAATTGTGATTATGCACAAGGATACTATTTTAGCAAACCTTTAAGTGTAGGGGAAATAACTAAGTTACTAAAATATAATGAATTATAAGAGCTAAGATTATGTGGTCGAAGCTCTTTTTTACTATGAATTACATATTGAAATAAATTTTATTTTTATTGTGGTTAGAACACATATCGAAATGGGTATGATTTTGTAGTAATTACAAAAGGAGGGTATGATATGGGACTTTATGAACAACTAAGTCTAGCACTGAAGGAAGAGAATAGAGGTTTAGCTATGGAGTTATGTCTAACAGCTCTTGATGAAAAGACAATATCAATTATGGATCTGTACCAAGATATACTAAGCCCAGCGCTAAATAGTATAATTCAAGAGTATGATGGAGATGAGGACAACTTAATATGGAAAGAACATGTTAGAAGTGGAATTATCAGGGGGATAATTGAAGCTTCCTATCCTTTCGTATTAAAAGAAGCAGCTGAAATAGGTAGGGAAATGAAAGAAAGTGTTATTGTAATGTGTCCAAGATATGAAGAGCATGAGATTGGAGCTAGGATGGTTTCTGATTTTTACACAATTGCTGGTTACAAAAGTACTTTCATAGGAGCAAACACTCCAGAGAAAACTATTCTCAAGGCTATAGAGACCATAAGGCCTGGGATTATTTCCATAAGTGTTACAAACTATTATAATTTGGTTGCTCTTAAAAAAACAATTGATGAAATAAAAAATAATTTTAATTACCCTATTAAATTTGTTGTGGGTGGTTATGCTTTTAACAAAAACATTAATGCATATAAGGAAGTTGGAGCTGATATACAATTAAAGAGTTTTAAAGATGTTCTAGACTTGGATAAAGGGGTTGAAAATAGTGAGACTAGCATTTAAGATAGCTACGCAGTTTTTAAAGAATAATAAGGGTCAAACTATACTTATACTTCTTGGGATTACAATAGGGATATCAGTACAGATTTTTATTGGTTCTCTAATCGATGGACTTCAACTTAGTCTTGTTGATAAGACGATAGGAAGTTCTTCACACATTACAATATCCCCGTCTGGGAAAGAGAATTACTTTGAAGATAAGGATGATGTGGTATCCTTAATAAGATCTGATGAAAGATTTACCCAAGTATCAACAAGCCTTGATGCTGCAGGATTTTTACTATATGAGGAAGAGACTTATTCACTATTGACAAGAGGATTTAATTTTGATGATGCCAATGGAATTTACAAATTTGACGAAAGAATTGTGAATGGAAGATTACCAAGTGGTGAATCAGAAGTTGCACTTGGGATAGGACTTGTAGAGGAACTGGGATTAGAAATCGGTGATAACCTAGATTTTATTATACCAGAATTGGCCTTAGAAAAGGTAGAGTTAGTTGGTGTGTTTGATTTAAGAATAGCAAGTTTAAATAAGTCCTGGATGATTACAGAACTTTCAACTGCTCAAAACTTATTTCAAAGGGATAAGGAAATATCATCAATAGAGACACAAATTAAAGAAGTGTTTGATGCAGACTTAATTGCAGAAGAATTAGAATCAACCTTGGATTCTTTCCTGAAAATCGATAATTGGAAGGCTCAAAATGAAGAGCTTCTTTCTGGTTTAACTGGTCAGTCAGCTTCAAGTTACATGATCCAAGTATTTGTTCTACTAGCAGTATTACTTGGAATTAGTTCAGTATTGGCTATTTCTGTAGTTCAAAAATCGAGACAATTAGGTATATTAAAAGCAATGGGCATAAAAAACAAGACAGCAAGTCAAATATTTCTATTCCAAGGTCTTATTCTTGGAATAATAGGTGGAATATTAGGCACAGGTTTAGGAATCGGCCTAACTTATGTTTTTTCAGTATTTGTTACTAATCCTGATGGAACACCATTGGTACCCTTTTACCTAGACTATGGTTTTGTAGCATTTTCTGTTGCTATAGCAATTATTGCAGCCATGATAGCAGCCTTTATACCAGCTAGAAAGTCATCAAAATTAAATCCAATAGAGGTGATTAGAAATGGCTAATGTATTAGAATTGAGAAAAATAAATAAAATTTATGGCGAAAAAATAAAGACACAAGTTCTATTTGATGTCGATCTAGGTTTTGAAGAATCTAGTTTTAATTCGATCATTGGAGCTTCAGGTAGTGGTAAGTCCACCCTTATGAATATTATGGGAACTCTTGACAAACCAACAAGTGGAGATGTTTTGATTGATGGCAAAAGCACTAAAGATATGTCTGCTAATCAGTTATCAGCTTTCAGGAATGAGACAATTGGATTTATCTTTCAGTTTCACTACCTTCTACCAGAATTTAGTGTATTAGACAATATTTTGATACCTTATGAGATAAAACATGGCAAGGTGAATCAAGAAGCCATTAAGAGGGCCAATGATTTGATTGAAATAGTAGGATTGACTAAGGTGAGAAAAAACAAGGCAACTGATATATCTGGAGGGCAACAGCAAAGAGCGGCTATAGCCAGAGCATTAATAAATTCACCAAGGATAATACTTGGAGATGAGCCCACAGGTAATCTGGATTCAGAGACAACAGAAAGTGTGTATGATATGCTAAAACAAATTAATAATGAATTTAAATCAACCTTTATCGTAATAACACACGACAAGAGAATCGCAGAAAGAGCAGATAGAATTATTGAAATCAAAGATGGAAAGATAAATATGGATATAAGATCTTAAAATATACCCCCCTGTTTAAGGATAGAGTAGGGGGGTATATAAAAAAAATATATCTCGATTTAGAGATAATTAATGGAGGTGTAAACTTGGAAGATAGATCCTTAAAACTTTTAGTAGTATTACTAAAAGCATCACAGACTATTAATAATAAAGTAAAAAAAGATATGTTAAATTATGGAGTAAATCCAACTGAATTTGCAGTTATGGAGCTTCTTTATAGTAAGGGAAGACAGCCTATCCAGCAAATAGGAAATAAGATATTACTGGCAAGTTCCAGTACTACTTATGTTATAGATAAATTAGTTGAAAAGGGATTTGTTACAAGGAATAGTTGTCTAGAGGACAAGAGGATTACTTTTGCAGATTTAAGTAATAAGGGAATTGAATTTATGGAAGAATCATTTCCAAAACATAGAATAGCAATAAACGAATTATTTGATCATTTAAGTGAAGTTGAGAAGGAACAATCCATTGAATTGATTAAGAAGATTGGATTAGGAAGATAAATTTTAAATTAATATCTCGAATTAGAGATAAAATAGGAGGAGATTTATAATGATAAAAACAAAAGGAATACATCATATAACTGCAATTTCAGGACATCCACAAGAGAATATGGATTTTTATGGAAAAGTATTGGGACTAAGATTTATAAAGAAAACAGTAAATTTTGATGATCCAAACACTTATCACTTTTATTTTGGTGATGATATGGCGAATCCTGGAACTATAATAACTTTTTTTCCCTTTGCCAATGGCAGAAAGGGTAGAATTGGAGATGGTCAGGTAGGTAGGACCACATATATAATACCAAAAGGAAGTATGGAGTTTTGGGAAAAAAGACTGAAGGAGTATGCTGTTGAATATGAAAAGATTGAACGTTTTTCAGAAAACTACCTATCCTTAAATGATACACATGGATTAAAGATTGAATTGGTAGAAAGAGAAATTAAGGATAAAAACAATTGGGAAGTCTTTGGCATATCAAAGAATGAAGCAATCGCTGGATTTGCAGGGGTTGTATTATTATCGTACTTTCCAGAAAAGACAGCTGAAATGTTAGTAGACTTATTTGGTTACAAGGAGATTAAGAAAGAAAAAGACTATATTAGACTTTTATCTGATGGGGACATTGGTAATGTTGTGGATATAAAATTGAGTACTAGTGGAGGAGGGATTACTTCAGTGGGGACAGTCCATCACATTGCCCTTAGAACTAAGGATGATATTGAACAGTTAAAATTTCAAGACTTATTAAAAGATAAAGGATATGCAGTAACTGAAGTTAGAGATAGAAATTACTTCAAGTCAATATATTTTAGAGATAAAGGTGGAATACTATTTGAAATAGCAACTGATGGACCAGGATTTACCATCGATGAAGATATAGACAAACTGGGAAGAGAATTAAAATTACCAAAAGAGTATGAGAGACTAAGAAGCAAATTAGAGGATACACTTATACCTGTGGATTTGGAGGTTTAAAATGGAGCATATATTTATTGAAGGAGAAAAAAACAAGCCAGTTTTAATATTGTTTCATGGAACGGGAGGTAATGAGAGTAGTTTAGTAGGTTTAGGCAAGGAAATTTCATCTTCCTCGTCAATTTTAGGAATTCGTGGGAATGTTAAAGAGAATGGAATGAATAGGTACTTTAAAAGGCTAGGAGAAGGAGTATTTGATGAAGAGGATCTTATCCTTAGAACCCATGAGATCTATAATTTCCTGATTTATGCTTCAGATAAGTATTCTTTTGATCTAGAAAGTTCAATTGCTATAGGCTATTCAAATGGAGCCAATATTATTGGGAGCTTGTTATATATTAAAGGAAAAATATTTTCTGGAGTATCACTTCATCATCCCATGGTACCTTTTAGGGGGAAGAAGCCCAAGGACTTAAGTGGGGTTAAAGTATTTATAGGGGCGGGGAGAAATGATAATATCACACCAATGAGTGAGGCTATAAATCTAGAGAAGGATTTAATTAATTCCCATGCCAAAGTTACTATGAATTGGGAGGATAATGGACACCAATTGACTATTAGTGAAATTAAAGCAGCAAAAAAATGGTTTAAAGAAGAGATTCTGTAACTTGTTAGAAGTAAATAATAGTGTTAATATACCTCTTAAGAGGTGAAGTTATGAATTTTAGAAGAAAATTTTTTAAGATGTTAGGAGGCTTACTTATTATAGGTCTCCTTTACATGTCTACTATACATTTAATGATTAAATTAGCTGAAAATGAGGAAACAATTAGTAATGCTGATTTTTTAGTGGTTTTAGGGGCGAGATTATATGGAGATTATCCATCTCCTGCTTTAAGGGAGAGATTGGATTCTGCATTGGTATACTTGAATAATAATTCTAGTACAAGAGTAATTGTAACAGGAGGTAAAGGCGCTGATGAATTAATACCAGAGGCACTAGCAATGAGGGATTACTTAGTTGCGGGGGGGATTGATCAATCTAGAATTATTATGGAAGATAAATCAACAAGCACATTTGAGAATTTAGCATTAACTAAGGAACTAATATCAAATCTAGGCGAAGTTGATCCAACAATTGTAATTGTATCTAATAAATTTCATCTTTTTAGAGCGAGGTTATTAGCAAGAAGAGTAGGGATAGAACCTGGACTATTAGGTGCTGAAATACCACCGACTATAGTAATGTCTTCGTATTTAAGAGAGTATTTAGCTGTTGCAAAATCAATAATATTTGATTTCTAGAACTATTTAATGGAGGTGTGAAAATGCTTAATAAAAGAGTCAAGGTACTTGTCGATCTGAAAATATTTGAAGGAGATTATATTTTATATTGGATGCAACATAGTCAAAGAATTTATTATAATCACGCCTTGGATCATGCAATAGGTATTTCAAATAGGCTTAAAAAGCCACTTCTAGTTATTTTCGTTCTAAACGAAGAATTCCCAAATTCAAATATGAGACATTTTTATTTCATGCTTGAAGGACTAAATGAAGTTGAAAAGGGACTTAAAGACATGGGGATAAAGTTTTTGATCTTAAAAGGAAATCCTGTAAATAGAGTAGTTGAGACAGCTAAGGAATCATCTGTAGTAATAACAGATCGAGGTTACACTAAGGTAGAGAAAGATTGGAGAGAAAGAATATCAAATAATCTTGACAAGAGATTTATTCAAGTAGAAACAGATGTTATTATACCAGTTGAAGAATTATCAAACAAGAAAGAGTATTCAGCTGCCACTATTAGAAGAAAAATAAATTTAATGCTTAATGATTATCTTGAAGAACTACATATGGAGGCATATATAAACAAAAGTATAATAGATCTGGAAAGTGAAGTTGATATAAGCAATGTAGAAAGTATTATAGAGGAATTAAAAATAGATAAAGGTGTAAGTAAATCGAAGATCCACATTGGAGGGTACTCAAAAGCTAAAGAAAACTTAAATGATTTTATAAGTAATAAACTTACAGATTATAATCAATTTAAAAATGATCCTTCCAAAGATATTTTATCTAATTTAAGCCCATATTTACATTTTGGGCAAATTTCTCCATTGGAAATAGTACTTGAACTAAGAGAAGTTGCTGCTAATGTGAAGGATGGATTTTTAGATGAGTTAATAGTAAGAAGAGAGTTAAGCTATAATTTTACGACATATAATGAAAATTATGATAATCCAGCATGCTTGCCACAGTGGGCAATTAATTCATTGACAACTCATAGTGAAGACAAAAGAGAGTATAACTATTCTTTAGAAGAACTTGAGTTGGGTAAAACCCATGATAGGTATTGGAATGCAGCTCAGAAGGAGATTGTTATTACAGGCAAAATGAATGGATACATGAGGATGTATTGGGGTAAGAAGGTAATAGAGTGGACATCAACTCATGAGCTAGCCTATGAATACTTACTTTACTTAAACGATAAATATTCACTGGATGGAAGAGATCCTAACGGATATGCTGGTATAGCATGGGTATTTGGCAAGCACGATAGGCCATGGATGGAGAGAAAAATTTTTGGTAAAATAAGGTATATGAATGATAAGGGTCTAGAAAGGAAGTTTGATATGATTGCTTATTTAAATAAGGTCAAGCTATTGGAGGAAAACAATGAATAATAAGGATAAGATAAACTTAAGAAAGCTTAGAAGCGTAACAAATGAAATAGAACTTGGAATGATAAAGGAAATATTGGAGGATAACAATATTCCATATATATTAAAAGATAAGGGATCAGGAGCCTATATGAGGATAATTACTGGTTCATCACCTTTTAGTACAGAGATAATGGTGGAAGAGTCAGAATTTGATAAAGCTAATAAAATCCTTGAATCCATAAGTATTTAATTTTGCATGAGTTTACAAAATTATGAAATATGAGTATAATATACTTAATATCTACGATGAGGAAGAGTAGTAGCTAATTCTGTATTCAAAAGAGAGCTGATGGTGGTGAGAATCAGTGGATACAATTAGTGAATGGACTTCTGAGATTTGTCTGAATAAATAGGACAAGGGATTCCTCCCTTAAAAGGATATAAGCAGGCATTTATGCAAAAAGAGTGGTACCGCGGATAACCCTTCGTCTCTTTAATTAGAGAAGAAGGGTTTTTTATATGGAAAGGATGATGAAAATGGAGAAGAAAATTGTATTTAGTGGTGTTCAACCATCTGGAGCATTGACATTAGGGAACTATATAGGTGCTTTAAGAAACTTTGTAGAGTTGCAGGATGAGTACGATTGCAATTATTGTATTGTAGACCTTCATGCTATAACAGTACCTCAAGTGCCAAAAGATTTAAGAAACCACACTCTCGATGTGTTGGCAATGTATTTAGCATGTGGTATTGACCCAGAAAAATCAACTATATTTATTCAGTCCCATGTACCTGCGCATACAGAATTAACATGGGTATTAAACACAATCACCTATATGGGTCAGCTAAATAGAATGACACAGTATAAGGAGAAATCAAAAAAATCAGAAGAAAATCTAAATGCTGGACTTTTCTCCTATCCTGTTCTGATGGCTGCTGACATCCTCCTATATCAGGCTGATTTCGTTCCGGTAGGAGACGATCAAAAACAACATTTGGAGCTTGCAAGGGACCTTGCAGTTAGATTTAACAATAAATATAGTGATACATTTGTAGTGCCCGAGCCATTAATAAAAGAGTTTGGTGCAAGGATAATGAGTATGCAAGATCCAACAGCTAAAATGAGTAAGTCTGATCAAGATAAAAATGCATTTATCCTTCTCATGGATGATGAAGATACCATTAGAAGGAAAGTAAAAAGAGCAGTTACTGATTCAATAGGAAAGGTTAGTTATACAGATAACCAACCTGGACTTAAAAACTTAATCAACATTTATTCAGTACTCTCAGGTATAGGTACAGAAGAAATAATTGAAATGTATAAAGAACTGGGATATGGTGAATTCAAGGCTGATTTGGCAGAGGTTATAATCCAGGCTTTAAAACCTATACAAGACAAGTATAAGAGTATAAGAAATAATAAGGAGTACTTAGAGAGTGTATATAGAGAAGGTGCTCTAAGGGCTGAGAATAAAGCTAAAAAAACCTTAAGAAAGGTTTATAAAAAGGTTGGTTTCATACCTAGAGGTTAAAGAAAGGGGATTGTCATGACTTTAAAAGAGGATGCTTTAAAACTACACAGAGATCTAAAGGGAAAACTAAGCGTTAATAGTAAGGTGGAAATTAAAAATAAGGATATGTTGAGTCTAGCATATACACCAGGTGTTGCTGAACCCTGCAAGGAGATACATGAAAGTAGGGAATTAGTATACGAATACACTTCAAAGGGAAATCTGGTTGCAGTAGTAAGTGATGGAACAGCTGTACTAGGCCTAGGAGATATTGGTCCATATGCAGCATTGCCAGTAATGGAAGGAAAGGCAGCTCTTTTTAAAGAATTTGCTGATGTGGATGCTTTCCCTATTTGTTTAAATACTAAAGATACTGAAGAAATTATAAGAACAGTGAAATTGTTAGAACCTACATTCGGAGGAATAAATCTAGAAGATATATCTGCACCAAGATGCTTTGAAATAGAAGCTCGATTGAAGGAAGAATTGGATATCCCAGTTTTTCATGATGATCAACATGGGACAGCCATTGTTGTATTAGCTGGATTAATTAATGCGGTTAAACTAAAGAATGTTTCCTTTTCTGATTTAAAAGTTGTGATTAATGGATCTGGAGCAGCTGGAATTGCCATTGCTAAAATGATATTAGGTATGGGAGTAAAAGATTTATTGTTATTAGACTCAAAAGGAATAATTAGTAAAAATAGAATAGGTAGCATGAACTGGATAAAAGAGGAAATGGCTACCTTGTCTAATAAATTTAATATAGATGGAGACTTGGAAATAGCCTTGAAAAATTCAGATGTTTTCATCGGTGTATCAAAGGGAAATGTTGTAACAGCTGAAATGGTTAAACAGATGAATAAGAATAGTATTATATTTGCTATGGCAAATCCAATTCCAGAAATAGATCCAGATCTAGCAAAAAACTCCGGAGCTTTGGTAGTTGGAACAGGCAGATCAGATTATCCAAATCAAGTAAATAACGTTCTTGCATTTCCTGGAGTTTTTAAAGGAGCATTAAAATCAAAAGCAAAGTGCATAAATGAAAATATGAAGTTAGCAGCTGCTTATGCTATAGCTGAATTAATATCAAATGAAGATCTAAATGCAGATTATATAATACCAAACCCATTTGATTTGAGGGTTGTAGAGAGAGTAACAGGAGCTGTAGCAAAGGCAGCGATAGATTCAGGTGTCTGCAGAAGTTAACAAAGTTGTTCATAAGTGTTGAAAAGTGGGTATATAAGACAAAAGTGTAAAAACGATTATTTAAGTCACATACTTATGGAGAGCCCAGATGACTTTACCAAACATCATTACTATTTTTAGGATTGTACTCATACCAGTTTTTCTAATTGTTTTTTATTCCCAATTGGAAAACAGAATACTAATTGCTGGATTAATCTTCATGGTAGCTGGAGTATCCGATGTCTTGGATGGATATATTGCCAGAAGATATAATTTGATGAGTAAATTAGGAGCTTTACTAGATCCATTTGCAGACAAGTTGATGAGCTTTACTGTGCTCATAACATTTACCTCCATTGGCTTGATACCAATATGGATATTGATACCTATGGTGATTAAGGAAATTGTTATGATTATCGGAGGTGCAATCCTTTATTTAAGGCATAGAAAGTCTGTTATCCCAGCCAATCGATACGGTAAGATTGCAACATTTTCATTGTATGCAGCTATATTAAGTATTATATTCAAGCTACCTGTTTTACTTTCTGTTGTACTCTTATCCATAACATTGGTACTAAACCTTATTGCCTTTGTAAATTATTTAGGTATAGTTAGAAAATTACTATCTGATGAAAAACTTAACATTGACAAATAAGGCATTTATCGACTATAATAGGGTCAATTATACATAGCAATGAGAAAGAGGAGTAGTATCTTAGAACTTAAAGAGAGCAAATCCTAGGCTGTGAGATTTGTAGTTTCGAGGGTATGAAGGTAGCTTTTGAGCTTTTAAGCTGAAAGTAAGTAGGCTTGAACGAAGATCTACGTTACAGATACTAAGTGCCATGATATTATCATGGAATTAAGGTGGTACCGCGAACCCTTCGTCCTTTTATTGGATGAAGGGTCTTTTTATTTCATAAGGAGGGATATTGATGCTAGAAAATTTACCAAAGAATTATGATCCTAAAGATTTTGAGGATAGGCTGTACTCATTTTGGAATGAGAATGGATACTTCACTCCAGAAGTAAATAAGGATAAAAAGCCTTATACGATTATGATGCCGCCCCCAAATGTAACAGGAAGCCTTCATATGGGTCATGCATTAAATAATACAATTCAAGACATATTGATTCGATGGAAAAGGATGGAAGGTTATGAAGCTCTTTGGCTGCCAGGCACAGATCATGCAAGCATATCAACAGAGGTTAAGGTAGTTGAGAAGTTAAAAAATGAAGGTAGATCAAAAGAAGAATTAGGTAGAGAAGCCTTTATAGAAGAAGCATGGGAATGGACACACCTGTATGGTGGAACTATTAAGAATCAATTGAAGAAACTAGGCGTTTCATGTGACTGGTCAAGGGATAGATTTACACTTGATGATATGTTAAGCAATGCAGTTGAAGAAGTATTCATTAGATTATATGAGAAAGACTTAATATATCGAGGGGACAGGATAATCAATTGGTGTCCAAGTTGTCACACAGCTATTTCCGATGCTGAGGTTGATCACGAGGACTCTCATGGCCATTTGTGGCATATAAGATATCCTATCAAGGATAGTGAGGAAGGTATTGTTATAGCGACTACAAGACCGGAGACAATGCTAGGAGATTTGGCTGTTGCTGTACACCCAGAAGATGAAAGATACACTCATTTAGTTGGTAAAACAGTTATTTTACCATTAAGTGGACGAGAAATTCCAATCATAGCTGATAGCTATGTTGAGATGGAGTTTGGTACTGGAGCTCTTAAGATAACACCATCTCACGACCCAAATGACTTTGAAGTTGGTGAAAGGCATAAGTTAGGTCAGTTTATTGTCATAAATGAAGATGGATATATTAATGATAATGGAGGAGAGTTTGCTGGCCTAGAGAGATTTGAAGCCAGGAGAATTGTAGCTGATAAACTTAAAGAAGAAGGTTTTCTTGCTGAAGTAAAGGAACATGATAATGCAGTTGGACACTGTGAAAGATGCAAGACAATTATCGAACCATTGATTTCTAAGCAATGGTTTGTAAAAATGGAGCCTTTGGCAAGACCATCCCTGGAAGCATATTATAAGGGAGAAGTAAATTTTATTCCAGAAAGATTTGGGAAAATATATGTACATTGGTTAGAAAACATCAAGGATTGGTGTATTTCAAGACAATTATGGTGGGGACATAGACTTCCTGTTTATTATTGTGATGAGTGCAATGAAATTATGGTATCTAAAGAACCAGTAGACCATTGCTCTAAATGTAATAGCACAAATATAAGACAAGAGACAGACACTTTGGATACTTGGTTCTCATCTGCTTTATGGCCATTTTCAACATTAGGTTGGCCAGAAAAAACTGAAGATCTTGAATATTTCTTCCCAACGGATGTATTGGTTACTGGATATGACATAATTTTCTTCTGGGTTATAAGAATGATATTCTCAAGTATAGAACATATGGGAGAAGTACCATTTAAAGATGTATTTTTAACTGGATTAGTTAGAGATTCTCAGGGAAGAAAAATGAGTAAATCCTTGGGTAACGGTATTGATCCACTAGAGCTTATTCAGCAATATGGAGCAGATGCACTAAGATTTACTCTAGTAACTGGAAATACTCCGGGTAATGATATGAGGTTTTATACTGAGAGAGTAGAGGCAAGTAGGAACTTTGCTAATAAGTTATGGAATGCAACTAGATTTGTATTGATGAATTTAGATGAGGATGTTACAAATCCATCCCTTGATGATATAGATCTTGAGGATGAGGACAAATGGATATTATCTAGACTTAATAGTCTTAAGAAGGAAGTAAAATCCAATCTAGATAAGTATGAGCTTGGTTTAGCAGCTCAAAAAGTTTATGAGTTCATATGGGAAGATTACTGTGACTGGTATATAGAAATGGTTAAAACAAGACTTTATGGTGATGAGATTGAACTTAAGAAATCTGCGCAAAATGTACTCGTAGTTGTTTTGAAGGATACACTAAAATTATTACATCCATTTATGCCATTCATAACAGAAGAGATTTATCAGCATCTACCTGGTGTTGATAAGGCTTTAATAGTAGAGGATTGGCCTATAGAAGATGCTTCCTTAGATTTTGTAAAATCTGAAAAAGCTATTGAGTTCATAAAATCAGCAATAAAGGGAATTAGAAATGCTAGAGCAGAGATGAACATTGCACCATCTAAGAAGGCTAGTTTAATATTTGTAACAGATAAAGAAGATTTAAAGGCAGTTATAAAAGATGGCACTAAGAAGTTTATAACTCTAGCAAGTGCTGATAGTATTTTATTTAAAAATGACAAGACATCCCTTGGGGATGACAATATTTCAATTGTACTAGAAGGATGTGAAATATTTATCCCTCTTAAAGAACTAATTGATTTCGAAAAGGAAATTGAGAGATTAGAAAAAGAAAAATCTAAGTACATTGATGAAATAAGCAGAGTTGAAAATAAACTTTCAAATCAAGGATTCCTAGCTAAGGCACCTGCAAAACTAGTAGATGAAGAAAAGGCAAAGAAGGAAAAATATACTGAGATGTTAAGTAATGTTGTGGAAAGATTAGAGTCTCTGAAAAAAGCATAATAGGAGAGTGTACGATGAATTATGACCAGGCATTAGCCTATATAAATGATAAGGATAAATACGGTTCTAGATTAGGATTATCTTCTGTAAGAATGCTATTAGAAAATTTAGGGAATCCACATAAGGGATTGAAATACCTTCATGTTGGAGGTACTAATGGTAAAGGATCAACCTCAGCATATTTGGCTAGTATACTTGAAGAAGGAGGGTATAAAGTTGGTCTTTATACCTCCCCATACCTTGAAAAGTTCACTGAAAGGATTCAGATCAATGGCATGGACATTCCCGAAGATGATCTTGGAAGAATTACAGAAATTGTTAAGAAAGCAGCAGATAAAATGGTTCTTTCTGGTATAGAACACCCAACCACATTTGAAATAGTAACAGCTATAGCATTTGTTTATTATCAGGAAGAGAATGTTGATTATGTAGTTCTTGAAGTTGGTTTGGGAGGAAGATTTGATTCAACAAATATTATTGAAGAATCATTGTCTTCAATAATTACAACAATTGATTATGATCATACTGAAGTTCTAGGGAACACCTTAGGAGAAATTGCATATCAAAAGGCTGGAATCATCAAGAAAAATGGACTTGTGATCTCATATCCTCAGCAAGAAGAGGCTGAAAATGTTATAAAGGATGTATCTGATGACTTTGGGGCCGAATTTATTAAGGTGAATGTGGAGAATATAGTTATCAAAGAAGAGACATATAAGGGTAGTACTTTTGATTTTTCATATGGAGACTTTAAATTTGAGGACTTGTTTATAGGGATGCTTGGGGAGTATCAAATCTATAATGCAGCTACAGCTCTTACAACTATATTAGAACTTAGAAATAGAGGAAGTGTAAATTTATCAGATTCTAATATCTATGATGGTCTAAAGAAGACCTTATGGAAGGGAAGGCTGGAAGTTTTAAGAGAGGAACCTATATTTTTAATTGATGGTGCTCATAATCTTCAAGGGGTCAGTCACTTAGCAAGAGCAGTAAAATTATTTAAATACAATAAACTAATAATTGGGATGGGTGTTCTAAAGGATAAGGATTATACTCACATGATTGAAACTTTAGTACCCTTGGCTGATATTGTAATTGTAACTGAAGTTAACATGCCCAGAAAACTCAAGGCAGAAATACTGGGGGAAGAGGTCTTAAAATTTTGCGAAAATGTCATAGTGGAACCTAATGTAGGAGAAGCTGTTAAGAAGGCTATTATAATGGCAGAAAAAGGAGATATGATCCTGTTTGGAGGATCCTTATATCTAATAGGAGAAGTAAGAACAAAAGCTAATCTACTATTTTCATAGTAGATTAGCTTTTGATAAATAGGTCTAAGATTGATTTGTAATAGTGATCAGGAGATTCCTCCCAAAGTTGACACAAGGAATCTGCTTGAGACTTATTTGGAACACTAATATAGAGACTAAATATGGTGTCGCTATTCTCAACAATTTTAAGATTTACATTGTATTCACCATTATTCTTTAAGTAATATGTTCCATCTATTTTAGTATTCTTATTTTCTATATCATTAATGTTAAAGTATTTATTAGCATTTAATACTATATCCTTTGGAATCTTAGATGTGAAATGTTCCAAAGCTTGTTTTGAGTTGTCGTTTAATTGATAACAAGTATTTCCATCATGATTAATTAGGTTCAACATTTTAGATCCCATCAATTCAGAAAGGTACTGTTGTATTATAAAGTAATTAGTATCACTTATGGTCATGATTACTTCAGTTAATTTTTCTTTTGTTAATAAGTCAGGAGAAACATTTATTGTATATAGGATTATTAATTTATTGAGAGCTACATCTTCAGTTTGATTCTGAAACATTAAACCACTCCTTCCATCATTACTGAATTATAACACACTATTATAATAAGTGAATAGTAACTGTTAGAAATTATATGTTGAAGCGAGAGTATATAGGGTATTAATAAAACTAATAATCTATGAAAAAATTGTAAGGATGCGATAATTAATGGATACAAAAATTATAATTAGTGTTATAATACTAATAATTCTGGTTAGCTTCCAGTATACTTTAAACTTACTTTTGAAAGAACTTAAAGAAATAAAA
Source organism: uncultured Tissierellaceae bacterium (assembly GCA_964575895.1). Taxonomy (GTDB): domain Bacteria; phylum Bacillota; class Clostridia; order Tissierellales; family Tissierellaceae; genus Gudongella. Next base: position 29,520 of record CAZNTE010000018.1, on the reverse strand, counting down.
GAAATACTAAAGAAAAGATATAGATAGAAGGGAGAGGCTATTTTGATCGAGAACAAGAAAGAGAAGGTACTTTACTCCAGAGAAGATATAGATTCAAGAGTAAAGGAAATGGGGAAGGAACTCAGTGAGATTTATAGAAATAAAGAATTAGTGATAGTTTCTTTATTAAGAGGAAGTTTTATTTTTACAGCAGATTTAGTTAGAGAACTTGATATTCCTGTTGAAATAGAATTTATGACAACTGCAAGTTATGGGAATGAAGAGGTTTCTTCTGGAGATGTTAAAATCCTTCAAGATATTAGAGGTAGTTTGGAAGGTAAGGAAGTTTTAATTGTTGATGACATAATTGATTCTGGACATACAATATCAAGAGTTATCAAGCACTTAGAGGGTAAAAAACCAGATTCTATAAAGGTTTGTGTGATGCTAGATAAACCAAGTAGAAGGCAGGTTGATCTAGAACCAGATTATGTTGGTTATGTAATTCCAGATGTTTTCATTGTAGGATACGGTTTAAACTATGGAGAGTACTTTAGAAATATTCCTTATATATTTACCTTTGAATAAACCTACAGATGTCTGTAGGTATATTTCTTGAGAGGATTGATAGTGATGAGAATAAATTCCTTACCATCGGTTAATGAAGCTAATGTATTGTATCTAGTACTGGGATTAGGTCTATTTTTTATCGGTTCAATAGCACAGAGTATAGAACTTTACTCAGGATTACTAATAACAGAATATGTGCTGATTTTAATACCTAATATATTATATTTGAAATTTAGAGGCTACTCACTTAAAAATGTACTAAGACTGAACAAAATAAGTATAAAGCAGGTTATATTTACATTTTTTATAATAATTTTTGCATATCCCATTGCTGTGTTTTTAAATTATATAGTAATGGTTATGGTGGGAACTGTAAGCACTTCAATTCCTACGGGAGTACCTATCCCTGGCAACTTAAATGAGTTACTAATTGGGTATTTTGTAATAGCAATAACACCTGGTATTTGTGAAGAGGTAATGTTTAGGGGAACCTTGCAAAGAGCTTACACTAGTTTGGGGGTAAAAAAAGGATTAATAATATCATCGATTTTATTTGGAATATTTCATTTTAATATATTTAATTTAGTTGGACCGGCTTTTTTAGGCTTAATACTTGGTATTTTACTACTTAAGAGTAATAGTATTTTTACAAGTATCCTGGGGCATGTTTTTAACAATGCTATTGCCTTAACTCTTGGATATTATTTAACTCAGGTTACTGATAATCTAGATCAAATAGTAGATCAAGGTCCTGTAATACCAGATGGAATACAGTTTATAGCAACACTTGTTATCCTAGGTGGATTTGCAGTTTTCTCTTCCATTATGTTACTCCTCTTAATAAAAAAGTTTCCAAAAACAGAGGAGAGTATTATAGAGGAAGAATTGGTTGATGAAGAAATTGTTGAAAGTGAAGAAATCTATACTGGAGAAGATAAGAGGATAACTTGGCTACCTGTTTATGTAATTCTTGCAGTATTTATATATACAAATTACAAATTTTTGTTTTTATAAAAGGAGTAAAATATGAGTAGTTATGAGAGATTTGCATATATATATGATGAGCTTATGAATGATTTTGATTACGTGAACTGGGCTAAGTATATAAATGAAATTATTACCAAGGAGAACAGAGTGGTTAAGAATGTACTTGAAATGGCTTGTGGTACAGGCAGCTTAACCAAAGAACTTTTAAAGAGTGGCTATAATGTTGACGCTTTCGACCTTTCTGTGGATATGCTAGCAATCGCTTGGGATAAATTAAAGTCTCACAAAAATTGTCATTTATTTAACCTGGATATGACAAAGTTTAGAATTAATAAAAAGTATGATCTGGTTATAAGTGCTTGTGATAGTATCAACTATATACTGCAAGAAGAGCTTATCCTAGAAGCTTTTAAGAATGCCTACGACCATTTAGGGGAAGAAGGATTGTTTATTTTTGATATCAACTCTTTTTACAAACTCACAGTAGTGCTAGGCAATAATGTTTTCATTGAGGATAGAGATGATATTTTTTATACTTGGGATAATCATCTTGATACTGATACTAATATAGTCGATTTCTATCTTACATTTTTTGTTAAAAATGAAAGCTTGTATAATAGATTTGATGAACATCACAGAGAAAAAGCTTATAAATATGAAAGAATAATGGAGTTATTACATACATCTGGTTTTAGTGATGTTAAGGCATATCAAGGGTTTTCTTTTGATGGAGTAAAAGCAAATACTGAAAGAATTAACTTTGTAGCAAAAAAATAGTATAAGGGTGATTATATGAAAGACTATTTAATTAGAGGGATGGATAAAAAAGGGAGACTAAGAATTTTTGTGGCTAAAACTACTAATATGGTAGAAGAAGCAAGAAAGATACATGAAACATCTCCAACCGCAACTGCTGCATTGGGTAGAAGTTTAACAGCAGCAGTCATAATGGGTGCAACAATGAAAAATGAAGAAGATCTTTTAACTTTAAAGATTTCTGGAAACGGTACAATTGGAACAATAACCATAGTTGGAAATAATAAAGGAGAGGTAAAGGGTTTAGCTGATTACCCTCAAAGTGATGTGCCTAGTACCCTGGAAGGGAAATTGGATGTAGGTAGTTTAGTAGGAAATGAGGGTACAATAACTGTAATTATGGATTTGGGTCTTAAAGAGCCATATGTAGGACAGACCGAAATTGTAACAGGTGAAATAGGAGATGATATCGCTAACTTCTATTTAGTATCTGAACAGGTACCAACAGCAGTAGCCCTAGGTGTATTGGTAGATAAGGATATAACAACTAAAGCAGCAGGTGGCTATATAATTCAAATTTTACCTGAAATAAGTGATGAGGAAATAACTCTAATTGAAAATTCTATCCATAAAGCTGATCCAATATCCACTATGATAAATAATGGATTAACTCCAGAAGAGATCATGGAGGAGTTACTTGGTGAATTTGACATGGAGGTAACAGATAAGATTGAGTTGAATTACAAGTGTGATTGTAGTGAAGAGAAAATTGAGAAAGTACTAATTAGTCTAGGAAGAAAAGAGATAGAAGACATAATACATGAAGATGGAGAAAGTGAAGTAGTATGTCATTTCTGCAACACAAAGTACAAATTTGACAGGGACAATCTGGAGAAAATATTATTGACAATTAATGGGCAATAATGTATACTAGCTATTGTGACATCAGCCCGGGAGGGTGAGAACACCTGCCCGGATAGCTCAGTCGGTAGAGCAGTGGACTGAAAATCCACGTGTCGCTGGTTCGATTCCGGCTCCGGGCACCACAATAGTTTATCTGCGGAAGTGGCTCAGTGGTAGAGCATCGCCTTGCCAAGGCGAGGGTCGCGAGTTCGAATCTCGTCTTCCGCTCCAAATATAAGGCGCCATAGCCAAGTGGTAAGGCAGAGGTCTGCAACACCTTCACCCCCAGTTCAAATCTGGGTGGCGCCTCCATAAATTTACACCTTCCATCAATAATGGAAGGATTTTTTATATCTAGGTGATGAAATGAATAGTCCATTTATTCCAAGAAATAGAGCAAACTTAATAATTATAAGTGGTGAAGTTGAGGACAGGTATTTAGAAAGATTAAGGATGGAAGGGGTCATTATTGTTAAGACAATTCCACATCCTAACCTAGACACAAGTATTGCCTATCATCCAGATATGGTAATTTGCCCAATTGACGCTCAAAAAATAGTTGTTGAGCCATTAGTCTATGACTATTATAAGAAAGAGCTTGCAAACTTCAACATAGAAGTAATTAGGGGGACTACCTTAATTAAAAATAAATATCCATTTGATATTGCATTTAATACCCTTATAAATGGAGGTTATGGGTTTCATAATTTGAAATATACTGATAAAACCATATTATCAATGACAAGTGGTTCAGTAGTAGATTGGATAGATGTAAAACAAGGTTATACAAAGTGTTCAGTTATGATAGTAGATGAAAATTCAATTATTACTGCAGATAGGATAATTGCAGATAAATGGAGTAACCTAGGTAAGGAAGTATTATTAATTGAGAACGGATTCGTAAATCTACCAGGACACAGGTATGGCTTTATCGGAGGGGCAACTGGAAACCTAGGGAACAAATCTATCATTATATCAGGGTCTTTAAAATCTCATCCAGATTTTGCAAGGATATATGAATTTCTAGAAACTAGAAATATAGACTTGGTGAATCTTGGATATGATAAAATATATGATGTGGGAACAATTTTAGCCTTTTTTTATTCACATTAGTATGAAAAAGTGATAATATAAAGATTATTAATTGATAAGGAGTGGAATTATGAGCAAACCAATTGTTAAACCATCAATTCTACCTGGATTTATGGAACTGACACCATCTGATCAAATATTGTTTAATCAAATGATGGATATAATCAGAAAAAATTATGAAAAATTTGGTTTCTTGCCAATAGATACACCACTAATTGAAAAATCAGAAGTATTATTAGCAAAAGGTGGAGGAGAGACAGAAAAGCAAGTATATCAAGTTGTTAAAGGTAGTGCAGAAATGTCCTTGCGATTTGATCTAACAGTTCCTTTAGCTAGATATGTGGCTCAGTATTACTCTCAACTAAATTTCCCATATAGAAGGTACCACATAGGTAAGGTTTATAGGGGAGAGAGGAATCAAAAGGGAAGATTTAGAGAGTTCTATCAAGCTGATATTGATATAATTGGAAATGGAACTTTAGATATAATAAATGATGCGGAAATACCCAGCGTAATTTATTCAACCTTTAAGGATCTAGGCTTTAATCAGTTTACAATAAGGATGAATAATAGAAAAATATTGTCTGGATTCTTTAATTCTCTTGGCATTCAAGATGTACATTTGATACTTAGAAGTGTTGATAAACTTGAGAAGATAGGAATAGATAAAGTGAGGATTGAGTTATTGGATAATGGATTGCTAGAAGTACAAGTGGATAAGATTCAAGAATTCATTACTATAAATGGCAGCAATGATGAAATAATCAGCGAACTGAAGACACTTGGAATCAAAAATGAGTTGTTTGATGAAGGGGTTAAAGAACTGGAAACTGTAGTTAAGTACTTAAGGCTATTTGGTGTTCCTGAAGATAATTTCAAGTTAGATCTTACCATAGCAAGAGGACTAGATTACTATACTGGAACAGTTTATGAAACATTTTTAGATGAGTATCCTTCAATTGGAAGTGTTTGCTCTGGTGGTCGATATGATGACCTTGCATCATATTATACAAAGCAAAAATTGCCAGGAGTAGGCATTTCAATTGGATTAACTAGGTTATTTTACCAATTAAGAGAGGCAGAAATTATTTCTCCTGAAGATGCATCTTTGACAAAGGTTTTAATTATACCTATGGAAGGATATATAGATGAGGGGATAAAGATAGGCTCAAGATTAAGAGACATAGGTATTAATACTCAAGTTTATTTAGAAGAGACAAAATTAGGCAAGAAGTTTAACTACGGTGATAAACTAAAAATACCTTATGTAATAGTAGTAGGTGAGGAAGAAAAGTTAAGCGGAATATATTCTCTTAGAGATATGAAAACAGGAAGTCAGGATAAATTTAACATAGAAGAGTTAATAAATGTTTTAACTATATAGGATTTAGGTATTAATATCTTGACATTAAGAATCAAAATTGTTAGAATCAACCTAATAATATATTAAATGCGATGATGGGAAGAGTAAATTGATTGAAACTAAAAGAGAGAGAAAACATTAGCTGAGAGTTTTCTTTAGTGGATATAATTGAAAACCACCCCTGAGCTGATCCGATTAAGGATACCCGCTTTTAGCGTTATTTAAAATGAGTATAATTAGGGTGGAACCACGGCTTTTCGTCCCTACAAATTTTGTAGGGATGGAGAGTCTTATTTTTTTAAGGAGGGATAAATATGATTAAGATTACTTTGCCAGATGGTTCAGTAAGAGAGTATGAAAAAGGTGTTAAGGTTTATGATGTCACTAAGGATATTTCTGAAGGTTTAGCTAGAGTTGCCATGGGTGCAGTTGTTAATGATAAGATTAGAGGAATGCAAGAAGCAATTAATGAGGACTCGAGTTTCAGAGTGGTTAAATTTGAAGATCAAGAAGGCAAGAAAATTTTCTGGCACACATCAGCCCATATTATGGCTTATGCTGTTCAAAAGTTATTCCCTGGGGTAAAATTTGCCATAGGTCCTGCAATAGACAATGGATTCTACTATGATTTTGATACTGAACATAGATTTACACCAGAAGATCTTGAAATGATCGAAAAAGAAATGCAAGAAATTGTTAAAGAAGGTCATCTACTTGAAAGATTTGAGATGCCAAGAGATGAAGCCATGGATTTCTTCAAAAAGGAAGGAGAGATTTACAAGGTTGATTTAATAGAAAATCTTCCACCAGAGGAAGTAATATCCTTCTATAAACTTGGAGAGTTTACGGACCTTTGTGCTGGACCACACCTTTATGATACTAAGAAGGTTAAGGCTATTAAGTTAATGAGTATAGCTGGGGCTTATTGGCGTGGAGATGAAAAAAATAAGATGCTACAAAGGATTTATGGAACCACATACGAGAAGAAAAAAGATTTAGAGGAATACCTAAATAGATTAGAAGAAGCTAAAAAAAGAGATCACAGAAAATTAGGTAGAGAACTGGATTTATTTAGTATGCAAGAAGAAGGACCTGGATTCCCATTCTTCCATCCAAAAGGAATGATCATCAGAAACATATTGGAAAACTTCTGGAGAGAAGAGCACACAAAAAGAGGCTACGGAGAGATAAAGACACCTCTAATTCTTAATGAACAATTATGGCATCAATCAGGTCACTGGGATCATTACAAAGAAAACATGTATTTCACTACTATTGATGAAGGGGCATACGCAATAAAACCAATGAATTGTCCTGGCTCTATATTAGTATATAAGTCTAAGATGTACAGCTATAGAGACTTCCCTCTAAGGCTAGGAGAATTAGGATTAGTTCACAGACATGAGCTATCAGGAGCCCTTCATGGTCTAATGAGAGTAAGAAGCTTCACTCAGGATGATGCCCATCTTTATATGGTACCTGCACAAATTAAAGATGAATTAAAGAATACAATAGATTTAGCAGATTATATATATAATATTTTTGGATTTAAGTATAGGATAGAGTTATCTACAAGACCTGAAAATTCAATGGGTACTGAAGAACAATGGAACTTAGCTACAGACAGTTTAAGGGAAGCTTTGGAGGAAAAAGGTATTAAATTCAAGGTTAATGAAGGGGATGGAGCATTCTATGGTCCAAAGATCGACTTCCACTTAGAAGATGCCATAGGTAGAACATGGCAGTGTGGTACAATACAACTTGATTTCCAAATGCCTGAAAGATTTGACTTAACATATGTTGATAAAGATAACGAGAAGAAGAGACCGGTAATGATTCACAGAACTATCCTTGGAAGTATGGAGAGATTCATGGGAATTCTAATAGAGCATTTTGCTGGAAAATTCCCAGTATGGATTGCTCCAGTACAGGCAACTATATTACCAATATCAGATAAATTCAATGACTATGCTTATGAAGTTAGTAAAACTTTAGAAGAAAAAGGTATTAGGGTCGAAGTTGATGCAAGAGCAGAGAAGGTTGGATTCAAAATTAGGGAAGCACAACTTCAAAAAGTACCATATATGCTAGTAGTTGGAGAAAAAGAAGTTGAGGAAAGATTAGTATCAGTAAGAAAGAGAGATCTAGGAGATCAAGGACAGATGGGAATTGAAGCATTTGTTGAGAATATTCTTGAAGAAATAGGAACAAAAGCTAAATAGATATTATAGGTTCTAAGGGTTTTACCCTTGGAACCTTATAATGATTAAGGAGGAGTCGATTTGGAATTTAAAAAAATTATCGATGAATTAAAACCAGAAATTATTAAATCTACACAAGAAGTAATACAAATAAAGTCAGTAGAAGAATTACCTTTAGAAGGTATGCCATTTGGAAAGGGTCCTTATGATGCTCTTGAGTATATGATAAAACTTGGAGAAAAATTAGGTTTTGAAGTAAAAAATTTTGATGGATACGCTGGCCATGTAGATTTTGGTCAAGGGGAAGAAACAGTAGGTGTATTAGCACACTTAGATGTTGTACCAGAAGGTGATGGTTGGACATATCCCCCATACTCAGGGGAGATACACGATGACAAAATATATGGAAGAGGTACAATTGACAACAAGGGACCTGCAGTTGCAGCTTTATACTCCATGAAGGCTATTAAGGATAGTGGCGTGAAACTAAATAAAAAAATCAGACTAATTCTTGGGACCAATGAAGAGAGCAGATGGGATTGCATGAAGCATTATTTTTCACTTGAGAAAGCTCCAGATATGGCCTTTACACCAGATGCTGATTTTCCTGTGATTTATGGAGAAAAGGGAATAATTGGATTTGATTTGGTATTTAAAACAAACAAATCCATTGGTTGCGATGTATCCCTAGTTGATATTAAGGGTGGGACAGCAATAAATATGGTTCCTGATTATGCAAAGGCTCTTCTTAAAGTAAAGGATAAAGAAATGTTCTTTGAACAACATAAACAATATGTTGAAAAGACAAAAGAGAACATAAGTATAAGAGAAGAAGAAGGGAATATTTTAGTTGAATCAAAGGGCCAATCTGCCCATGGAAGTACTCCGGAAAAAGGAGAAAATGCCATTTCCTATTTAATGAAGTTTCTTGGGGTTGTATATTCAGGAGAATGTTCAATATGTAGATTCATCAATTTGTACAATGAACGAATTGGATTTAAACATAATGGAGAAGGCATTGGATGCGGATTGGAAGATGAAATTTCAGGGAAGTTGAACTTCAATCCAGGATTAATTGAATTTAAAGATGGGAAAATAATTCTTAAAATAAATGTAAGATATCCTATTACAAGTAGTTCTAAGTTAGTGTATGATGGTATAAGAGATAATCTTAAGAATACACCTATTGAACTAATTGAGGGAGATTCTGATTCTAAGCCTCTATATGTTCCAAAGGACAATGTTCTAGTTAATACTTTAATGAAGGTTTATCAGGAAGAAACAGGTGACTATGAATCTCAACCTATTACCATTGGTGGAGGAACATATGCAAGAGCCATGGATAATGCAGTGGCATTTGGACCAGTTTTCCCTGGGCAGGTAGAAGTAGCCCATCAAAAGGATGAATACATCACAATTGAAAATTTGGTAAAGTTAACTCAAATATATACAAAAGCCTTATATGAGTTAGCAAAATAATTATTTGACAAATACTAGTAAGTAACGTATAATGATTAAGGAATTGAATAATGAACTAAGTAGAAGTTCCGCTTCTCACCTTATTGCTAAAGCTCATAAGGTTACAACATTTCACTTTTGTGAAGCCATTTTTGTTATGGTATTTTAGCGGACATTCTATGTCCGCTTTTTATTTTGTTAAAAATGCGGAATGCGTTCGAGGAAAAGTTACGTTTACATGGAGGTGTAGGATTATTAAAGAACTTCAAATTAATGAAGAGATACGGGAGAAAGAAGTTAGACTTATTGATGTGGATGGGAGTCAACTAGGAGTAGTTTCGATAAAGAGAGCTATGGAAGTTGCTAACGAGAGAAGACTAGATTTGGTTAATGTAGCTCCAACAGCAAAGCCAGCTGTTTGTAGGATCATGGATTATGGAAAATACAAATATGAAATGGCTAAGAAGGAAAAAGAAGCTAAAAAGAACCAAAAAATTATAAACATCAAAGAAATAAGATTAACACCCAATATCGAAACCCATGACTTGAATGTTAAGGCCAATAGAGCTATTGAATTTTTACAGGATGGAGATAAAGTAAAAGTATCCGTAAGATTTAGAGGTAGAGAGATGGGTCATACAGAGATGGGCAAAGAAGTTTTAGACGAGTTTGCAAAACTCACTAGTGAAGTCGGTAAAATTGAAAAAGAACCGAAATTGGAAGGCAGAAACATGACTATGTTTCTTATGCCCAAATCAGACTAATTTAGGAGGAAGAGACAATGGGAAAAATGAAAACACATAGAGCCTCAGCTAAGAGATTTAAGAGAACTGGAACAGGTCTATTAAAGAGATTTAAGGCTTTCAAGAGCCATAAAACTGGCAAGAAATCAGCAAAAAGAGTTAGAAATTTAAGAAAAGGCACATTAGTAAGCAGAGGCGATCAAAGAAGAATTGATTCAATGCTACCATAGTGTATAGAAATTGATATAGGAGGGCTTAACAATGGCAAGAGTTAAAAGAGGCGTGAACGCTAAAAAGAGACATAAAAAAGTATTAAAGGCAGCAAAAGGATACTATGGTGCGAAAAGTAAGTTATTCAGACCAGCTAATCAAGCTGTTATGAAATCACTTAATTATTCATATATTGGACGTAAGCAAAGAAAAAGAGAATTCAGAAAGTTATGGATTGCTCGTATAAATGCTGCTACTAGACAAAATGGTATGAGTTATAGCAAATTTATCAATGGTCTTAAAAAAGCAAATATCGAAGTAAACAGAAAAATGCTATCTGAAATGGCAATTCACGATGCTGAAGGTTTCGCAAAATTAGTTGAAATAGCAAAAGGTATGTAAATGCAAAAGTTCCAGATTGGAACTTTTTTTGCATTTAACCATAATTTGGAGGTAATTTATGTCTAAATTAAAGAGAAGAATAATGAAATTCGATTTAAATCCTCCAAGAGTTTTGGCTTTAGGATTTTTAGGGTTGATTATTATGGGAACTCTACTTCTTTCTCTACCAATAGCAACTAAAAGTGGAGTTAGTACTAGACTAATAGATTCCCTATTTACAGCTGCATCAGCAGTTTGTGTAACAGGGCTTGTAGTTGTAAATACTTCTGAATACTGGAGTTTATTTGGTCAAGTAGTAATATTATTGCTTATACAAATCGGTGGATTGGGCATTATGACCATGGCAACTATATTTGCACTAATATCTGGCAAGAGAATTAGAATAAAAGAAAGACTGATTATTAAGGAACAACTTAATCAAGAGACCCTAACAGGTCTTGTAAAACTCATGAAATATATAATTATGATGACATTTGGTATTGAGATAATGGGAGCTATCCTACTGTCTGGTCAATTTATTCCCGAGTATGGAATTACAAAAGGCATATGGTATTCTGTTTTTCATTCAATATCGGCTTTTTGTAACGCAGGATTTGATTTAATTGGGGATAGTTTCATATCTTATTCCAGTTCTTTGCCTACAATTTCAACCTTAAGTCTCTTAATAGTTTTGGGTGGTTTAGGATTTTCAGTTATTATAGATACAGGTAAAAACAGAAATTGGAAGAAGTTTTCCTTACATACTAAATTAGTACTTGTTTTAAGTATTGCTTTAACAGTTATGGGAGCAATTATATTTCTTGTTCTAGAATATAACAATCCATCCACAATAGGAAGCTTACCTTTAGGTGAGAAGATACTGTCTTCGATTTTTGCTTCAGTTGTGCCTAGAACTGCTGGATTTAATTCAATAGACGTTGCTGCTATGGAACAAAGTAGTGCTTTTTTAACAATTATATTAATGTTTATTGGAGGTTCTCCAGGATCCACAGCAGGTGGAATTAAGACTGCTACTTTTGGGGTCATTGCATTGGCTACTATAAATTTTGTTAAAGGTGAAAAAGAAGTAGAAGTGTTTAAAAGAAGAATTTCAACAGAGGTTATAATAAAATCCTTGGCTATAGTAACTGTTGGTATGGTTATGATAATATTTGTTTCATTCATTCTAACCATAACTGAAAACAAACTGTTTTTGGATACATTATTTGAAGCTACATCAGCATTTGCAACTGTTGGATTAACAAGGGGCATAACTTCTGATTTAACTTGGATAGGTAAAATAATAATAGTTATGACTATGTATGCTGGAAGAGTTGGTCCATTGACAATGGCCTTTGCTTTCGGCCATAGAAAGAAAAGAAGACAATACAGATACTCAGAAGGACATATATCGGTGGGTTAGGAGGAAAACAAATGAAATCATTTGCTGTAATAGGTTGTGGTAGATTTGGATCAGCTGTTGCTAGAACTTTATTTGAATTGGGAAATGAAGTGCTTGCCATAGATGGAGATGAGGAAGTTGTAGATGCAATATCTCAAGATGTTACACATGCTGTGCAGGCTGATGTTATGGATGAAGGAGTATTACATGAATTGGGGCTTAAAAATGTTGACGTGGCTATTGTCAGCATTGGTTCTGATATAAAAGCATCAATAATGGCTACTTTGATAGTTAAGGAGCTTGGGGTTAAGAAGGTTGTAGCCAAAGCACAATCAGAACTTCACGGGAAGGTACTTAAAAAGATAGGTGCTGATAAAGTAATATTTCCTGAAAGAGATATGGGGGTTAGAGTTGCACACAATCTTGCATCACAAAGCATCATCGATTATATAGAACTATCTCCAGATTATAGTATTTTAGAGATTACTGCCATACCTACTTGGTATAATAAAACATTGAGAGATCTTAAACTTAGAAACAAGTTTGGAATAAATGTTATGGCCATAAAGAGATATGATAGCATAATAGTCTCACCTGATCCGAAGGATGAAATCAAAATAGGAGATGTTCTAGTTGTTTTAGGTAGCACCGAAGATATAGCAAGACTTGAATCTAAAGCTGGTGATTTTTAATGCAAGAAATCACAAGCCCTAGTAATCAAATAATAAAAACAATTAAGGGATTATCTAGAAAAAAAGAGAGATGGATTCATAGGCTATTCATAATTGAAGGAATAAAAATGATAATAGAGGGAATTGAAAATCATGCTGACATGAACAGCATTATAATAAGTGAGACCTTCTTTGAAGATAATTGTGATTTTGTAGAAAAACATTTATTAAGACATAGAAATGTAATAAAAGTTCCTGATAGATTATTCTCCCAAATTTCAACCTTGGAGAATCCAGATGGGATACTAGCTACTATAAATATTAAACCCGATACGAGTGATTTAGATGTTGGGTTATATTTATACTTAGATGGCTTACAAGATCCTGGCAATCTAGGTACAATTATTAGAAGTAGTGATGCTTTTAATATTTCTGGTATTATTATTGGTGAGGAAAGTGTAGACCCATACAGCCCGAAAGTAGTAAGGGCATCTATGGGATCAATTTTTAGAACTAAAATATTATTCATGAGTCGAAAGGGATTAATTGATAAGAAAAATGAAGGCTATAGATTAATTTCAACTGCTATTAATAATGCAGTTGAAATAGATAAGGTTATATTTTCACCCAAAGACATAATTGTGATTGGAAATGAAGGAAATGGTGTAAGTAGTGAACTAGAAATTAATAGTGATATAAAAATTACCATACCGATGAAGGGAAAGGCAGAATCATTAAATGCTGGAGTTGCAGCATCTATTATCATGTATACTGCTTCTAGGAGATAAGGGTTAAAAACCTTGAGTTTTCAAATGTCGAGTGCTATAATTTAGTAATAATTACATGAATTATTCACTTTAGAAAGGAGTTCACATATGAAGGAAAGATTGGAAATTTTAAGAGAAAAAGCATTGGGAGAAATCCAGAATATAGTAAATTTATCCGATTTGGAAGATTTAAGGGTTAAATTTCTCGGGAAAAAAGGTGAAATAACCTCTATACTTAGGGATATGGGAAAACTTTCAGCTGAGATGAGACCAATAGTAGGTCAAATGGCCAATGATGTAAGGGCTGATATTGAGAATAAGATTCAAGAGGTTAAGGAAGTATTAAGTAATAAGGCTAAAGAAGCTAAATTAGCTAAAGAGACCATAGATATAACAGTTAAAACCGAGAACTTGAAGAGAGGTCATAAACACCCACTACTAGCCACTGCAGAGGAATTGGAAGATCTATTTATTTCAATGGGTTTCAGCGTAGTAACAGGTCCGGAAGTTGAAACTGTGGAGAATAACTTTGACGCACTGAATTCACCTGACAATCATCCTTCAAGGGATCTATCTGATACTTTCTATATAAATGATGAACTTTTATTAAGAACTCATACTTCACCAGTTCAAATAAGAGCCATGAAGGAGATGGGTGCACCCTTAAGAATTGTATCAGCAGGAAGAACTTTTAGATTTGATGATGTTGATGATACTCATTCACCAATGTTCCATCAATTAGAAGGATTAGTAGTAGACGAAAATATTTCCATGGCAAATCTAATCCATACACTGGATATTTTTATTAAAGAGCTATTTGGAGATGATATGAAAACTAGATATAGGCCACATCATTTTCCCTTCACTGAGCCAAGTGCTGAAGTGGATGTAACTTGCATAAAGTGTAGAGGGGAAGGTTGCTCTGTATGTAACTTCACAGGTTGGAGTATGGAGTTATTAGGATGTGGAATGGTTCATCCTAAAGTACTTGAAAATTGCGGAATAGATTCAGAAAAATACACTGGATTTGCATTTGGTATGGGAATTGACAGAATAACTATGGTTAAGTATGGAATTAATGATATTAGATTGTTATTTGAAAATGACAATAGATTTTTAGATCAATTTTAGGGAGGAGTGGAATAATGTTATTACCTGTAAAATGGTTAAGTAGATATGTAGATATTGATGTAACATCAAAAGTGTTGGCAGATGGATTAACTTATTCTGGTTCTCACGTGGAATCAATTAATAGATTAGACAAGGGAATAGAAAATATTGTAGTTGGTAGAATTGATCAATTAAGTAAACATCCAGACGCTGATAAATTACTAGTGTGCAAGGTAAATATTGGAAGGGAAATACTTACAATAGTCACTGGAGCAACTAACCTTAAGGAGGGTGACTATATACCAGTTGCATTAATTGGAGCAAAGTTACCCATTGGACTAGAAATAGGGGAGACTAACTTTAGGGGTGTAGATTCCCAAGGGATGTTATGTTCACTTAAGGAACTAGGTTATGAGGATAATGTAGTTCCAAAAGAAGTAAGAGATGGAATATTTGTATTTGACAAAGAATATCCTTTAGGTGAAGATGCTGTTAAGTTTCTTGACTTGGATGAGGATGTTATAGAGTTTGAAATAACCCCAAATCGACCAGATTGCTTGAGTATTTTTGGAATGGCTAGAGAAACTGCAGCAACCTTTAATAAGAAATTAAAACATCCAGAAATTAAAATCGCAAACCAGGTTGATGACATTTATGATTACTCTAAGGGGATAGAAGTTCATACACCTAATTGTTATAGGTATTACTCAAGAGTGATTAAGGATGTTAAAATTCAACCTTCTCCATTATGGCTACAGACATCATTGATGAATGCTGGTGTAAGGCCTATAAATAACGTGGTTGATGTAACAAACTTTGTAATGATGGAATTTGGAGAACCTCTTCATGCTTTCGATTTAGAAAAATTAAATGGTAAGAAGATAATTGTCAGACAAGCACTTGATGATGAGAAACTTACAACACTTGATGGAGTTGTGAGAAATCTTAATTCAGATGATATAATTATAGCTGACGATAAGATGCCAATTGGTATTGCTGGTATTATGGGAGGACTTGATAGTGAAATAACTCCTTCAACAAAAACCGTTTTACTGGAGGGGGCAAATTTTAGTAGTAGGCATGTGAGAATGACATCTAAGAAGTTTGCGCTAAGAACAGAAGCAAGTACTAGATTTGAGAAAGGAATAGATCCAAATCTTTGTAGTACTGCTGTAGAAAGAGTATGCCAGTTAATTGAAGAAATAGGTGCAGGAACAGTTGTAAGAGGTATTATTGACGTAAATCAAACTAACTTGGAAGATAAAATTATTAAATTAAGACCAGAGAGAAGTGAGAAATTACTAGGAGTTAAAATTTCAGTTGATGAGATGATACAATACCTTGATAACTTAGGTTTTAATGCAAGACTTGAGAAGGGTCTAATTATTACGAAAGTCCCTACTTTTAGAGGGGATGTTGATGTAGAAGCTGATTTAATAGAAGAGGTTGGAAGATTATATGGATTCCACAACATAAAGAGTCAACCATTGGTTGGAGGTTTAACCCGTGGAGAAAGACCTTATAATAAACAGGTTGAAATAAAGGTTAAGAACATACTTCAAGGCTTAGGTTATAACGAAGTAATGACTTATTCATTTATTAGTCCTAGGGCATACGATAAGTTAAACCTTCCAGAGGATGCAGTAGAAAGGAAATATATAAAGCTATTAAATCCATTGGGGGAAGATTACTCAACAATGAGAACTACATTGATGAGTAACATGTTGGAACTATTAAGTAGAAATGAGAAAAAAGGTGTTGAAGATGTACTAGCTTATGAAATAGGATATACTTTTATGCCAAAATCATTACCAGTTATAGAACTACCAACTGAAAAACAGGTACTATCAATAGGGTTTTATGGAGATAAGGATTTTTATTTCATGAAGGAATCACTGGAACTTGTATTACAAAGACTAGGAATTAATAATGTGGAGTACTTTAGAGAAGGAAATAATCCTTCATATCACCCTGGCAGGACAGCTGTAATTAAAGTTGATGGAAAGAGACTTGGTTTATTTGGTGAAGTACATCCTGATGTATGTGAAAACTACAATATTAAAAACAGGGTCTATTTAGCTGATATTGATTTCGATAGTATTGTAGGACTTACAAATACAGAAATTAAATACAAACCACTTCCAAAATACCCAGCTATTACAAGAGATATTGCAGTTGTAGTTAATGAGGATGTAATGGTTGGAGAGTTGGAAAGGATTATTAAAGATAAGGGTAATGATTTAGTTGAAAAAATAGTACTATTTGATATTTATAGAGGGAATCAGGTGGAGGAGAATAAGAAGAGTGTTGCCTTTTCAATTATTTACAGGTCATTCGAAGGAACATTAACTGACGATGTTGTAAATAACATACAAAGTGCTATAATTAAAGAGATGGAAAGCCAATACGAGGCAAAGCTAAGAAGTTAATAAGAGGTAGAGAAATCTACCTCTTTTTAAGCATTCTGTGAGGGTAAAGGAGGATAGTTATGACAGGTATGAAGAAAACTAATGTATTAATTGATGGTCGTAACTTTACAGTAGTAGGAGCAGATGATGAAAGATACGTTAGGGAATTGGCTCAGTTTGTTGACTTAAATATCAAGAAATTTGCCAATAAGAACGAGAGATTAAGCCCTACTATGGCTGCAACATTAGCAGCATTTAATATTGCAGATGAATTACATAAACTTCAAGAAAAGCATAAGGATTTAGAGAAAAAGTCCAAGGAACCACTAGAAAGGTTTGAAGACCTTAAAAAGGAAGTGCAAGACGCTAATAATCGAGTTAAGGAACTAGAAAAGAACAATCTCGAGCAAAAAGATGAAGTAATAAAAACTAAGATGTCAAAAGAAGAATTGTTTAGAGATATGAATAGTGTAAAGGAAGAGCTTGAAGATACTAAACACAAGATACATAGACTAGAAGAGATTAACAAAGAGCTAAAGGATAAGCATTTCAATTCTCAGTTAGAAATTGTTGAACTTAAAAAGCAACTTACTCAAACTTTAAATTTAATAGAAGGAAAGTAATTTTAGGAGGAGAATATTTGAATAAGAATTTGGAAATACTAGCACCGGTAGGTAGCTTGGAGTCATTAAAAGCAGCTGTTCTTAATGGTGCAAATGCAGTATATTTAGGGGGAAAACTTTTTAATGCAAGACATTATGCCTCTAATTTCAGCGATGAAGAGTTAATGGAGGCTGTTTCTTATGCTCATTTGAGAGATGTGAGAGTTTATGTAACAGTTAATATCTTACTTGATGAGTCTGAGATTGAAGATGCTTTAGATTATGTAAAATTTCTCTATCAAATAGGTGTAGACGCAATAATAGTACAAGATTTAGGATTTGCAATGTTGGTAAAAAGACTAATACCAAAAATGCCTCTTCATGCTAGTACTCAGATGACAGTAAACAATCTGGAGGGTGTAAAACATCTTGAAGAATTAGGTTTTAGTAAAGTAGTTCTTGCTAGAGAGACCCCAATTGATGAGATCAAGTATATTAAAGAGAATTCAAATGTTGATTTGGAAGGATTTATTCATGGGGCTTTGTGTATCTCATACTCAGGACAATGCTTGATGAGTAGTTTAATTGGAGGTAGAAGCGGGAATAGGGGTACATGTGCACAACCTTGCAGGATGGAGTATACTGTGTTAGATGATAAAAACCATGAATTGAGCAACTGGGATTCAGGTTATTATTTAAGTACAAAGGATTTAAATACCATTGAACATATTAAAGATATAATTAATGCAGGTATAGTATCATTAAAGATTGAGGGCAGGATGAAAAGACCTGAATATGTGGCAACAGTAGTCAAGACTTATAGAAAAGCACTTGATTTAGGTAGTGAATTTGTCACTCAAGAAGAAAAAAACGATGTAAAACAAATTTTCAATAGAGAGTTCACCAAAGGTATGGGCTTAGGCGATTTTGGACGAGATTTTCTTTCCACAGATAGACCTGATAATAGAGGTATTGTTATAGGAAAGGTAATTAGCTCAAATAGGAACGAAACAAGGATTGAAATTTACAGTAATCTTTACTCAGGAGATGGGCTTGAATGGATAGATCCAAATAAGAAAACCACAGGTTTTAAATTAGACAAGGATTATAAAATCGGAGAAAAGGTTATTCTACAATTTGCCCCTGAAGGAATGATAGGAAGTGAAGTTAGAAGAACACTAAGTTCCAGCTTGTTAGAAAAGGCAAAAGCTACTTATGAAAATGTAGATAAAAAATACTCTATCTATTTAGATGTAAAAATAAAGATAGGTGAATTGCCAACTATTATTGCCCAAATGAATGATTTTAGGGTTGAGTCAGTGGGAGATCAAGTGGTTCAAATGGCTAATAAAGCCCCTGTAAGTAGGGAAAAGGTAATAGAGCAATTATCAAAGTTTGGCAATACTGTATTTTCTTTAGATTCTCTAGATTTGGATTTTGAAGAAGGGGCATTCATTCCAGTGAGTAAGTTAAACGAATTGAGAAGAGATGCTGCAGGCAAATTAGAAGAAGTAATATTATCAAAGTATAGAAGAGATAAGATAGATCTAGAAAATTATGAGGTAGAAAAAAATTCTTTGCTTAAAAAACAAGCAATAAAGCCAAATGGATTAAAACTGTCATTAAGAGTTAGTAACCAGAATCAATTCGATCAGATAGATTTAACTAGAGCCCATAGAGTTTATCTAGCCTTTAGTGAGAATTTATCTAGCAATATAACTCTTCTTAAGAAACATGGCATAGAAGTATACTACTGGACTGATAAAATTCTTTACAGTTATGATTTAGTTAAAATGTTAGAAATAGTAAAACCAGTAGAAAGCTTACTAGATGGTATCAGTGTATCTAATATAGGCACTTTACAATTTGCAAAGGATAATTTTAGACTGAAAATCCATACTGATATTGGACTCAATACTTTCAATTCTTCAACTGCTGACTACCTTATAGATGTTGGAACAGAAAGTATAACCTTATCTTCAGAACTAAATTTAAAACAGATAAAAACAATAGCAAATAGCATTAATACATCAGCAGAGGGCATAGTTTATGGATACTTGCCTTCCATGATTATGAAAAACTGTCCAATGGCTACCTTTAAGGGTTGTAAAGACGATTCTCAATGTAGTACTTGTAAGTTTGCCCATGGATATAAGTTAAAAGACAGGATGGGAAAAGCATTTTTGATGGAGAGATACGATGGCTATAGTACAATATATAACTCAGTACCAATTTTTGTACTAGACAAAATTCATGATATTACCAAGTCTGGATTAAGTATGCTAAGGTTAGACTTTACAGTTGAAGAAGATATTAGAGAAATTCAAAGATACTATTACGATGCAATATATAAAAAAACAACTAAAGAATCTTTAAATGCCTTTATTGATTCTTATAAAGAAAATCAAGAAGTAACTAATGGACATTACTATAGAGGAGTCCTTTAAGAGGTGATATTTTGAACCAAAAGAGTTTGAGAGTATTAGAATACAATAAAATAGTCGACATGCTATCTGAAAAAGCTGAGTCATCCTTGGGAAGGGGTATGATAGAAAACTTAATGCCATCTGTAAGTATAGATGAGATAACTTATGCTCAAAATGAAACTGAGGAGACTATCAATTTAATGATTAAAAGAGGGAATCCACCTCTTTATGGAATTAATAAAATCTCTGCTGATGTTAAAAGAGCAGAACTAGGAGGGGTACTATCTCCAGGAGCCCTATTAAGAATCGGTGAATCTCTAAGGGTATCAAGGGCACTTAAGAACTACCTTAAAGAAAACAAGGAGGATAAAGATTCTATATATCCTATCATTGGAGACTTAATAGAAAACCTAAGAGCTTATAAAGATGTCGAGGACTCAATATCTAATGCGATAATTAGTGAAAATGAAATTTCTGATAATGCTAGTTCAACTCTAAGAAGTATTAGAAGACAGATTAGAAGTAAAAATGACAGTATAAAGGATAAGCTAAGTAGTTTGATAAATTCTCCAAACTATAAAAAGTATTTACAAGATAGCATTGTTACAATGAGGGAGGGAAGATATGTAGTACCTGTTAAGCAGGAAAATAGATCTAATGTCCCAGGCTTGGTACATGATGTTTCTTCCAGTGGAGCTACAGCTTTTATAGAGCCAATGGCAGTGGTTGAATTGAATAATGAGCTTAGAGAGTTAGAAATTAAGGAACGAGAAGAGATAGAGAGAATTTTAACAGAACTTTCATTAATGGTAGCCCAAGATGGAGAAGGAATAAGAGGAAACGAATTACTATTAGCTAGGTTGGATTTTGCTTTTGCTAAAGGTAAGTTAGCGCTTGATCAAAAAGCTACTAAGCCCTTATTTAATAAAGGGAAATATATAAATATCAAGAGAGCCAGACACCCCTTATTAGGAAAAAATGTAGTTCCTATAGATATATACTTAGGAGATGATTTTACCACACTTGTTATAACTGGTCCAAATACAGGAGGGAAAACAGTTACTCTTAAAACTGTGGGATTGTTTACTCTTATGGGTCAATCTGGATTACACATACCTGCTGATTCCAGCTCTCAATTAGGAATATTTACTCAAGTTTTTGCAGATATTGGTGACGAACAAAGTATTGAACAAAGTTTGTCAACATTCTCATCTCATATGACTAATATTGTCCAGATTATTGAAAACATGGATGAAGACAGCCTAGTTTTATTTGATGAGTTAGGAGCGGGTACTGATCCAGTGGAAGGTGCTGCATTAGCCATGAGTATTCTTGAATTTTTAAAGAAGAGAGATATAAGGACACTGGCAACTACTCACTATAGTCAACTTAAGTTATATGCCCTTACAACTGAAGGAATTAGAAATGCTTCAGTTGAATTCAATGTGGAGACATTAAGTCCTACATATAAATTACTGATCGGAGTACCAGGAAAGAGCAATGCTTTTGAAATCTCTAAAAGATTGGGACTTCAAGATTTCATTATTGATCAAGCCAGAGGTTTGGTATCTAGAGAAAACATTCAATTTGAAGATGTTCTTCAAGCCATGGAGAGAGATAGGAAACAAGCTGAAGAAAATAAAGAGGAAGCTGAAAGAACTAAAAGGACTATAAATAAATTAAAAATTGAATTAGAAAATGAAAAACAAAAAGCTGAAAGTATGAAAGAAAAGATTCTAGATAAAGCCAGAGAAGAGGCAAGGAGTATTTTAAGGGAAGCAAAGGAAAATGCGGATCTGGTTGCTAGTGAATTAAGAGATGTATCAAGAATCATTGATAAAGAAAGTAGCAGAAGACTACAAGAAGCCCAAGATTTAGTTAGAACTGAACTACAAAAGAAGGACTCTGAACTGAGCAAAGGTATACTAGAGAAGAAATCAACAAAACCACCAAAAGATTTGAAAATGGGAGAGAACGTTGAAGTCCTATCATTAAATCAAATGGGTACAGCTCTTTCAAATCCAGATGATAAAGGAAATGTAGAAGTTCAAGTTGGAATCATGAAGGTAACAGTGAATATTGTTAATCTTAGAAGAACAGATGATGATTATACAAGTAAGCAAATAAGGTCCACTAGTAAGGTTAAATCAAATAAAAGTAAAGTTGTTAAGCAAGAATTAGATTTAAGGGGTAACAATATTGAAGAAGGAATCCTTGAAGTGGATAAGTACCTTGATGATGCATATATATCAGGTCTTAAAGAAGTATATATTATTCATGGGAAGGGAACTGGAGCACTAAGAGAAGGAATCAAAAGCTATCTTAAAACCCATCGACACGTAAAAGCATTTAGAACTGGAAAATATGGAGAAGGTGGAGATGGAGTAACAGTTGTTGAGATTAAATAATACTTGAAATATAGATAAAAATAGTTTATATTAGTCTATAATAAGCCAAAGATGAGGAATAGTAGGTTTAAGTTTATAATAGCGAGCCGGGGATGGTGTAAGCCGGTTATAATACTTTCTCTGAAAAGAGCCTTTGAGGTTACATTGTACGTTAATCGCGTTAAGATTTCGAGTGGGCATATGCCAATTAGAGTGGTAACACGGGAAATACTCTCGTCTCTTAGTTGAGATGGGAGTTTATTTTTTTGGGAGGAATGTTATGATAAATTTTAAAGATGAAGCAGTTAAATTAATATCTAGTAAAGTCAGTGATCTTAGCAAAGAAGAAATCCTAGAATTAATTGAAGTACCACCATCTTATGATATGGGAGATTTTGCCTTTGCTACTTTTAGATTGGCTAAGACATTTAGAAAAGCACCAAATATGATTGCCGCTGAACTGGCAGAGCAGCTGGAGAATAATGAATATTTTCAAAAAATAGAACAAGTTGGACCATATGTAAATTTCTTTATTAATAGAGAAATACTTGCAAAATCAGTAATATCTAAAGTGTTGGAAGAAAAAAACAGATATGGATCAAGTTCAATGGGAAATGGCAAGAAAGTAATTGTGGAGTTTTCTTCTCCTAATATTGCTAAACCATTCCACATTGGCCACATTCGTACTACAGTAATAGGGAATTCACTCTCCAAGATTTATAAATATTTGGGTTTTGATGTAGTAACTATCAATCACTTAGGGGATTATGGAACACAATTTGGAATGCTTATTTCTGCTTATAAAAAATGGGGAAATAGAGAAGTTATAGAAGCAAACCCAATCAAGGAGCTTCTAGCCCTATATGTTAGATTTAACTCAGAAGCAGAGGATGATCCGTCATTAAAGGATGAGGCTAGATATTGGTTTAAGGAGCTGGAGGATAAGAATCAAGAAGCAATTGAATTATGGCAATGGATAAGGGATATAAGTTTAAAAGAATTTAATAGAGTATATGAGATGTTAAATATAAGTTTTGATTCATATGCAGGAGAAAGCTTCTATTCAGATAAAATGCCAGCGGTTTTAGAAGAGATGAAAGAAAAGGGCATAGTGGTAGAATCCGAAGGGGCTTTGATTGTGGATTTAGAACCCTATGGCATGCCACCAGCACTCATTATGAAAAAAGACGGTTCAACCCTATATACTACAAGGGATATAGCTGCTGCCATTTATAGAAAGAAGAACTATGACTTTTATAAGAATCTATACGTTGTTGCATCTCAGCAAAATCTTCATTTTAAGGCATGGATTAAGATAGTAGAATTAATGGGACATGAATGGGCAAAAGATTGTATACACATTCCATTTGGAATGGTAAGCCTTGAAGAAGGGACTTTATCTACAAGAAAAGGAAGAGTTGTATTTTTAGAGGATGTATTAAATACTGCTATTGAGAACACACTTAAAATTATTGAAGAAAGAAATCCAAGTTTAGAAAACAAGGAAAATGTTGCAAAACAAATTGGGATTGGAGCTATTCTATTCCAGGAGTTATTTAATCAGAGAATAAAGGATTATACATTTAACTGGGATAGAACTCTGAGTTTTGAAGGTGAAACAGGACCATATGTACAATATACTCATGCTCGAGCAAATTCCCTACTTGTTAAGGGTGGATATTCAGCCGATGATCATATAGATTATTCACTACTGACAAGTGAGGATGAGGTAAATATCATAAGATTAATATATGATTTCCCACAGACAGTTGTTGATAGTATGGATAAAAATGAACCATACTTTATAACCAGACAAATTGTTGAGCTATCTAAAGCCTTTAATAAGTTTTACAATAGCACACCTATTATTGTAGAAGATCTAAATACTAAGAATTCTAGATTAGCTTTGGTTTATTCAGTTAAAATGGTTTTAAGCATAGGACTGGGATTGTTGGGTATTGAATCTCCGGATAAGATGTAAAAGTAGAAGAGACCTATATAGATAAGGTCTCTTCTTTTAAGTAATCAAGGAAATTTTCTGGAGTTAGCTCAGCAAGTGAAGATAATTCTTCTAAAATATTCTCTCTAAGCTGGAGAAAATCTTCTATTTTTGTAGCTTTACCAGTATATTCTAAGGCTTCGATAATTAGTAGCATATCATCCTTTGACATTTCTTGAATGGATATTGTGTCAAAATTAAAATGTTTCATTTATGATCCCCTTTCTGTTTTACTATTTAATATTCTATAACTTTTAAGATTAAGATTCAATAGTATTAGTAAAACCATTGGATTATATTAACCAATACTGTAAAATAATAGTTATAAAGAAATGAGGAGAAAGATATGACTGTATTATTAACAACACTTAATTCAAAATATATACACACAAATCTAGCAATTAGATATCTAAGGTCTTATGTCAAAGACTTAAGCAAGGTATCCATAAAAGAGTTTACGATTAATCAGAATATTGATCATATAATGGCAGAAATATATAAGGATAAACCACATTTAGTAGGATTTTCAACATACATTTGGAATATAGAAGAGACCCTTCAAATTTGCCAAGGGCTAAAACTTGTATCTCCAGGGACTAAGATATTACTGGGAGGCCCAGAAGTATCCTATGATCCAGTTGAAATTATGGAGGAACATCCTTATATAGATTACATTATATATGGTGAAGGCGAACAGACCTTTAGAGAATTGCTGATAAATCAACCATTGGATAGCATAAATGGGTTGGTCTATAGAAGTAATGACAAGATTTATAAAAATAAGGACAGAGAATTAATAGAAGATTTATCTATTATTCCTTTCCCATATGAGGATGATTATAAAGGTGATTTTAAGAACAAAATAATCTACTATGAAAGCTCAAGAGGCTGTCCTTTTAATTGTGAATTCTGTCTGTCTTCAACAATAAAAGGGTTAAGGTTTTTGCCAATAGAAAGGGTTAAGGAAGAAATTGATTATCTTATAAGCTTGGGAGTAAGCCAAATTAAATTTGTTGATAGAACTTTTAATGCAAAAAAGGATTTTTCCATGGAAATAATGAAGCACATTATAAGTAGAGATCCAAAGAATGTAAATTTTCATTTTGAAGTTACAGCCCATTTAATAGATGATAAGCAACTTGAATTTTTAGAAAATGTTAAGGAAGGATTATTTCAGTTTGAGATTGGAGTACAGTCTACAAACATGAATACAATAGAAGCAATAGGAAGAACAACAGATTTTCAGATGTTGAAGAAGGTATCCAAAAAAATTAAATCATATTCAAATATACATCAACATTTAGATTTAATAGTAGGATTACCCTATGAAGATTACTCATCCTTTGAAACTTCTTTTAATGATATATATTCCATAAGACCTGAAAAAATCCAAATAGGATTCCTGAAATTACTTAAAGGTTCAGGGTTGAGAATATTAAAGGATAAGTATGGTTACAAGTTCTTGGACAGGGCTACCTATGAAATACTTGAGAACAATTATATTTCCTATGGAGAAATCGTAAAACTAAAAGGAATAGAGGAGATAGTGGAAAAATTTTACAATGAAGAGTATTTTAAAAATATCTTGGAGTATTGTATCAAGAATTACTACCTATCACCATTTAGATTTTTCGAGGAACTGGCACAGTATTTTGATGAAAATGGATTACATGATATATCCCACAGTAGGTCTAAGCTTTATTCTATACTACTTGAATTTCTAACTAGTATGTCAATATATGATATAGATACTATTAAGAATCTCTTAAGATATGATTATATTATAAACAATACAGATAGGAAAATACCTGTTGACTTAAGAAGTGATAACTCAATAGAACAGAATACAATTCATAAATTATTAAAGGAAAAATATATATTGGAAAAACTACCAAAAGAGCACAGAGAATTGCCAACCAAGCAAATGATTAAAATGGTTACCATAAGTTATTTTGATATTGATGTTTTAGATTTAATAAATTCTGGATATAATAAGAAGGCAAAAAAGGGAGAAAGATATATATTGTTTTATCATAAAGAAGGAACTATTATTCGGAGCACAGCACATGATGTAACTATGAAGTACAAGGAGATGATAAATTGAGTTTTATGACAGATGTGGTTTTAGTTAATAAAGAAATATTAGAGAAAACAATTAATAGTATAAAGAGTAATTGGCAAATAATATTTTTGGGAATAGTGTATTCAGTATTAGGAATGGTTGCATCTATATTAGTAGGGGCACTTTTTACAGGCCCATTGGGTTTAGCAAGGGGTTTTATTCTTGCATTAGTTGAAAGCTCAATAATTTCAAGTTACATCTTTGTATTATATAATGTTATTTCCTACAACCGTTTTAGATGGAGAGATGTAAAGAATGGCTTCACATATTTTATCTGGAAGGTTTATGCAGTATTATTTATCTTCTACTTAGGAAGTATAATTTTGAGTTTTATCGGCAGCTTACTGGGTGGAATTATATTTGTTTATCTAATGTTAGGTATTAGTATATTGGTTTTTATAATCTTAAACCCAATTCCTGAAGCACTTTATGTCAAGACTTACAATCCATGGGATACGGTTTTATATTGCCTTGAATTCATGAGAGGAAACTGGCTGAACTGGATAATACCTAATATTGTTTTCTTTTTACTATTATTTATAATATCAGGTGGAGGCATTTTAAATGTTTTTAGTATATTTAATAACTTTACACTGGCTTATGGAATGGTTGTAATAGTTAGATATTTGCTAGCTAGTGTAATTCTTTCTTTTGGAATGATATATAGGGGGCATTTATTTACCCTCTTAAGTACCTCTACAAGAAGAAAGAGAATGTTTATGAGGAAGGTATAAGGAGGATTTAAGTGAGAGTATCAGAGGAATATTTTAATAGTAAAACAGAAGATATTAGCTTCATTAGTCTTCGAGAGGACAAAACACTGGAGCTAAAAGACTTAACACTGGATAAGGATTTACCATTGCCAGTTGTAACTAATAGACTTTTAACGGAATTAAACAAGCTTGATGATAATAACGGTATTACTATCCAAAGAGTGATAGAAGGAATTCTTCATTTAATAGGTGCAGATCAAGATTTCATTCATAGAGAAGAATATGGGAAAATACTTGATGGAATCTTATCAAAACCAGAAGAAGAAATATTCGCAATGGGTTTAACTAAGTTAGAAGAAGGAGATCTTGATGAAAGTGGCTTAATTTTTAGGGCTTTTAATTCTCTATATGGATCTAGGGATAGTGAATTCTACTACGCAATGGTTCTTGAAGGAATGGGAAGAAAATACTTTGATAGGGGTGACTTAGATTTAGGCAATAAGTTTCTTGAAGAATCTACTACAATATTGGAAGAACTTTTAAATGAAGACACTACATTTTATCCAGCATATTATAAACTGGGTTATCATTACAAGTTTTATGAACAATTTACAAAAGCAAAGTTAACCTGGGACAAGGTATTAGTTTATGATCCTGATGAGAATAGAAGACAGGAAATTCGTCAAGAAATTGCTCTAATTGATTTAGACTCTAGGGTTGAACTAGGACTATCTTACTTGAATAATATGATGTATGAAGACGCAATAGAAGTCCTTATCAAATTAATGCCTAAAGAGATAAAGAATTGGTATATAAACTATTTGCTGGGAATGGCTTACAGAGGATATGGTGATAACTTAACAGCTATTGAATACTTCTATCAAGCACTTGATAACGAGGAGAATCCTCAAGATGTATATAATGAATTAGGAATAACATTCTTTAATGATGGAAATATTGAGAAAGCCATTTCTATATTTACTGAGGGGATAGATAAATTAGAAGAGGATTACAGATTGTATTTTAATAGAGGATTAGGTTATCTAAACTTGGGATTAATTGATAAGGGATATGAAGACATAAAGATTGCTGCAAGCTTAAATCCAGAAGATGAAAATATACAAGTACAATTGAATGCAATAGAAAAATTCTATGAGTAATTTGGAGGGATACTATGATAAAAAAGCTTGATGATCTCCTATTGATCAAGGGGAATAAGATGAAATTAGCAGTTGTTGCATGTCAGGATGAGGATGTCTTAGAAGCAGTGGTTGAAAGTAGCAATATGGGAATAACTGAACCTATTCTAATAGGTGATAAAGAAGAAACCTATAAAATTGCTGAAAGAATAGGCCTTGATGTATCAAATTTTAAGTTTGTTGAGGAAAAAGATCTTACCTTAGCTGCAGAAATTGGAGTTAGAATGGTATCCAATGGAGAAGCGGATTTTATAATGAAAGGTCTAGTAGACACTGCTATTCTTATGAAAAGTGTTTTAAACAAGGAATGGGGTCTAAGGACAGACAGTTTACTAAGTCACGTGATGGTTTATGATGTCAAGACATATCATAAATTAATATATTTAACAGATGGAGGAATGAATCTAAGTCCATCATTAGATGAAAAGATAAGCATAGTTAAAAATGCTGCTCTTGTTGTTAAAGCAATGGGAAATGAAACAGTAAAGGTAGCAGCATTAGCAGCCAAAGAGAAAGTAAACCCCAAGATGCAGGCAACAGTTGACGCAGATAAGTTACAGGAACTTTCTATGAAAGGGGAATTTGGAAATGATGTAATCCTTGAGGGACCATTAGCACTTGATCTAGCATTATCAAAAGAAGCTGCAGAGGTTAAAAAATTTGAATCTAAAATAGCAGGAGATACTGATATACTACTTGTTCCAAACATTGAAATGGGAAACGGGATAGGCAAAGCAATAACTTATTTAGCTGAAGGAAAATCAGCAGGTATAATCATGGGAGCTAAAGCACCAGTTGTTCTTGTATCAAGAGCTGATGATAAAGATTCAAAACTTTATTCAATTGCATTGGGAAACATGATAGCTAGTTACATTAATAAAATGTGTTAATTGCAACATTTATAGCCATAAAATCATACAAAGTATATACAAATATTTTTTAAATAGTCGTTGACTTTATGCAAAAAAGATGGTAATATTTAAAAAGTCAGCACACTTAATAAATAAGTCTTGATTAAAAACTTTAAAAAACTTTAAAAAAGGTGTTGACCAAGAGTTGGTATACATGGTA
>CAZNTE010000017.1:30517-54761 GCA_964575895.1 uncultured Tissierellaceae bacterium | reverse complement strand
CATAAATAAGACCTTGCTACCTTAGGAGGCACAAGACTATGAATCAGGAATCTCCAACTTCTATAAGTGGTCAGAGTGTTCAAAAACTATTTTCCCATCTACTATGGTATGAGTTACTACTGATTGCAAATCAAAGGGATGCCTATCCCAAAGTACCACATCGGCATCCTTGCCCACTTCTATGGAACCCACTCTATCAGATATTTCAAGTATCTCTGCTGCATTTATTGAAATAGCCTTTAAGGCTTCCATCTCATCCAAGCCTGACTTATGAGCTAATGCAGCACACATTGGTAAGTATTCCAAAGGTATAACTGGACTATCAGTCATAATTGCAACCTTTACTCCAGCATTAACTAAAACTTTTGGAGTATCAAAGGTTTTATTATTCAATTCGAATTTTGACTTGTTTCCGAAAGATGGCCCAACTATTGCTGGATAGCCTTCCTTTGCCAGCTTATCAGCAATTAAATGCCCTTCCGTGCAGTGTTCCAGGGTTAATTTTACTCCAAACTCCTTAGCAATTCTAATGGATGTAAATATATCGTCAGCTCTATGAGCATGAGCTTTAAGTGGAATCTCACCTTTTACCACAGGTAGCATTGCTTCTAATTTCATATCATATGTAGGTAACTTAGTTACATCCTCACCTGCAGCCACAATTTTATTATGATATTCAAATGCTTTTGCCAAGGTCTCTCTCAACTTAGCTGCTGTTCCCATTCTAGTGGATGGCATGGTCTTTTTCTGCGAATATACTCTCTTTGGATTTTCTCCAAATGCGCATTTCATAGCTAATGTCTCAGTTACTATCATATCGTCTATTCTATCCCCATAAAGCTTGATCACAGAAAAAGTACCACCAATTACATTAGCACTTCCTGGTCCAGTAGCAGCTGTTGTCACTCCACCTTTTATAGCATTTTCAAAGGCTTCATCCCTTGGGTTAATAGCATCAACTGCTCTTAAATGAGGAGTAATTGGATCTGTCATCTCATTTCCATCATCGCCCTCAAATCCTATGCCTTCTTCCCACATACCAATATGACAATGGGCATCAATAAAACCTGGGAAAAGATATTTACCTTTTGCATCTATTACTTCCATACCTTCAATCTCTTTGATATCTAATCCGACTTCTATAATTTTACCATCTTTAATTAATACACTTCCATTTTCTATTGTTTCGTCAGCCATGGTATAAATTTTTGCATTTTTAATTAATAACATTAATATCCCCCTTTTTTATTTCGCTTGTCTAAATAATTATATCACATCTATAATTTTGTATAAATACCTTTGTAAGCTTTATAGATCTCAGTAAATTAATAGTTACAATCCATTATTTTTTGAATAACTATATCTGCATAATGGTATAAAGTAATTAATTAAATCAAAAATTGGAGGTTTATCATGGATAACCAAAGAGTTAAAGATATTATAAATAACTTAAAGCAGGTAATTATTGGAAAAGATGAAGTCCTTGAACTTGTATTAATAAGCTTATTAGCAAAAGGTCATTTGCTCATAGAAGATGTTCCAGGTGTTGGTAAAACTACCTTGGTTAAAGCTCTGGCTAGGAGTTTGGATTTATCCTATAAAAGGATTCAATTTACTCCAGATCTGATGCCCTCAGATATTCTAGGTGTAAGCATATATGATAAGGATAGTGCTACTTTTAATTTTAAGAAGGGCCCAATATTTAATCAAATCTTATTGGCAGATGAAATAAACAGAACTTCTCCCAAAACCCAATCCGCCTTATTACAGGCTATGGAAGAGGGCGAGATCTCAACAGAAGATAAACACTTTATTCTCGATAGACCTTTTATGGTTCTGGCAACTCAAAATCCTCTAGAATATCAAGGTACTTTTCCTTTGCCAGAAGCTCAATTAGATAGATTTCTTATGAAGATTTCTATTGGTTATCCAAATAAATCCTATGAAATCGAGATCCTTAAAAAACATACTCTAATAAAAGATCTATCATCCTTAAATCCTGTAGTTAATGCTGCTGATATCCTTGAAATGCAAGAATTAGTAGATAATATAAAGGTTCATGACGACATTATAGACTACGTTGTAAGTATTGCAAACACAACTAGAATATATGAGGACTTAAGATTAGGTGCAAGCCCAAGAGCTTCCATAGACTTATTAAAAGCATCCAAGTCTATGGCATTTGTTAAGGGAAGAAATTATGTTATACCTGACGATGTAAAAGCTATGACTATACCAGTTTTAGGCCATAGGTTGATTCTCTCTTCTGAAGCTAGGATCGGAAGAAAATCTATTGAAGATATTTTAAAGGGAATATTAAATAGGGTTTATGTGCCGGTGATAGTAAATGAATAGAATTCATATAGGTAAACCTTTTTTATTATTAGTTACAATCTTATTTTCATTGCTGGTAGGAGGTACTCTCCCCTATTTCATGCTTTATATCACTTTCTTTCTATTTACTATCCCTCTTATCCATAGCTTTATCTCTATAAACAGTATAAGTGGGAAGGTTAAATTGCCTGAAACTGAATTATTTACTGGGGAAATTGTTAATATAGAATACACCATTGAGAATAATGGAGTAGTTCCAATTCCCTATCTTAAAATATTTAGTAATATCTCTAAGCAATTAACTGGTGCTATTAGTAAGGAAAATATAATATCCTTAGAAAAAAAAGAAATTTACTCTAAAGCAGAGAATGTGTACTTGAACAAACGTGGTTTTTATAAGATAGGTGACATCGATATATCTGTTAAAGATATTTTTGGGTTTTATAATTTAAATAAAAAGATTAAAAGCCAGGCTGCCCTATTGGTGTACCCAGAGTTGGTTAACCTATCAACTTTTGAAGTATCATCAAGTCAGCAATCTGGAGACTTATTAATAAAGGACTCATCATATATTGATAGAACAAGAATTGCCTCTCTAAGAGAGTATTCTGAAGGAGATTCAATAAAGTCAATACACTGGAAACTATCAGCAAAAAAAGATGCTCCCATTGTAAAGGACTTTGAATTCAGAGGTGATACATCAGTTAATATTATAATTGATAACTATACTAAGAATTACATCAAGGATATTGATAGAAGAATGGAGGACAAAGCTGCTACTGCAGCTATGAGTATAATTAATTATTGTCTGGATAATAATATTAGCGTTGATACCATAACTCAAAATAATGATTCCATCCAAATAACTAAAGGCCAAAATAAATCAAACCTAAAATCCTTCTTAGAATTATTGGCAAAATTTCAGGGTAATGGAACTTATACCTTAAATGATCTTATTGAAAGAGTAGACATTCAAATAATAAAAGGGACATCCTTGATTATAGTTACTAATAATCTAAATTCTGCAATTGCTTCTGTAGGTTTGGATTATAAGCTTAAGGGTTTAAATCCTATATTTATTGTAATTACTGATGATAAGTATAAG
Source organism: uncultured Tissierellaceae bacterium (assembly GCA_964575895.1). Lineage (GTDB taxonomy): Bacteria > Bacillota > Clostridia > Tissierellales > Tissierellaceae > Gudongella. The sequence continues at coordinate 51,322 of CAZNTE010000017.1, read as the reverse complement.
AGTGGTTTTATTGATTTGGATATTGAGAGGAATTTGAAGAAGGAAGGAATAAATATTTATATCTTAGATTACCAGTCAGGAATAAAAGAGACTTTGGAGGTGTTCCATGGATAATCAAATGGAAAGATCTCAAAAGCTCATAATAACTATTCTATATATCCTTGTGGTTTTTGGCCTAAGCCACCTTATAGGAATTGGTATAAATTCTAATATAAACATCTTTTTACAATTATTAATAGTTGCTGCTGTCAGTTTATTGGTTAAATTCTTTCTATATAACCCTTTTATTTTATATGTTCTTTTATCTATCTCATTATTGGCATCTATTATAATTAATAGATTTGTTTATCCCTTTATATTTGATTTTTTAGATAGAACTATACTTTTATTTAAAAATATCTACAGTAACTTTCAAGGTATAGAAAATATATTTGACGAAAATATTTTAATATATTGGATTCTAATTGTTGTGGTGATTTCACTATTCACATCATTATCCCTTTTTAAGAGGCGTTTTATTTTCCTGATATTACCTGTTTATTTATCCTTTTATATTATATATTGGTACAATTATTATGATATATCTTTAAACCTCCTTGCATCATTTTTATTCTTTTTTATTATCCTGTTGGGTTTATATAACTATAACAAAGAAAAAGATTCCACAAAGGAAACTGTCTCTTTCTTAGATATCTATCCCCTATGGATTAAAACAACTATTGTATACAGCTTAATAATTCTTTCATTGGCACTATTTCTTCCAAAGTCTTATAACTATATTAGATGGGACTATCTTTCAAGAAAAGTTTATTCTGCTTTTCCAATAGTGGAAGAACTAAGGACACATAATGAATACACCAGATCTGGTGGAAGTGCATTATCCTTTGATTTTTCTATTTCGGGTTTTCAAAATACTTCTTCAAATCTTGGTGGTCCTGTGGAGCTTAGCCAAAGAAGAATAATGACTATAAGAGCTAATGAAAAAACCTATTTGCGTGGCAAGGTAAGTCATATTTATTCAGGTTATTCTTGGGAACCATATAATTTCCCCTTCTTGCAAAGAAGGATCGGTAGTAACTATAATTATTATGATTTTGAAGAAAGAGATTTGTATAAGGAAGAATATATATCAATTCTTAATCATAGATTCTCATCAACTACAATTTTTACTACACTCTGGCCTACTGAAGTAATATCTGACAAAGGTTCTACTTACCTTATGTCAGATGATAGAGAAATAATCTTTGGTGAAGGTATATATGAAGGTGAAAATTACTTTGTTAGAGTACAAAGACCAGAACCTTATGGAGTTCAAGTTGCTAGAGGAATAGACAATAAGAAGGAAGATCTGGAAAACAAAGATATTTATCTAAGTCTTCCAAATGACACTATTACTCAAAGGACTAGGAACTTGTCTCAGTTTATAACTAAGGATTTAGACACTGACTTTCAAAAAGCGGGTGCAATAGAAAGTTACTTAAGAAGAACTTATGAATACAAATTAGATGTTGCAGAAGTTCCTGAGAATACTGATTTTGTTGATTTCTTCCTCTTTGAATCCAAAGAGGGTTACTGTACCTACTATGCTTCTGCTATGGCAATACTTTTAAGGCTTGAAGGTATACCCTCAAGGTATGTTGAAGGATATATTGCACAAGATAGAGTGAAGGATGATTTGTTTGAAGTTAGGCAAGAACATGCTCATGCTTGGGTAGAAGCATATATAGAACCTGTGGGATGGATGTTATTTGAACCTACTCCTACGTATTCAACTGACATCAGACTGGAAAATTATATTGAGCCTGAGGAGGATGATGAAGTTATAAATCCAACTCCTGATGATCCTGCAACTCCAGATGATAATGAAAGCCCAGTAATCGAATCAGATGATGATATAAGGGGACCATCAAGAGATCCTGGAGGTGAAGACACACCAGTTGAAATACCAGAAGAAACTAATAGATATTTATCTTTTATCTTTATTATTATTGGAATATCTGTTTTACCTCTTAGATTCTTGTATGGTTATATCCTATATAAAAGAGAAATGAAAAGAAACAAAAAACAAAGTAACTATAAGTACTTGATTTATCTCTTCAGACAAATTGTAGTTCTTAATGACTTATTAGGATACCCTCAGCTTCCTGGAGAAACACATTTTGACTACTCAAAGAGAGTTGGCTATAAATTCTATGATTATACTGAAATTGGATTTAAAGAAATAACTGAGATATTTGTAGAGTCTAAATACGGGAATAGGAATATCTCAGACAATGATATCTTAGAATTTGAAAAATACAGGATTAACCTTGAAAGCAAGCTAAGAATCCACTGGGGATTAAGGATTTACTATTATAGAAAATATGTTAGTAAAAGATATTGGTGAATCTAGAATTAAAAAAGGAGATAACCCACAATAAGGTTATCTCCTATATTTATACTATTATTATCTTGCTACCTCATAAGCTTCTGCAACTACAGCTTGATATCCTTCAACTGTAATAGTTACTGAAGAAGTTAATTCAGCTACATCTGGAACTGATGGGTGAGACTCATCTCTTTGAACAACTGGCATTGCTAGAATTTCAGCAACAGTTTTACCAACCATCCAATCTTCTAAAGCTGCCATCTGCTCGAACCATTCTTTTTGGATTCCTGATGCCTTAACCATTCCATAGTCTGGGCCAAGTTCTACTTTAGTTTTTCCTGGAACAGTCTTATCAGCAGATACTTTACCTTCTGCATCAAATGGAACTCTTACTTGTGCATTGTCAATTATTGTAGCAACAACTTTACCATCTTTATCAAATGCAGTTGCTGACATGTAAGTATCAACTTGTGCTTGTGCTAATACTGCATTTCCATTAGCATCTGTTCCTGCATCTCTTGATTTGTTAATATGTGTTTCAACTCCTAGTCCAACAGTCTCTGCTTCTGCATCAACAGCGTTGTTCCAAGCTTCTTCTACTGCTGCAATGTAACTTTCAACTGTAATAGTTACTGAAGAAGTTAATTCTGGAACATCTGGAACTGATGGATGTGACTCATCTCTTTGCATAACTTTAAGACCTTTGATTTCTTCTACAGTCTTACCAATCATCCACTCTTCAAATGCTGCCATTTGCTCGAACCATTCTTTTTGAATTCCTGATGCCTTAACCATTCCATAGTCTGGACCAAGCTCTTTCTTAGATTTAGCTAAAGCAGCCTTGTCTGAAGTTACTTTCATGTCTTCATCAAATGCAACTCTTGTTTGTGCTACGTCAACAAATACGCTAGCTACTTTACCATCAGCATCAAATCCTACTGCTGCCATAGTAACATCAACTTGTGCTTGAGCTAATACTGCATTTCCATTAGCATCAGTGCCCATATCTCTTGATTTACCAATTGAAATGTTTTGTCCAAGACCTAATTTAGCAACTTTGCTAGCTGGCTCTGGTGTTGGCTCTGGTGTTGGTTCTGGTGTTGCTGGTTGCTCTGCTGGTGGAGTTGGCTCTGGTGTTGCTGGCTCTTCTGGTGTACAACCAACTAATGCAGATGTGATTAGTACTAGTACAAGTACCAATGATAATAGTTTTTTCATAATTTAAACCCTCCATTTATGTATTGATATTATTTTAACACTATATGATTATACATCTTTGTTTGTTAATTGACAAGTCTTTTATTGAAATATTGTTATATTTCCATGTATCATTGCCAATTAATTAACATTTTCTTAATCACATCCACTAATTTAACACATCTTATTTAAAAACGAAATAGTTTTATTACACTAAATTAATTTATGATATTGATAATTTTAAATTTATCTATATTGATGCAGCGACATGTTAAAGTAGTTTGCACAAAAAAATCTCTAAAGATTCATTAATCCATAGAGATTTTTCTTGTATTTGTTAACTATTTAATTATTAATACAGAAGTTTTAATATGATGTAAGACCTTATCAGATACACTTCCTATTAGGGTTCTTGAAAATGCTCCAGCACCTCTACTACCCATTATAACTAAATCAAATGCTCCATCTTCTGCCATCTTTACTATTTCATCTACTACATCTCCAACTTTGTATAAAGCAGTCATCTTCCCTGGAAATCCTTCAAAGATTTCTTCCGCTTCCTTTAAGATTCTTTCAGAATTTTCAAGTTCTGACTTTCCTAGCTGTGCTTTCAGATCAGTATTATGTGTATAAACGCTATCCCATATTCCCACTACATTTAATACTGTGACTTCACAATTCAATGCTGTTGCTAATTGCTTGGCCTTAAACAAGGCTTTCTGTGAGTATTTTGAGCCATCTACAGCAACCAGTATTTTATTCATACAGATCCCCCTCCTCAAGGGTTTATAGAGGTTACTATCTGTCATTTATCTGGTATGTCTTTTATCTAATCAACTAGGGCTGATTTACGCTTTCTGGAAATCTTTCATAAGCCCTTTGCATTAATCTGGACTTATTAACTATATGTCTTTCATGCTTTCCACTACAGAATCTTCCCTCTGAGTCATGACCTTCAAACTCTAAGTATACTCTAGAATTATTTACTTCCTTTACTTTTATTCTAATATTTACAGCTTCTCCTATTAATGTTGGATTCTCATGAACTAATTGGATAGAAGTACCTACTGTAGTATACCCATCAGGTAGTAGTTTATCCAACATTTGCGTAGAACCTTCAATTATCATATTTATTACTGATGTATAAGATACTAAATAGGAAAACTCCAAAGAACCTGGTAAATCAGATGCATCAGATGGTCCTGTTATTTTCCTTACATCGTTTATTAATCCTTCTTTGATATTATGTTCTATCATTTTATTCCCCCCAGACACTTAATAGATTTAATAATCGGTCACAATGATTAAAACATAAAGCATCCCCCCAAATTATTACCACTTCTTACAAATATTATACCCAGAATTAGAATTTTAACTTCACTATTTTACCCTAGTAATCCATTGCTATTCTTGAATTTGCTCATACAATACCCTAATATCATAACTATTTAAAATCCTTGGTACTGGATAAAGAGGGTTAGCTTCAGATAGAGCTCTTTTCACCATGACAGTTATATCCTTTTTCTCAATTCCCTGGATTTTATTTGGTATCCCAAGTTTTTTATTCAAATCTTTTATATTCTTAATAAATTTTACAGCATTTTCTTCACTTGTTAGACCCTCGTCATAAATTCCTATTAGTTTTGATAGTTCATTTAGTTTGACATGAATGGATTCACCATAATAATCAAGTACATATGGTAAGATTACAGCATTTGCATGTCCATGGGGTACATTATAAAAGCCTCCAAGAGTATGTGCTATGGCATGAACGTAACCAACATAAGCTCTTGTAAAAGCTAATCCAGCATAATGAGCAGCAACTAACATTTTCTCTCTTGCTTCTAAGTTATTTCCATCATCATATGCTATTTGAATATAATTGCATATGAGTTTTATTGCTTTTTCACTTAGTTCTATTGTTTCTTTTGTGTTGCTATTTCCTATGTAGGCTTCAATAGCATGAGTTAAAGCATCCATACCAGTTGTAGCTGTTATGTGTTTGGGTAAACCTATAGTTAGATTTGGATCTAAAACTGCAACCTTTGGTATTAAATTTAAGTCGTTAATTGGATACTTATCATGAGTAGTACTATCTGTTATAACCGCTGCCAAAGTCCCTTCACTACCAGTGCCAGCAGTGGTTGGGACCGCAAAGAATGGCGGGATTTTTTTTCGGATCTTGAATAAGCCTCTCATGCTTGAAACACTCATATTAGGTCTTGCGATCTTCGCTCCAACTCCCTTAGCACAATCAATTGGTGACCCACCTCCAAATCCTATGATTCCCTGACAATTATTAGCCCTATAAATTTTATAGGCTTCTTCAATATTGTCTATTGTCGGATTTTGTGATGTATTATCAAACACTACATATTCTAAATTTTTATCCTTTAGCTTGCTGATAAGATTCCCTAGAAGCCCCAATTCAACTATTGTCTTATCAGTTACAATAAGCACCTTATTAAGGTCCATATTTTTGATTTCATCAGGTAAATTCAATATACTATTGGGTCCAACAATAAGTTTTGGTTTAGTCCATGGTAATATTCTTGAAGCATATTTCATAACAAATTGATAAATTCTGCAATAAACTTCATACATGTTCATACCCCCTCAATAGCTAAAATCCTTTAGTCTGTCCCCTGTATGGAGGACTCTTTTCTTCTCTAAACTCATCTATTCCAGGTCCTTTTAGAGACTTAAGTCTCCAAATTCCATAAACATAACTAATCATTAGAACGGTTAGGGTTGATGGAAAACCCAATAGTGTGTTTACCCAAGTGCTTTGCATTAAGTCTCCTTTATTATAAACAGCTATTTGTAAAGACATTCTAACTAAAAATAAAATCCCCCATAGAATTGTAACTTCAATATATGCTGGTTTAATATCTCTTCTTTTAAACCAATCCCATTCCCACCCTCTAAATAGATGGCTTGCCCATGCTGCCATTGGCCTTCCTATAAGGATAGTTGCAAAAGCCATTAGTGCTAAGGAAGCACTTGTTATAATTCTAGGTAAAAAAAAGCTGTTTGCATTTCCTGAGTATATTGCAAATCCAGATGCTATTCCTACTGCAAGAGTACCTCCTATTGCATAGGTTATTGATTGTTTCTTCCTTAATCTCATAAAACCAAGTATTAATGACACTCCAATGGCTATAATGGTTCCTGGATAAAGTCCAAATATACTATTTGTTATTAAGAATACGAAGGGAGGAATTATACCATCTATTGTCTTTCCCTTTATTACTGTTTTAAATTCGTCTAATAAGTCCTTCCTAAGATCGCTCATAATATCCCCCTTACAATTTAATTATTATATTTCCCTTTCCATTTTCCAAAGAAAAACTTCTCAAGGTCACCCTTTGATTTATGAAGATTTAGTGCCACATATAAAGCACCTGCGAAAAATCCCAGGATTATCATTGCCATTACCCAGATCAGTGATACTAAAATATTGCTTTCTCTAAATACTATCCAAACTGAAAACAGAATAAATCCAACATAGAGATCTACCAATGATACAATCCCCCATGGATTATTTATAATTTTAGATCCATCTTCGAAAAAGTCCCCTGCACTAAATCCGTATATCAGAACAGCTGTCATTGCCATTACACCAAGCCATGCAATTAACTTTGCAATTTTCATTATACCCCTCCTGAAGTTATTCTTTTTTATCCTTTTTTGCTCTTAAATTATTTATAAATTCTCTCCTATTCTTCCTTCTCTTCTCAAGAAAATTAGAAATGTCATCTGTTATAATTTTTCTAAAGGTTTTGTTTCCCTCTTGAAATAGTAGATCCATAACATTCTTAAGGTTCTCTTGTGTCTCTTTTCCCATATTCTTAAATGTTTTTATTAGACCATCTGCAACAGCTAGTTTTTCACTATTAATTTCACTTAATGTCTTTGCTCCAGTTCCTTGTATAACTTCAAAGAGTGAATTAACAAAATTCTCCCTCTCATTATTTGATAAACTGCCCAGCCAAGAATTTATAGTACTGTTTATACCTAGACTCTCCTTAGTTAGACCCTCCTTATAAATAAAGCTCTTACCCATAACTTCCCATAAAAAAGGATTGTGTTGAAATATAGTAATTCCTTTACTGCTAACAACTTGCCTTTCAACACTTTGTTCCATTAGCAATCCTACTACTGATGACTCTGGAACAATAGAAATTATTCTATCCTTAATTCTTAAGTACCCTTCTTTTTCTAAGAACTCCTTTTGAAATCCAGGTCCATCATTGCTGTATATCTCTACTATCCGATCTGCACTGTCAACATTTACATTGCTAGTTGCATATATTGCAAGATTTCCCCCTTTTGAGTGCCCTCCTAATATAAATTCTCCATTGAATTTACTTAGGACCTTATTCAAATATAAAACAGCTTCTTTCTGAGATTGCACTTCATCCTTAAAACTCATTTGTAGATCTTCTTTCCAACCTGCTAAATTATCATCAGTTCCTCTAAAACCAATAAAATAGTAATCTTCTTCTAAAGCAAAAACAGTTGCTGAGAATTGCTTGGATAAATCATCATCCAATTGGTTTTCATATGAGGATAAAGAAATATTGCCAAACCTATTGGTGCTTGCTGAAATTTTAAAAAACTCTGGAATATCCTTTAAGAAGGGCAGATCTTTTAAATGAGATACATCTTTGCTCTTTATGTAAATGTCATAAGCATCTTTTAGTAATATACTCTCATAATCATCAACAGAAGCTACTATACCTCCAAAATCTATATATGTTAGTATGGATAAGACTAAGTTATCTATTTCATTAAATTCATCTTTTTCAAAGGATAAATCTCCTCTCCACTTTAAATAATCATAAATGTTTGCCATATCTATTACCCCACAGTTATATTTTTTTAATATATACCCTAAATTATGGAAAGCAGCCACCCTATGTGGTTTGACTTACACATATTTTAAGAATATAATTTACTTAACTAAAAGGAGGTGGTTTTGTGAACTACAAAGAATTAGATACACCAGCTTTGATTATTGATAAAAATATAATGTTGAAAAATCTATCAGATATGCAGGATTATGCTAATAGAAATAAGGTAAATCTAAGACCTCATACAAAAACCCATAAATCCAGCTATTTAGCAAATTTACAGGTTGCTTTAGGTGCTAGGGGAATAGCTGTTGCAAAAGTTGGAGAAGCTGAAGTGATGGCACAAAATGGTATAGATAATATTCTAATTGCCAATGAAATAGTTGGTTATAAAAAACTAAAAAGAATATCAGACTTATCAATAGATAAAACAATTTTATTTGGAGTTGATTCAATCCAACAATTGAAAATGGTTCAAGATGTTTTTTCAAATGAAGATACAAATGCAAATGTATTAGTTGAAATAGAAGTTGGAGAAAATAGATCTGGGGTAATAGAAAAAGAAGATTTTATAAATATCCTAAACTTTATTAAATCTGCTAAGAACATTACTTATGAAGGGATTTTTTCTCATGATGGAAACTCATATGCTGCAAACAGTAAAGATGAATGTCTAAAAATACATTTAGAAAGTCAAAAAAGAACCTTGGAGTTTGTTGAGCTTGCTAAGAACTTAGGTCAAGATTCCAATATTGTAAGCATAGGCTCTACTCCTTCCTTAATTAATGACTTCCCAATATTAGATGGCATAACTGAAATTAGGCCAGGAACCTATATATTCATGGACTCAGCACAGGCAAATGCTTATGGAAGTTTAAATAAAAACGCTGCCTGGTTAACCACCACTGTAATAAGTAAACCAACAGAGGAAAGAGTAATTACAGATGTAGGTGCAAAGGGACTTACAATGCAAACTAGATCAAAAGGATTTACAAAAACCAATGGCTTAGGAATTATTAGAGGTTTTAAAGATGCCTATGTCAATCAAGTCTACGATGAACATTGTATTATCTATAATAAGGAAATAAGAGATTCTGTTGAGATTGGAGATATCCTTGAGATAATACCAAACCATATTTGTCCAGTGGTTAATTTACACGAAAGTCTATATCTTGTTGATGATGGAGTTGTAGAATTGGAGATTCCTGTTGATTGTAGGGGAAAATTAAAATAGAGGAGATGATATTTTGAAAAAGGTTACTCCAACATATAAACTTGAGAATAAAGGACATTATAGCCCAGGAGTTATGTCTAATGGATTACTGTTTATTTCTGGGCAATTATCCATTGACCCTGATACCAAAGAGGTAGCAAAAGGGGGAATATTAGAACACTCAAAGATGGCCCTTTCAAACCTAGATAGGGTGCTAGAAGAAGCAGATCTCTTAAGAGATGCTGTAGTACAATGTAGAGTATATATTACAGATATTAACCATTGGGATGAATTTAATAAGGTCTATAGCGAGTTTTTTGGAGATCACAAGCCTGCTAGAGCAGTTGTTCCTGTTAAAGAACTTCATTATGGTTGCTTGGTTGAAATAGAAGCAGTTGCAGAATATTAAAAGATGAGATAGTTAGTCTCATCTTTTTGTTTGTAAGTATAGACTTTTGTTTAAAGCTTCAACTATTGCTCTTGTTGGTATCGAATCATAAGATTTCTTACGATACTTAATAGCTTTACAATCTACATCCTTCCCTATAAGGTCAGAACATGATTTGCAGTAATTATGAACCTCTTCTATTTTAATTATTTTATCAATTGGAATACCATTTATCTTGATCCAGTTGGAATGTTCTAGCTTATCCTCACCTAATTTAAGCTCTTTTATAGCTACTTTAATATCTTCATCCGGATATTTATCTTTGACAAATTTAATGGCCTTGATCAAATTGTTATAGGTTTGATTGCACCTATCACAGGTCTCCCCCTCCAAGTCAAAGTGAATCCATTGAATAAATAGTTTATACATTAGTTTAATCTCCTATCTAATATCAAATTCATTAATTAATTTAGGTCCTCTAATAACTTCTCGTTTTGCTTTAAGAACTCCCTCATTATTTGGTCTGATCTTCCATCTAATAATCTGCACCTTATCCTCTACAATCTCAACTCCAGTTATGGTAGTGGGATAGATGCAACTTCCTGTATTAAAATATGGTAAATCTCCATTCCTAGGAAATTTAAATCTATGAGTATGTCCACAGATCAACATTTTTTTATGTATATTTATCCATTTATTGAAATTCTTCTCTATTTTGTGTCTTTTATGAGCATTTTTAACAGGACTGGCTGGATTTTTTATTCCAAATGAATGTAAAAATCTCCAAAAATACTTTAGGGATAGCATGGTAAGTTTCCATATTTGATCATTGGCAAAATCTCCCTGATGGCCGTGTAAAACAAGTATTTCTTGGTCTGTTTCCTTGTGTTTTAAAACGATAGCTTCTACTGGTTTAAGTCCTTTTAGAAAATCATGCTCTTGTTCTCGGTATTCATTGTAGTACTTATAGTAATATTTTTCAACATAGCTTTGATCTTTTAAGTACATATTGTGATTTCCATATATCATTATTAATCTGTCATGATAATGGAATTTCTTAATTGCTTCAAATACATCATGATGAGCCTTTTTTATAAATCTAAATTTGGGTTGTTCCCATAATTCATCGCCATCTCCAACCTCTACATAGGTAAATTCATTTTTATAATAGTAGTTTAGAGCATGAAGATATAGATTTTGGTTTTTGGTAAACTCATCAGAATGACTTCCATCACCTCTATGGCAGTCACTAAAAAAAATGTACTTGGAATTATAGTCAAATTCTATTACTTCAGCATTTTCATATGCTTGGGTCAGTCTTTTTATAGTTTGCATCTTATCACCTGTTTTCTCATATTATAAGTGATTTATACCCTTTTTTTAGTAATAATCTAACTAAGTAAAGTTTTACTCATCTGCAAATCTGTAGCCTACACCTACTTCTGTCATGATGAATCTATGATTCCCACTATCTCTTTCAATCTTTCTCCTTAAGTTTGCCATAAAGACCCTTAGTCCCTTTGTGTCACTTCCGCCTTCGTATCCCCAAATCTGTTTTATTATATAATTATGAGTTAGAACTTTACCCTGGTTAGAGATAAGTAAGTGTAATAGCTTATATTCTATTGGGGTTAAATGAACTTCCTCGCTATCAACAAAGACTCTTAGTTTCTCAAAATCAACTACTAGGTAGTCGTTCTCATACTTATTATCCTCGTACTCCTTAGCATTTCTATTTATGCTTCTTTCTGCAACTCTAATTCTTGCTAAAAGCTCTCCTAAATGGAATGGTTTAGTGATATAGTCACTTGCTCCCAAATCCAAGGCTTCAATTTTTTCCTTTTCCTGTGTCCTAGCAGATACAACGATTATCGGAACTTCAGAAGACAACCTTATATCCTTGATAACTTCAAGTCCATCCAGGTCTGGCAAACCCAAATCAAGCAGTATTAAATCTGGATGGTGAGAAGTGAATATAAAAAGTCCATCAGTAGCACTAGGTGAAACAAATACCTTATATCCACTATTTTTTAAGGACAGATTAAGAAAATTTGATATATACTTATCATCTTCAATTATTAGAATTTTAAAATCCTCATTCATAACTATCCCTCCAATGGAAGAGTAAATGTAAATTTACTCCCTTTAGGATTATTTGGCTTATACTCAATCGTACCACCATGAGCTTGGACTATAGCCCTACAAATAGTAAGTCCCAGCCCAATTCCTTTTTTTCCATCAATTACACTTTTCTCCGTGGTAACAAACCTATCAAATATTTTTTCCACTAATTCTTCTGGTATCCCTTCACCACTATCTGCAACTGATATTACGATTTCATTCGTTTTCTTCTCCACCTCAAGTACTATGCTACTATCATCAACAGTGTGGTTTATTGCATTTTCAATAAGGTTAATTATTACTTGAACAATCAACTTTCCATCAATATTAAGAGATATGACATCTTCTGGCAATATAACCTTAAAGTCTCTTCCCTTTATCAATCTCTTAGTGTGATTAACTGCTTCACTTATAACATCATCAATAAGTTCTTCCTTCTTATTCAATTCAAACTTTGAGTCATTAATTTTGGTCATACTCAAGATGTTTTCCACAAGATTAATAAGCCATAATATTTCCTCGCTGATATTAGTTGCCAATTGTTTTCTTTCTGTATCATTAAGAGTGTCATACTTGTCTGCAAGAACATTACCTGCCCCTGATAAGGCAGTTAAGGGACTTCTTAAATCATGGGATACAGATCTAAGGAGAGTTGCCTTCAACTTTTCACGCTCCATGGCAATTCTTATGTTTTCTCTTTCTGTATGAAGTTGTTCCCTATCCAAAGCTATTCCAAGTTGAGTTGCAATCGAATCAATGATTAGCTCATTTTGTTTGTCACTTAGTCTATTGGGACTATTTATCTTTATAGTCCCAAGAACAGAGGTTTTAGTTCTAATATCAAAATCTATGGTATTTATAGTATCTGATATTTCATCTAAATAACCTCTTTACTACCTCGAGTGTGTTTTGGTTAAATTCTTTAGTAGGTAAAACCACATCAATTCCAACGTTTTGGAATACTTCTTTATAAAGGGCATCATTGCATTTTGCAATTGTAAATATACTTGGAAAATAATGTTTAAAGTCACTGCAAATTGTCATATTTTCCAAATCATTATCTGACATGGCAATTAATATATCTGATCTTATTAGTTTGTATTCATCCATACTATTTAACACTCTAATTTTCTTGTTTTTAATTTTTCCCTTAAGATATTCAGATTCAATTTCATTATTGTTGTCAGTAAAAATTAAAATGGCATCTGACTCATCTCTTTTCAAAAAATTATTTTGCATATTGTAAACGAGTGAATGATCAATTAAATTCATTAAAAGATATCCTAAAGCTGCAAATATTATCATTATAAGTATAATAAGCAAGTCTTCCATTATCCCACCTTCCTCCTACTTATATTTTATGAAAGATGGCATTAACATAGTGTCCCTTTTTAACTGCTAAGTGTTAATTTAGTGTTAATTTTTCATAACTTTTAATATATTAAATGCTTTATTTGAAAATCAAATCATCGATTAATAAAGAATTGCAAATATTCTACAAAATAATAACCCTTCAAGCTTTAGGAATCTCCATTGCTTGAAGGGTTTCTTCTCTTTATCTTATATATAGTATAGATTCTCCGATGGGAAAATCGGGTCACAAGTAACATCAATACCAATTTTTCTTAGAATTTGCTCTTCCGAGTCATTAAGCATTACTGTTGAATGAGCTTGGGAGCCTTTTAATTCCAATAGTTTTTCCAAGGCTAATTGTGCTGTAGGATTAGTTACAGCTCCTATACTTAAGGCAATTAGAGCTTCATTTGCGTTTAAAGTACCTATCTTACTGTTTAAACTAACCATTTTTAAGTTCTTAATAGTGTCTATTATTACAGGAGATAAAAGCAATATTTCATCGCCTATATTAGCTAATGTTTTAATTGAATTTAGAATAGCCGCTGAACAAGCATCCATAAGTTTGGAACCTCTTCCAGTTATTATTCTTCCATCATTTAGCTGTATTGCAATAACTGCTGGCACATCATTTTCTTCTGGTTTTTCTTTTATTCTGTTTGCATAGTCTCTTGCAGGTAAGACGGCAGCTCTGTCTTCCTTCTTCAACTCTAGTTCTTCCATGATTAATCTCATTCTATTTAATACTTCTTCATCTAGTAATCCCTTTTTGTAATCACATTCAGTAGCGAAACTTCTTCTAATTATCTCTTGTTTAGAAGCTTCCCTTACTACTTCATCATCAACAATACCAAATCCAATCCTATTTACTCCCATATCTGTTGGTGAGTGGTAAATGGATTCCTTGCCAGTTATTCTTTCTATTATCCTTTTTATTACAGGAAACATCTCAATATCTCTGTTGTAATTTACAGCAACTTGATTATACTTTTCAAAATGGAAGTAATCCATCATGTTGACATCTTTAAGATCAACTGTGGCTGCTTCATATGCAATATTTAAGGGATGCTTAAGTGGGACATTCCAAACTGGAAATGTCTCGAATTTTGAATATCCTGCTATTCTGTTATTCTTATGTTCATGATATAGTTGATTTAGACATGTTGCAAGTTTACCACTCCCAGGCCCTGGAGCTGTTACAACAACTATGGGTTTAGTGGTTGGAATGTAAGGATTGCTTCCATATCCATCTTCACTAACTATCTTATCCACATCTGAAGGATACCCAACTATTGAAAGATGAGTATAGACTTTAATTCCTCTTCTTTCCAGTTTGTTTATAAATAGCTTTGCTGATGGTTGGCCATTATATCTTGTTATTACTACACTGTTTACTTCAAGTCCATAACCTCTTAACTCATCTATTTGTTTAAATACATCCATATCATATGAGATGCCATAGTCTCCACGGATTTTATTCCTTTCAATGTCCCCAGCATAAACACAAATTATTATTTCGGCCTTATCCTTTAACTTTTGTAAAAGTTTAATCTTTGCATCCTGATCAAATCCAGGTAATACTCTTTGTGCATGCATATCCCCTATTAGTTTTCCACCAAACTCTAAGTATAATTTGTCAAAATTATTTACTCTCTCAAGTATAAATTTTGACTGTTCTTCAATATATTTCTGAGGATCAAAACCTAATTTCATAATCTGCTTACTCCTTTTAAATATTATTATAAACTCAATGACCATTATACCATATTTCTAAAGAGTTTACGGTTGGAAAATAAAATCTGACTGAAATATTTAATACAAATTAAAAAGAAAGAACTTACCCTTAAGGATAAGCTCTTGTTTGACTATCTTTGTGCTTCATACTTTCTTAACAAACTAACAAATAACTCTGGAACCTTTGCCATATTCTCTGGTGATTCTACGAAAGAAATCCTAAATTGAGTGCTTCCAGGGTTCTCTTCTCCCTTGTCAATATTGTAGAAGCCTTTCATTGGAGCAACTAAAAGAGTCGTTTCTACTCCATCAACATCTATAGAACCTTCTCCTGCACAATATAATACAAAGTCTATACAGTCAAAGCCTGGTTTAACAACATTTCTTACATCTATTACTGAATAGATTGAAGCATCTGGACTTGATACTATAAGTCCTGGTTCTTGCTCTAGTAATCCATTGTATACATTAACTATAACATCTCTGTAATAGTCTCTTTGCTGTTTACACCATCCAAGAATATCCTCTTTGGATTCGTGAGCTAATGCTCCAAATATATACTGCCCAATAACATTGGCACAAAGGTTAGCTGTATATTCAGCTACTGATCTATTATTAAACTCTGGGCTATCTGTTATTACTGCTCCAATTCTCAATCCGCAAGCATTCCAAACTTTTGATGCGGTTTCAATACTAATTCTTCTTCCCTCAATCCCTGGCACATCTTGGTCTGTTAAGCCCCAAATACTTACTAATGGCTCGTCATCCTTATAGTATAACTCTCTGTATGCTTCATCACTAACCATCCACATATTGTACTTAACACATAATTTTGCTAAATCTTTTAGCATGTCATAATCATAAAGCTGACCTGTAGGATTATCATATGGTATTACAAGTAATCCTCCTGGATTGTGTTCCTTTATCATAGCTTCCATCTCTTCCATTTTTGGAAGGTTAAATTTACCATCTTCTCCCATATGTCTTTTTACAGTAACTGTTTTTCTTCCAATTCTCTCTGCAAATGAAATATAGTTTGTATATGCTGGATCTATCATCATTAGGGGTTTTTCGTTTGCTCCTGCTGGACCACAGACACCTAGTAATAATAACTCCATCCCTGAAGATCCTCCATCTGTCACTTGCACAAATAATTTAGAAGTATCAAAACCTTCACTTTTAAGTATATTTTTAAAGGCATTTTGAGCTTCTGGTGTACCAGCTGTTCCAGAATATCTAATTACACCTTTGTTAAAAGGACTTTCAGGTGCATCAAGATTGAACAATCTCTTCATCATAGCTGGATTTGTTGGGAGTGATACATTTCCAATTCCTACATTAATAACTGCTTCTGGTTTCACTGTTCTCTCATCATATTTCATTTGTGCTAATCTTACATCTGATGGTTTTCTAGACTCAAAGTGAGCTGATAATACTGGTTTACTCATATTTATCCCCTTCCATTATTTAATCATACTTTTTGGTATATTTTTTTAATTATGTAATAATATTCCTATTATCTCAAAAAATATCCTATTTTATATTATATCATAAGTATTTGTTATTCAAAGACTATTAATTATAAAAAACTTTCCACCAATACACCTGCTAGAAATACTAATATCCCACCTAATCCTCCAATTATTGCAAATAGAATTGATTCGTCCATATTAGTATTGAAACTATCAAATTTGCTATTACTGGACATCTTTGACATATTATAGTTATAGTCCCTATGCATGTTCCCTGCTCCAAATTGGGAAGCAACTGCTCCAAATATTATAATTCCACCAAGTATCTTATATGTAGTTGACAAGTTCACATCAAAAATTAGGTCTATTACAAATCCTAAAATTATTCCTATCGTTGCAACAATTAAAATGTATTTCAGCATTTTACCTAGTGCATACAAAACTTTGTTCAATATCGATTCTTTCTTTTCCATAAAGCCTCCTTTACTTATACCTCCAACCATTGTCATTATTATATATCATTACCCTAGTCATACCACCATCTACTGTAAAATTCTCTCCAGTAATAAATCCAGCCTTATCACTACATAAGAACAATATCATATTAACTATGTCTTCAGGTCTTCCAATTCTTCCAGCTGGATGCTGAAGATGATCTTCATCACTGAAATCACTCCCACTCGTATCTATCCATCCTGGACTAATTGAATTTACCCTAACCTTACCAGATAGACTAATGGCCATAGCATGAGTAAGAGCTGAAATACCACCTTTTGTGGATGTATAACTTTCAGTATTCTCTTGGCTCATCCTATCTCTTGTGGATGATATATTTATAATTGAAGCGTCTTTTGAAAAATATTCCATAAATAGTTTACTAAGATAAAATGGTGCTGTTAAACCAGTTCTTAAGACATAGTTAAAATCTTCATAGGAACAATTTAACAAACCACCTTTAGATATACAAGCATTGTTTATAAGAATATCAACTTTCCCATAATCCTTAATTACCTTACTTGCAAAATCAATTAGCGTATCTTCTTGGGATATATCTCCAACAAAATAATTGTTTGCATCCTTATCTATTATACAAACATGTGCTCCTTGTTTTATAAATTCACTAGCTATTGCTTTCCCTATACCATTTGCTCCTCCAGTAATAACAACAACTTTATCCTTCATGTCTCCCCTCCTTCTACCTTACTTTGCAAATGTACCAAGCCGCTTTTTTACCCACATCAACAACTCTTACCTCCTGAAAACATGATTTCATCTCTTCCACACAATCCTTCATTTCATTTTTTGCCGTCCGAATAAAGTTAAAATAATCTCCTCTTTCCAAGTACTCAACTATGTCTGTGAGCATACTCCTATTAGAGTTATAGTCATGTATTATGACATAAAACTTAGCAACTCTAGCCATCTCCTTATACATTTTAACTCTATCTTCCTTACTTAATCCATGAGCTACATAAGATGATATTGCAATATCAAATTGATTATCAACAAATGATAACCCTTTTGTAATATCAGCTTGTAAAAACTTAATATCCTTATCCTTGTTATTTTCTTCTGATATGTTCAACATTTTAATAGCCGGTTCTATACCAGTAACTTTCAAGCCTTTATCAAATAAAATAGAACACAGAGCTCCTGTTCCACAACCTATATCTACTATGCTTTGAAATTCACCTACATCAATTATATTAATAACTGATTCTATTACTTCACTGTATTTTTTCCTTTGCAGTTCAAAAAAAAGACCATAAACTGGCGCAATCCTATTAAATAATCTATGTTCATTATCTCTAACCATAATTAGCCTCCAGAATGTATAACCCTTTTACTTGTATTATATCACTTTTCTTCCTCTCTCAATCACTTATTGACACTTCAAAAGCTATATTATATTTTATTAGATTTGCTTGGTTACAATATGTTAATATATTATATAAAAGAAGTCCAGGAGATTAAGATGAACAAGAAAATCAACATAACATATTCTTCAATACAAGGTAGTTATTGGATGCATTTTGGAGTCGTTATTAGCTTTGCATCTGTTTATTTACTAAACTATGGCTATTCAAATTCAGAAATAGGAATAATGCTAGCATTATCTAGTATTCTTGCTGTTATTATTCAACCTATTTTAGGAGACATTATAGATGGTTCAGACAAACTTACCCTTCCTAAGTCTGTTATTTACATATGTACAATTCTTTTAGTATTAACTATTTCATTATATTTCTTAAGCTCTAAAACGATATTTTTATCAGTTGTTTTTGTTCTCTTAGCATCACTATCCACCTCATTACAGCCCTTTATAAATTCATTAGCTTTTTCTTTTACTAGGCTTGGTATACCTATTAATTTTGGTATAACAAGAAGTGTTGGCTCTGTTTCTTATGCTATATTGGTAGCTATACTAGGATTTTCCGTTAATAGATTTGGCGTTTCTGCAGTTCCAACTGCAGGATTAATCGTTCTGTTTATTCTTCTAACTTCAACTTTAATAATTAATTCCTCATATGAAGAATACACAAATGAATATAAGAAGACTTTAGTACTAAACCAGGAGATCATAACTACAAAAATTAATTTAAAAGAATTTTCAATGAGGCATAAATTCTTCATGATCTTCTCCTTTAGCATATTATTTGTATTCTTTCAAAATGCCATAATAAATAATTATTTAATACAAATAATCCGTGGGATTGGAGGAGACAGTAGCCAGATGGGATCACTTTTTAGTTTTATGGCTATGTTGGAACTTCCAGGATTGTTCTTCTTTTCCAAATTGAGAAGAAAATTTACTTGCCAGTTTATGCTTAAAGTTGCAGCTATAGCTTTCATATTGAAAGTATTTCTTACATTTCTTGCAACTAGTGTTTTTATGATATACATAGCTTTTTTATTCCAATTGATATCTTTTCCAATATATCTATCAGCTTCGGTTCATTTAGTTGATGAAGTTATGGATAAAGGTGAAGCTGTAAAAGGACAAGCCCTAGTTACCGGTATGATGACTCTCAGTGGAGTTTTTGCCAACCTAATTGGTGGTTTTATCCTTGATCTTAAGGGTCCCTCCACACTGCTCTTGCTGAGTACAATGTTGGCAATATTTGGCACTTTAGTGATGTTTTTAGTAATAGATAAGATAGAGAGAATAAGCTAGAAGAAGATTTTGATGTATCTAAAAAATGAAAGAGGGCAGAGCCCTCTTTCACATCTTATTCCATAAAGATCCTAACTACTGAATGCGCTGCTACATAAATTTGAGACGGATTATTAATTGTCACTATCTGACCGTCTGTATATTTCATTTGTCCTGGTGCATCAGTAGATACACCCTTCTTAGTTTGAGGTAATGGAGTTTGACCAATCCATACGTGAGTTTCCATTAATTGAACTCCTGCAATTACAGAGTAATTAACCTGTACTGTGTATCTCTTATCAGAAACTCTTGTAATCACAATTTCAACACTACCTACATTATATCCATTTGAAATAACATTTTGTCCAGCTTCTGCATATAATGGATTTGTATATCTTACTACCCCACCAATTTCAGTTGGTAATGTTAATGGTCCATCTGTCCAACCCCAGTTTGTAGAGTTTGTTAAGCTCATATTCTCAATATTACCAAATCTCCAAGCAGTTTCATCTCTGTAGTAAACATTACCAAAGTTATTATTATCAGATATATCTCCACTTAATAGAGTTTCATAATATACTCCACCTACTGGATATGTGTTGTACCAATTAGCTCTTAGAACCTCTCTGAAGTAATATGATCCTGGTGTTAATCCTGTAAATTCATAATAGCCATTTGCACCAGTAGTAGTTGATATTTCATCAGTGTCTAGAATACCATTATTATTGGCATCTATAAAGATTACCCAACCTTCTAAACCTGGTTCTCCTTCATCCCAGATACCATTGCCATTCATATCATAGAATTTGTATCCTGATTTAGTTGCTGGTGTCCAGTTACCAAAATCATTTCCTGTGATATCATCATCACTTTCAAAGGTTTCTTCATAGTAATCAAGTGCTGGGAATGACACTGTCCAACCTGTTTGTGCTTCTTCTCTTACCTTGTG
>CAZNTE010000017.1:0-30417 GCA_964575895.1 uncultured Tissierellaceae bacterium | reverse complement strand
TCTTTTACTCCATCTGCATCTAGATCATGGAACTTCATCCCTGATTTAGTTGCTGGTGTCCAGTTACCAAAGTCATTTCCTGTGATATCATCATCACTTTCAAATGTCTCTTCATAGTAACCAAGTGCTGGGAATGACACTGTCCAACCTGTTTGTGCTTCTTCTCTTACCTTGTGTGTTCCTGGGTTGATTCCTGTGATTGTATATGTTCCATCTGCTCCTGTTAATGCGAATGGTTCATTTGCATCAAGAACTCCATCATCATCATAATCTACATATATTGTCCAGCCTGCTAATCCTGGTTCTCCTTCATCTTTTACTCCATCTGCATCTAGATCATGGAACTTCATCCCTGATTTAGTTGCTGTAGGTTTTTCTAAAATTCCCCATTCCTCGAAACCATCATCACTGCTGTTATGTTCTACATATAGAACTAAATATGCTGTTTGAGGAGTAAGTTCCTCTCCAGGATATCTGGCATTATATCTAGCTAAAGCATCCATGAAATATTGTTGAGGAATCAAGACTCTGTAGTCACCATTACCACTACCTGCGGCAACCATATAGTCCATAATCACTTGTCTGTCAATTAGCATATTGTTTCCAAAGTCCCAATCAATTTCACCGACCCATTCTGGTTCTGAATTTGTTGGTGACCATTGGGTACCTATTCCGATATTTGGATTGGTTGCATTATATCCTACTAACATAGGGTCTCTTGTAATCCAGAATTGATAATCATCTACTATTAATATAGGATCACTTGTAGTTTCATTTATATCGATTAAAAACTCATATCCAGTATAGGTTTGACCTTGCCACTCTCCGCTTTCAATTGGAATTTCTGCCATGGTTATAGAGTGGGTCCAGATCCCTGATTTTGTGTCAAACTCAACTGATCCATCAGTATTATATCCAACTTCTGTTTTGCTAGCCTGTACTCTTAAGAATGGCTTAAACACTCCAGTTCCTGTTGATCCTTCTGGTCTAAAAACTTCCCAGAATACACCATCAAATTCAGCTGCATAGTAGAAGATATTCGGGTCATCTCCAGGTATTCTGGATAGATCATAAACTTCATCAGCAGCCCAAGCCAATGTCGTGCCCAGGATCAGAAAAAGTACAAGAATTGCCATGAAGATTTTGCCATATTTCTGTTTCATAATCTTTCTGGCATTCATTCTAATTCTCCTCTCATAAATATTATAATTTACAGTTAGACGAATTTATATTAATTATATTATCCCCTTTAGTCACCTCCTCATTAATTATTTGGAATTACAACCTAACAAACACATCACCTCCTTAGAATAAATTTAAAAAATATTGATAGAATTCTAATGTTGAAGTATAATAATAACAACAACAAACCAAGCCCTTGTAGGCTTTGGTCGTTGCAGGAATCCGTGTTCGCTGTCCAGGCATATCGGATTCCTTCCTATTTATAAATAAAAACACACAAAAACCGACCTAACGGTCGGTTACGCTATTGGCTCCCAAAGAAAAAAGCGTCCATATATAACTCCCTTTATCTACGCCACCTGTTAATTATTTATTAACTTATATATTTACCAATAAGTGAAAAATTTCACTTATTCACTTAAATTATACCCTTACTATAATGCTAAAAACAATGTTAAAAAAACTTAACATTAAAGTCTGAAATTAATTAAATTACTTGTTTTTTTAAAGTTTAATCTTCTTTGAAGTATCATACCCCAACTCATAATAATTATTGTTGTTAAACTGGAAATCCTTAATTACATCCAATCCAAGTTTTTCAACATGTGCTTTGTATGATCTAGGGTTAATATGATTGATAAAGGTTATAAGTATAGGATACCTTTTACTCATCTGTTCTCTAGAAAAATCAAAAAGATTTGGTAATACTTCTGTGCCTCTATATTCTTTGTGAATACATATAGGCCCATACTGATATGAGTTAATAATATCTAACTTTTCCCCTAAATACTCATTATTTGGTAAATCACTAATCATATATTGAAACAGTGGCCATTTTGACCAAAACTCCCAGGATGCTGCCATGGCATAACCAACCACTCTATCCCCATCACAAGCTAGAGCTACTCCCTGCTCAGATTCAATCAAATCTTTAAATTGTTCATGAGTGAATAAAGTTGTTACAAATCCGTCTGGCTTATCTTCTTCACTAATTGTACTTATATGATATGTCTTCTGTAATTCTTCTATCTTTGGAATATCTTCAATTGTTGCATTTCTATAAACTATCATAGATACCCTCCTTAATTAGTTTGTTAAGTATATAATACCACGATTTAAATAAATACTTCAATCAGGATTATTTAGTTTGTTAAATTGCTCAAAACAAATAATTTATTGACTTACGATAAATATATATTATAATTTAATATATGTAAATATTCATGAGGAGTGAGATTATGAAAAAAGGATCTACCTTTTTTTTAAGATTTGTTGTAATTATTTTAGGACTTATAATCTTTGGCATTGCTTTTATAGGCTTTCCTTGGGTTATAAAAGATATTTCTGAATTCTATCCAAAAATTGTACTGTACCCAATAATAACAGGAATATATTTAACTGCTTTACCCTTTTACTACGCTTTATTTAAAGTATGGGCATTACTTGGATTAATTGATAGCAATAATGCTTTTTCTATGGACTCTGTCTCTGCATTAAGGAGTATTAAAGTAAGTGCTTACATTATAGCTGGAATTTATACTCTTCTTATACCTGTACTTTATATTATTGCTGAAGTAGACGATGCTCCAGGAGTTCTTGCAATACCACTAATCGCAACATTTGCTGCCATGGTTATTGCAGTATTTGCTTCGGTACTTGAGAGATTATTAAGAGAAGCTGTTACCATAAAGTCAGATAATGACTTAACCATATGAGGTGATACTATGGCGATTATAATTAATATAGATGTGATGCTAGCTAAAAGGAAAATGAGTGTGACAGAATTAAGCGAAAAAGTTGGGATAACCATGGCCAATCTATCTATTCTCAAAAACGGTAAAGCAAAAGCCATAAGATTATCAACGCTTGAAGGAATATGCAGGGCATTGGAATGTCAGCCAGGAGATATTCTAGAATATAAGAAAGACTAATTCTAGGAAGGAGAATTCTATGTACGATATAATAATTATTGGTGCCGGTCCATCTGGCTCAAACTTAGCAAGACTACTGGGAGATAAGTATAGGATCTTATTGGTAGATAGAAGAGATTTAGGGACAAACAATAATTCAAATTTTACTTCTAAGTGTTGTGGTGGTCTACTCGCTCCTGATGCCCAAGAAATGTTGGCAAAACTAGGTTTGGGAATCCCTAAGGAAGTATTAGTTTCACCACAGCTTTTTGCAGTCAGAACAATTGATATCCCAAATAAGTTGGAAAGATTATACCAAAGATTTTATATAAATATAGATAGAGAAAAATTCGATAAATGGCTTGTTTCATTAATACCAACCAACATAGATAAAAGGTTTGGATGTATTTTTAGAGGATTAAAATATGAAGGTGATAAGGTTAAGGTATCATTAAACCACAATGGTAAAAATATAATCGAAGAAACTAAATTAGTAATTGGTGCTGATGGTGCTAACTCCCTGGTAAGAAAACAAATAGATAGTAGTTTGAATTCACCATTACAGTATATTTCTATTCAACAAATATTTCATGATACTTCCCATCAACCATACTTTACTGCTATTTTTGATAATAGTATTACTGATTTCTATTCATGGATTATTCCTAAGGATGGCAAAATACTAGTTGGGTCAGCATTAAAGTTAAATGATAACCCCAAAGAAAAGTTTGAATTATTGAAGGAAAAACTTCAAGAGATGGGATTTAGTCTATTCATTAACACAAAAACTGAAGGTGCATTTATTAATAGACCTAGAAGAATAAATCAGTTAAATTTGGGAAATAACAAAGTAGTACTTATTGGTGAAGCTGCAGGCGCAATAAGCCCAAGTTCAGCAGAGGGGATTAGTTATGCTTTGAAAAGTTCATATTTCCTATATGAAAGTTTAAGTGATGGTATGGTTGGATTTGAGGAGCGTTACAAATCTAAGATGAGAACTCTTAAACTAAATATTGCCCTTAAAAACATTAAGATTCCTGCAATGTATGACTCCAATCTTAGAAAAATCATCATGAAGACAGGAATTAAAAGCATCCCTATAACTAAGGAATTGACAACTATTTCATCAAAAATTTAGCCCATTTTCTATTGTTATCAATCTTATTGTCTCGAAAAAATAATAACCTGTTCAAATAATGTTTTATTTGTTCAGTTACTTGATTTTCATACTTTTCTCTGCCATTTTCAAGTACCATAGCAGTTAGCTCATATATAACTAAACCAAAAGCATGCTCTTTAACATGAACTGTTGAGCATGCTTGAGCTATCCCATGGCAATAAGCACTATAAACAGTATCATTTATTTCCTTGGCTACTCTATGACACTCTAGTATTGCTTTTTTAGCCTCAGGCATTTTGATATTTCCATAGGACCATTCCAATGATTTCTCGTAGCAATTTCTCGGTCTTTTTTCATATGGATACCTCTTCTCAAATTTGTCTAAGGTATGTCTGCTACAATCAAAAGCCCACAATATTAATGATCTATGATCAATCTCATCCATAGTCTCAACTAATATTCGTAAACTTTTGCTTTTTTTATTAAAGAGAAGTTTATTTTTATTTGCAATTTTTTCTTCCACATCACAAAACATAGTTCCTTCCTCACTTAAAAGTTACTTATCTGATAGGAGAATTTTTTCATCCTTTTTAAGCAGTGTAACTGCACCACTAAGGGCCATATATAAGGCAACAACCATAGATCCCCCAATGTCTATATAATAGGTAATAGGAGCATTTGGAGCTATTACGATTAATGCTAATGCAATTGCCACACAAGAGTCTACTAATGCCTTGGCTCCGTATAATTTACCTTGTGCTTGATATATCTTATTACTATCTTCCTTGTTCAATTTATTATATCTAATCCAAAACCAAGAATTAACCACTACACCAAGTAACGCTATAATCAAACCAGGTATTACATTGCCTTTCTCACTACTATATGAAGTTAGGGTTATAAAAAGTATTGTTATTCCTGAAAGACAAAGGGTAAAACCAACTGTTTGATTAGTAATTCTTTCCAGACTTTGTTTCCTTTCTTTAGTTATATCTTTGGTGTCCTTAGTTATTTTGAACACAAGCCAAGATACGATTATTGCTACAAGTTCAATAGTTCGTCTAATGAAGTCTGCAAGTTGTGTGGAAGATCTTCCAAATATAAGGGCAATTCCCAGTACCAATGGTCCCGGGGAGCTCATAAGTACTGATGCAAAAAGTGTCTTCTCTCCTGATTTTTTATTCATCTAGAAACCTCCCATCAAATGAATCATGGGAATTAAAACCATAGCTGATGCTAGGGGACAAGTTATAGTATCCATTCCATCTTTACTAATTAATTCAACAAATGAAGCTACCGCTGCTGTAATTATAGCTATTGGAATATGTTTATGAACATCATTGGGGTTATTCAATAGAAGTATTCCAATGACTGCAACAAATGATACAAAAAACATTGCCAAAGATCCTTCAACAGACTTATTTTTATTTATAATATTACCTTTGAAATACTTATTACCAAATTTTACTCCCACCAGTGCTGCAGCTGCATCTCCAAATCCCCAAGCAAATATAGAGGCCAGCACTAGGTACTTCTCGCCTATTATTCCCCAACACAAAGTAATAATAGCTATAAACATTATAAATACTATTACAAAGCTTCTCTTTATCTCTCCATTTTTTCTTTCTACTAGCATATCAGAGTAACCTTTTATCTTCTCTCCTATGGTTAACAAAGGATAAACCATTATTATTAATAATCCAGTTGCGATTACAGAAATCCACCATGTTTCAAATCCATAGACAAGTATTACAATTGATCCTAATAGTATAAAGTGGAGTACTTTTCTAAAAACTTCTTTTTCAACAACTAAAAACTTCTCAAATAGAAGAGCCGCTGATGCAGAGATAATGAAATATATAATTATATTAATGTATCCATAAATAAGTTCTTCAAGCATATGATAACCTCTATAATAAAATTTTAATACTAACACCATTATACATCAATTACAAAAAGCATATAACCATTTTATAACATTAAAATGTATTACATGCTTTCGTTTATAATATTGAGATATTGAATACTCTTACTTTTTAATCCAATACTCTTTTCCATCTTTAGTCCTATCCATATACCCATACTCTATTAGATATCGTCTTATCTCAGCAAAATCGTGATAAATTTCTCTAATAATCTCATTCACTTCTTTCTCTGTGTACTTCACATCTGATCTGAACTGTTGTGCTATTTTTGTTAGAATTACTATTTTCTTCTTCTGCTTACCAGAAAAACTTATTAGCTTTAATGGAGATAAACTTTCGAATGCACCCTTTAGAATCTTATTTTGATCTTCCTCTGTAATAATATACCTATCATCAACCATTGTTGCTGTGCTGTGAATTGGCACTATACTATCCTTAGTTCTTAATTTATCCTCTAGTGCCATTTCATATATGGCAAGATATAGTTTTGCTTGTTTTGCTTTTTCTCTAAAAACAAATCTTTGATTTCTTACAGTTGATTGGGTTATACCAAGTTTTGTGGCAATATCTTTGTCTGAAAGGCCTAAATGAATCATCATTAATACATCTTTTTGATTGTCAGTTAAAGTATTGTATTTAGATTTTGTGTTAATTAAATTAGTAAATCGCTCTTGATGAAATCTATCAACATGTACTTTAACAGCTTTAAAAGCCTCATAATGTTTGCCATCAATAGCATATATATCCCCAATAAAATATTCTAAATTACATGATATACACTTATATGAATGGGCATCTCTTGAAAAAGTATATCCTTTTTTTATTTCTTCGATGCTTAAGTTATCTATATCCATAATCTCCCTCCTATTAATAGATATATTGTATGTTTGTTTATTTAATTAGTCAACATTTATTTATATTGTTTATATTAATTGCGGAATCTTTCTAGATATTAAATTCTAAAGTTATTAGCTTCAGTTCCCTTATTGTTTGTACAATAAACTTGCTTATCCTAATAACATTATCTTCAAGAATTAGAAATTTGATATCACTGTATACTATCCCCTCTAGTGAATAAATAACTTCTTTATAAGAACTCTACTAATGTAAGAATACTTTGCAGTAAATAACTACTAATTTAATAGTTAAACATGAAAAGGCTGAACCCCTTTGGATTCAGCCCTCGTTTACTCTACAATTTTTTCCTTCATTTTTTGGATTAATTCCATTATTCCAGCCTCTACCTTGTCCAAATCTTCTTGTTTTGGTGAGCCTTCAAATTCAACTGATTCAACAAAATCCCACTTCATTTTATTTCTTTCTACAATCTCCTTAAGTTCCTTCTCCGCACCACCAGACCATCCATAAGAACCAAATCTAAAAGCAGCTTTCCCTGTTATTTTCTTTCTTCCTATTTCATCCATAGCAGCTGCTACAGGTGGGAATAACTTGTATTCGTATGTTGGAGCAGCAATTATAATCCCTGCAGATCTAAATACTGTAGCTATCATTTCACTATCACTATTAAGAGGCATTTCCAAAGAATTTACCTTAATGCCTTCTCTAGCAAGAATCTTTTCTGCATGAGTTATTGCTTTTCTAGTCATACCATACATGGATCCCCAAAGAATTGTAATCTCCTTCTTACCTGCTCCTTCTGCATACTTAGAGAATCTTGAATAGTCGTCAATTATCTTGTTCGTGTTCTTTCTATATAATGGTCCATGTCCTGGGGCAATGGTACTAATTTCAAATTCCTTTGATTTATCTATAGCTTTTCTTAACATAGGAGTGAAGGTTGTCATTACATTTGAGTAGTATCTAATTCCTTCATTCTCAAAGAATTCAACTTCAGCTTCTGTCATTTCATCATCAAAATGATGTTCTCCCATCTTACCAAATGAACCATACATATCACAGCAGAATAATGTTTTTGTTGATTTCTCATAGGTATACATAGTATCCGGCCAATGAACATTTGGTACAGGATGGAAGCTAAGTACTTTTCCATTTCCTAGATCCAATGTATCCCCTTCTTTAACAATTAGCAACCTTTCATTTCCATAAAATGATGTGACCAATTTTGCAGCCTTTTCAGTACATACTATAGTGAAATCATCCTTGATCTTTTCAAAATTCTCTATCCAACCTGAATGATCAGGCTCCATATGATTTACTATAAGATAGTCGATATCTTTAGGATCAACATCGATTTCAGCTAAATTTCTGTATAATGTTTCTGGTATTCCATCCCATCCTATAACTCCATCAACAATAGCTGTCTTTTCCCCTTTAACTATATATGAATTTAGAGTAACACCATTAGCTAATTCCCATATTCCTTCAAAAAGCATGTCTTCAACATTCATAGTTAATAGATGTATGCCATCAGCAATTTTTATCTTCTCCATCAAGTAACCCTCCTATAAAAATGTAATAATTTGTATTTAAACTGTTAAATTAATTATATACTCTAGTACTTATAAGTCAAGTCTTTACAACATTTTGACCCATTTGGATAGTTATAGTTTAATAACAAAAATTTAAAGTTTATTAATTTAAGCCATTAGACATTATAAGAGTATCTTTATGAAAAAACTCTATTCTGTTGCTTTCAATAGCTTTTTAATAACAATATTTTCTCTAGTTACCCACGGACATTTATTGATATCTTTAATAATCTTATTATTTCCGTAGGCTTTGATTAATCCAATCCATATTTCCTTGTATTCATACTCCTCTTCGTAATCATCTAGATTTTTATCATCAAATTCATACTCTACTTGGCAGAAATAGTAGCGTGATTCCATCTCCAAAACATCACCCTTAGTACCTTTTCTTCTCTCTATTACAGTTATGTATTCATTTACAGATCCAGGTATTATTTGGTAACCTGTCTCTTCTTTTACTTCTCTTACAAGGGCATCAATATAGTCTTCTCCATTCTTAACTCCACCACCAGGAAATTTGTAATCTCCGTATTTACTTGTAATCATGAGATACTCATTATCCTTTGAAATTATTGCTCTAGCAGCTTCTCTCTTAATAATTTTAGCATCAAAATCATAATCTTTTAAGTCAAGTCTTATAATCATATTATTCTCGCTTTCAAATATATTTTGTTTCAATATAATTATACTATAAGTATTGAATTTGAATGAAAAAAATTGAATTTATCATCCATGATTTCAGTTGTATCTTGCGTGTATAAAAAAATAATATTAATTGATAATAAATAAAAATAGAACTACCTAATTTGTAGTCCCACTTTATATCTTATATAGCTTATTTTGCAAAGTTTATAACAACATCTCTTAAAAATATGGCACTAGATGGCGCTATGTTTTCATAGTATGAAAAGAATCTTGGATCATCAACATACATCTGAGTCACTCCCAAATGAGCATCCTTACTGTAATCATCCCAGTAAAAACATAACCATTCCTTGTGGAGCTCAAAAACTTTTTTTGCTAAGTCACTCTTTGTGTCTCCTTCTAAAACAGCTTCTTTTAATGTTTGATTTAAATCAGTAGTTAGTTTTCCAATTCTAAAAAATTCCTCTCGAGTCATATTTGATAATTTATGGTTAGATTTATCCATACTGTCATTGCCATATTCTCTTCTTACTTCTTCACCATATTCTATCTCATTATCATCAACTAATTTTTCAATATACTCCTCAAAGTCTTCCTTACTCATTTTATCTTCCCCTCTCATAGACCTTATTGTACTTACCACATTCAAGATCTTGTCATCTAGTTTATTTCTCTGGGATAAAAGATTTTCCAAATGATCTTTAAGAGCTGATAATCCATCAAATTCCTTTGATGAAATAATTCTTTGAATCTCATCTAGCGGCAATCCCATTTCCTTATAGAATATTATTTCTTTAAGTCTCTCTATTTCTTTTTGTCCATAAATTCTATAACCATTGGAGCTGATTCTTTTTGGTTTCAAGAGTCCGATCTCATCATAGTAACGAAGAGTTCTTGAACTGATCCCCACAAGCTTGGCAGTGTTATTAATTGTGTATTCCATGGTTCACCTCCTAGTAAATACAATAAACTATGACCCTACGATAAGGTCAATAAATAATTTTCTTAATATATTATTTTAATGTCAAATACATTTCATACTGTGAAATCGAGTCTTTAGCAAATCCTAGTTTATTAATAAATCCTAATAGAATAGCATTATTTGGAAAACTTATGTGTAGCTTGTCTAAGTTAAGATCATTAACAGCAAAGTCAATAATTCCACTGCCAATACCTCTCCCCCTGTATTTTGGATCTATCCATAAGAAATGAATTTTTCCAGTTGGATTAATACATGCTCCTCCAATAAGATTTGAGTTATCATAAAGACCATAGTTAATGATAGTATCAATATGACATATATAATCAAAATTATTTTGCCAGTTTATATGAATATCACTTATTCTATCATTTAGGGTTATTATATCCTCCATGTTATTCCTATTAATTACTATGTCTTCCGGTAATTTTCCAATTATACTACTAGGATTAGTATGAGTATAGTATGACAAATCATATACCTTTCCATAATGTCTCTTATTATAAAAATTAATCGCCCTGTCATTTCCCACAATAACCTCTAGGAACATTTGCTTACAACTATTTTCATTGGCTATTTCCTTATGCATATTAAACAGAATCTTGCCTACTTCTGTTCCTCTATAATCAGGATGAATACAAAGCGCACCACATCTGAGAGTTTTTATTCCCTCATATATCTTTATTCCTCCCAAATTTAGACCAACTGGTTTTTCACCATCATAAGCTATAATTGAGTTCTCCAGTGTATTTCCTTCTGGCCCAAAAAACCTCCTAACAAACTCCTCCTTAGGTAGACTAATATTAATGATGTAATCTGAAAAACCTTTTGTAAAAGCTTCATAAATACTATCTATACTAACTTCATTGCAATTTCTATAAGTTATCAATTTTAACACCTCAATCTAAAAATTTATTTCTTTCTCTTTTTAGTTCTTGCCTTTTCCAAATTTTCTTTAACCCTAAACTTAACTATTTTCTCAATAAGATTATAGGGTATAGGCTCTGAAAGAGTAAATATTATTGATCCCTTTGATCTTTTATAGGGAGTTAACTCATCTTCAAATGATGTTATTCCACTAGGTGTAGGATAGAAGCCAATATGACTCTTGAATGCTGCAAAGTGAACCAGATTTCCCTCCAAATAGAAGGTTGGCATTTGGTAACTTATCTTCTCAATTGCTTCTGGTGCTGCATGTCTTACCGTTTTTCTTATCCTCATTAGTTTTTCTTTAATATCCTCTGGAAATCGGGCAATATATTCATCAATATCCTTGTATCCTTTATTATTTTCTAACATAACCTCTAATACCTCCATATTTTGGGCTTATAAAAACTACCTCTTTAATAATGCAACATCATAAGGAAATAACTCTGCCATCATAACTCCTTCTATAACAGAAGGATCCTTTTCCATAATATCTTTTGCTTCTTTTTCAGAGTCTACCTCTAGAATTACTATCCCAAATGTTCTATCATCAAGACCTGAAGTCTTCCCTGCTAGAAGCAGTTTCCCAGCCCTTAATAGCTCCTTCAAATATTCAAAGTGCCTGTCTACAATCTCTTCATCGTCTTTTGTCCAATTACTTTTAATTATCAATCTTGGAACTAACTTTAAAACATAAATATAATGTTTATTAATATTTGACATTTCTTCCCTCCTTCATATTCCTAATAACAATTTAAACTCCATCTTAAGTTGAACTAACATATTTTTAAAAATTATCAAGTATAGCTTGCCAACCATCACTTGCATGATTTCAATTAACCATATGTTATGTCACTGTATACATTTTCCACACTTCATCTATAGGCTTTTCAATAAAAGTATTAATTGTAGTAAAATTATCCATCTTATTACCCCCCAAAAATTATTAAAATATCAACACCTTATATATCATGAACTTTTTATTCTAGTCAATATTATATATTTCCTTGATTATAGGTTTTAATCTAATTGGATAATTTTAATTTTTTACAGGATCTAAATATATATCTATAAGTAATTATTAGCCTTTATGTTTTTAGTTATGCTTACTATGACTTTTTAAGGGTAAAAGTTTAATACGGTAAATCTATTGTAGTATTAAAGGAGGAAATGAAATGGCAGTAGTAAAAATAGTTGAAATTTTAGCAGAATCTCCAGAAAGTTGGGAAGCTGCAACTCAAGAAGCTGTAACAGAAGCTGCAAAAACAGTTAAAAACATAACTTCAGTTTATGTTAAAGATTTCCAAGCTATCGTTCGTGAGGGTAGAATAATAAATTACAGAGTGAATGTAAAAATTTCATTTATAGTAGAATAAGATTTAAAAGGACATTAGGATGGCTTTTCCTAATGTCCTTTACTTATACTATGAATTATTTTATTCTAGATTTTTTTAAAAGGCTGGTTTGCTAGCCCAACTATAATTATCAATCAAAAACTCTCTTACCTTGTTACTTGTTATGTGTTTAATAAGTGCTTGTATTTTTTCACTGTCCTTATTATCTTCCCTAACTACTAAAGAAATTGCATACCCTTCAGTAACTTCATCCTGAATCTCAACATACAGTCTTTGTTCATCCCCAACTAATTCTAGGCTTTTAGCATATGTTGGGTACATTGTAGCCAATCCTGTTTCAGTATATCTTTGAGCTAAACTAGTTAAGGGTACCTTGTCATCCAATACCAGATTCTTTGGATTAGATTCTATATCATCAATTGTTAATTCTGTTGTCTTGTTATCTTTAAAGGTCAGCATCCCATTTTGACCAAGTAAATAAAGAGCTCTACTCAAGTTTGTTGAATCATCTGGTAGGGTTATACTAGTACCATCTGGAATTTCATCTAGCGAGCTATATTCCTTAGAATATAAGGCAAAAATTGCGTGGTATATGGGTTGAACAGTTACTAGATTGGCATTGTTGGCCTTGTTAAATGATTGCAGAAAATAATCATGTTGGATCATGTTCGCATCTAATTCCTTATTGTTCAGAAGATTGTTAGGTGCTTGATAATCAGTAAATTCATGAATTATTAATTCAAACCCATCGTTTCTTAAATCTTCTTCAATTAGTAATAGAATATCTTTCATTGGGTAAAATGATACTCCTACATGAAGTTCATTAATTTCCTGTGCCTCTTCATTATTACATCCAACTATTGAAAGACTTAATAAAACTACAAATACTACTAATACCACTCTTTTCATTTTTAATCATCTCCATTATCTCTTGTCATATTTTCTTGAAATTGTATTTCCTGTTGTCTGAACAAAATGAACCAATACTATCATGAGTATAATTATAATCCACATTAAACTATAATTGAAGTTCTGATATCCTTCGCTTATGGCCAAATACCCCAAACCTCCTCCACCTATAATTCCCATCACTGTGGAATAAGAAAGTAGACTAATAGTGGTAGAAGTAAAGCTTAGTATTAAGCCAGATCTTGCCTCAACTAATAAAAAATGTGTAAGATACTGTAATGTATTTGCCCCTAGCGCATAGGATGTTTCGTAAATATTCTTATTAACATCTAAAAAATCCTGTTCTACAAAACGAGCAAATGTTGAAATTCCAATTAAGCTTAAGGGTATTTTTGAAGCATCAACACCAAAACCGGTTCCAATTAATAATCGATTAAAAGGAATAATTACGATTATAAAGAGAATATAAGGTATAGACCTTAGAACATTTAAAACTCCTGACACTAAGAAATACATCAACTTATTTCTATATATCCCATCAGCTCTAGTAATAAACATTATAAATCCAAATACCATTCCAAATAAAATTGTAAATACCATTGCAGTGAACATCATGTCTATTGTTTCTATAAATGCATTTAAAAGTTGTCCTTGATATTTGCTAAAGGTCTCAATGTAATTATTAATCACTTATCAAAGCCTCCTTATAGGAAATAGGATGGATTTCCTTTGGATTCAAGGATAAAACCTCAACAATCTTTCCTCCTTCAATTATTGCAACTCTTGAACACAGAGCCTTTATTACAGAGATATCATGAGATACTATAACTATGGTAGTTTCAAACTTCTCATTTATTTCCTTTAAGAGTTTTAAAATCTCATAGCTCATCTTATCATCCAAAGCAGATGTAGGCTCGTCACATAAAATAATCTTTGGACTCGTCATTAGTGTTCTTGCAATTGCCACCCTTTGTTTTTGGCCACCAGATAGCGTTCTTGTGTAAGAACGTTCGAAATCAGATAATCCAACAAATTCAAGTATTTCTCTCGCTCTCTTTATTAGATCCTCTTTATTCCCCTTCCTAAACTTAGTTGCTAGTAATACATTATCCAAGACATTGAGATTCCCCAATAAGTTGAAGTCCTGAAAAATCATAGATGTATCTCTAACTAATTCATGCTTAGATTCCTTATTTAGCTCCCTATCCATTAAATAAATCTTCCCACAATCAGGTTCAATAAAACCATTTAACATTCTTAGTAGGGTAGATTTTCCACTTCCTGTTTCTCCAACTAAACCAAATATTTCTTTTTTATTTATGTTAATATTAAAATCAATTATCACTCTTTCTTCCTTGCCATTTATTAAGAAATTTTTAGATACATTTTCAATCTTAATCATCAAATCACCAACCTAACCTGTTATAAATACACACTAGTTCAAATTTATAGCTTCCTTTTTACAAGCCAAGCTTCTATAATTACTCCATATACTATTCCAGCAATGAAACTTATGGGATCTTGAAATCCCGTTGAGCTATAAAAAGCAAAAGACACCAATAGTCCTAAAATTCCTCCCCTAAGTAATGATTTACTAGTAGCTAATTTCCACCAAGGAGCTCCAATCACCAATCCAATGATAACACGATTATACCAAAGAGAAAATATAAAGTTAGGTGAAGCAGTAAATCCAGAGCGCACACTTGCTCCAACTACGCAGACTAATCCAAGTAATGCTCCTCCTATTAATGACTCTATCAATCTTTTTTTCATATCTATTCTCCTATCTATTTTGATCTATTCTTAACTAACTTCTCTTTTCTATCTTAATCTACATACTAATTCTTATATTTAATTCCCTTAACGTACCCCTTTCAACCCTTAATATTCATTAATTTAAAATTATTCTATAGAAAATCCTACTCCCATTTTACCACAAAACATAATAGCCTTATACTACCCATTTATATTTATCAATATATAATATTTTGATTCATTTATTGTATTCCATGTAAATAAATTTCTCCTTTGTTTTGTCAAAGCTACAGCAAAAAGTTTTACACTTATTGTTTAAAAATCAAAAATAGGTTAAAATTAAAGAGTGAATATTTCGAAATTAACTTACATAATAAGAAGGAGGGATTTTATTGAAACGTGTAGAAACCACTTGCGGTTATTGTGGTTGTGGCTGTGGTATTTATGTGAATGTTGCAGATGATGACACTGTTTTAGGAATTACACCTAGCTATAATCACGTAGTCAGCAAAGGAAAACTATGTTCAAAAGGGTGGCATGGTTATGCATTTGTAAGAGATTCCCGACGTTTAACTAGCCCTTTAATCAAACAAGAAGACGGTACTTTTAGAGAAGCTAGTTGGAACGAAGCCTTAGATAGGGTTGCAGAAGGATTTAAGAATGCAATGATTGCCGAGGATAATACCGACCATATTGGACTAATCTCATCAGCAAGATGTACCAATGAAGAAAATTTCCTTATGGCAAAGCTTGCAAGAGCAGGACTTAAAACTAGTAGTATTGACCACTGTGCCCGCCTCTGACACAGTCCAACGGTAGAAGGTCTTTCTACCTCCTTTGGAACCGGTGGTGCAACTAATACAATGGATGATATTAGTGATGCTGAACTAATTATGGTTATTGGTTCGAACACAACTGAGCAACATCCACTGGCTAGTACAAGAATATTTGAAGCCCTAGAAAAAGGTGCTGAACTTTATGTTATTGATCCTAGGAAAATAAGACTTACTGATTTTGCTCATGCTTATATGCCTATAGAACCAGGGACAAACTTGCCTATGATCAATGCAATGATACACGTAATCATTAAGGAAAATCTAGTAAATGAAGAGTTTATTAAAACTCGTACGGAAAACTATGAAGAAATGAAAAAATCTGTTGAAGATTGTACTCCAGAATGGGCTGAAACCATATCGAAAGTACCAGCTGATCTAATTAGACAATTTGCCCGTAAATATGCTACCACTGATAAAGCTATGATTCTCTTTACAATGGGTGTAACTCAACAAACAACTGCAGTAAAAAGCATAAGAGCATTAGCTAATCTAGCAATGATAACTGGTCATGTGGGAAGGCCATCAACTGGAATTAATCCTCTTCGTGGTCAAAACAATGTCCAAGGTGCAGGAGACATGGGTGCTTTGCCAGATTTTCTACCTGGTTACCAAAGACCAGAATGGCCAGAAACCAAAGAACACTATACTAAAGTTTGGGGAGATTTTTCCTGTCTTCGAGGTAGAAATATTATTCAGATGTTTAACCTAATGGAAGAAGGAACAATGAAGGCAGCTTACATAGTTGGAGAAAATCCAGTGTTATCAGACCCTGATCAGACCCATACAATCCATTGTCTTGAAAAGGTTCCTTTCTTAGTAGTTCAAGATATTTTCATGACTGAGACAGCAGAATTTGCAGATGTAATACTACCTGCTGCTAGTTTCTTAGAAAGACATGGAACCTATACTAATACAGACAGAAGAGTTCAAATGATCAATAAGGTTATTGAACCAGTTGGAGACTCTAAACCTGATTGGGAAATTATTATTGAAATAATGAAGAGAATTGGCATGGATGTAGATTACAAGGATCCCTCTGACATTATGGATGAAATCAATGTGGCAGCTCCCTTATATGGGGGTATCACCCATGAGAGAATAAAAGAAGTGGGAATACAATGGCCATGTCCTGATAAGGAACATCCTGGTACTCCTATTTTACACGTAGGTGAATTTAAACGAGGCAAGGGGCTCTTTACTGTAAATGATTTCGAGTTCATAGGTGATCAGAGGAGTGAGGAATATCCATTCCTATTAACGACAGGAAGAGTAACTCACCAGTACCACACTGGAACCATGACACGTAAAGTATGGACACTGGCATTAGAATATCCCCATGGGTTTGTTGAAATACACACAAAGGATGCTGAAGAGCTTGGAATAAGGGATCATCAACCAGTTAGAATTACTTCAGCTAGAGGCAGTATAGTTGCGCCGGCAATGATTACAAATCGTATAAATGAAAAAACACTCTTTGTTCCATTTCATTTTGCAGAATCACCTGCCAATAGACTTACAGGACAAAATCTAGATCCAATTATTAATATACCAGCACTGAAAGTTTCAGCTGTTAGAATCGAGGTGGAATAATGAAAACTAGTAAACTATATACTCTTGATAAAGATCTTTTAGATAAAGTTCTTGGAATCTGGAATGATAGCTCATCTGTATATGTTCCAGTTGGAAAAGGTAAAGACATTCAGCTTCTTCCATTAGGTGCAGGAGATAGAACTGAAGACTACATTAATCTAACTTTACCAGTTAAAGAAATGGTCTTTGAACAAAAAGAAGGACTATTTAAATGGGAACGTAGCGGAGATAATGTGGAAGTAGAAGATCTTCATCATCAACACTCAAAGAATAGAATCTTATATGGCATAAGAGCTTGTGATACATATGGTATTGCTTATACAGATAGATTCTTCCTAAGAGAGTTTCCAGACCCAAATTATAAGTCTAGACGGGATGAAACTACAATAGTTGCTGTAAACTGTCTAAAAGCTGGTCCCCATTGTTTTTGTACATCCGTTAAAACAGGAGTTTTTTCAACTGTAGGATATGACTTAGCACTAACACCTTTTGATTCATATTATCTAGTAGAAGTTGCTACTCCAAAAGGGGAAGGACTAATTAGTCAA
The DNA here is from genome assembly GCA_964575895.1 of uncultured Tissierellaceae bacterium. Lineage (GTDB taxonomy): Bacteria > Bacillota > Clostridia > Tissierellales > Tissierellaceae > Gudongella. The sequence continues at coordinate 12,286 of CAZNTE010000017.1, read as the reverse complement.
GCTAAGCACTATTTTATTGAGACTGATGATGGGAAGCTAAAAGATAAAGATGATTTAATGGCAAAAGTTGAAGAAAGTTTCCCTCTTAAGATGGATTTAACCAATCTTTGGGATGATATGGCAAAGACTTTTAATGCTGATTTCTGGCTTGATGAAGCCAATGCATGTATAGGATGTACTGGTTGTACCAATGTCTGCCCTACTTGTACTTGCTTTAATGTGGTGGAAGAAAACAGCAATGAAAATCTAGGTAAACGAGTTAGATACTGGGATTCATGTCAAAGTGAGCACTTTACAAGAAATGCAGAATACCATAATCCTAGAGATGCAGTTTCAAGAGTTAGATATAGAATATATGATAAGCTTAAGTATATCGAGGAAAGATTTGGTTATAAGGGCTGTTCTGGTTGCGGTAGATGCACTGATGTATGCCCAACTTATATAAGTATTATAGATATTATTGGATCGATGCAAAAAGCAGCTAAAGAGAATCCAGAACCACCAGCTATACATCAAATCACAAAAATACGTCATGAGATTATAGATCGGGAATTAAAATCTCAGCATGGACTTTTCACCCCTGATGTTGCAACAATAACTCGTATTAAGGATGAAACTCCAGAAATAAAACGTATCTTTATGAAATATGACGACCCTGAACTTCATAAGAACTATGAGCACAAGGGGCAATTCTTCCAGGTTACTGTATTTGGTGAAGGTGAAGTTCCACTATCCATACCTTTTGGACCAGATGAGACTGATGAAATAGTATTTGACTTTAAAAACGTTGGTTCAGTTACCAATACTTTATTCAACATGAAGGTAGGAGATAAAATAGGTTTAAGAGGTCCTTATGGTCGTGCCTTCCCCTATGATGAGCTTAAGGGAAGAAATCTTATCTTCATAGGATCTGGAGTTGCCATGGCACCACTTAGAACAGTAATAGAACCTGTAATTACTAACTATCAAGATTTCAAGGATGTTTATGTAATGGCAAGTGCCCTAAGGTATGAAAAACTTCTATATAAAGATGAAATGATTGAGTGGGCCAAGGTACCAAATTTCAAGGTCAAATATGCCCTTAAGGATCCAACGGATATTGTGGATGCTCATAGTGGATATGTAAATGATTTACTTCCTGGTCTAGATCTTGATTGGTCAGAAACTACAGCATTACTATGTGCATCACCAGAAAGAATAAAGAAATTAGCAAAAGATCTTATGGATCTGGGAATGAAACCTACAAATATTCTTGTTACATTAGAAACTCATATGAGGTGTGGAGCGGGTAAATGTGGACACTGTAAAGTAGGAAGTCATTATATGTGTGTAGATGGACCTGTTTTCAGCTACGAGGAGATGATGGCATTACCTCCTGAGTATTAAATCTAAATAAGTATTATAAAAGCTCAGCTTCTTATTCTTAAGAGAGGCCGAGCTTTTGTTTGTTTATATAAATCTAAATATAATTACTATTTGTACCTATGCTAATTTTTTAGCTCTTTCAGCTTTAATTCTCGTTACTTCTCCATTAATCAATGGTACAAAATAATTCATTCCAAGGATAGCAAAAGTAGTTCCTTCAGGAACCCATCCCCATAATCTAATAGACATTATGATTATACCTATTAAAGCTCCAAAAATTATTCTTCCCTCATTTGATTTAGGAGAAGTTATTGGGTCAGTAGCCATATAAAAGGCTCCTAGGAGTACACTCCCAGAAAACAAGTGAAATAATGGGTCTTGACCATTAAGTAATGCCACAAGAACAACTGCACTTAAACAGCTAGCTGGTATTCTCCAATTTGCATATTTTTTATAGATTAAATAGGCAGCTCCAATTAGAAGTGCCAAGGCTGAAACTTCTCCTATACTACCACCAATATTTCCTATAAAAATATCCAATATTGGCGTTGTTATTCCAGAATCTCTAAGCATTCTTAAAGGTGTTGTGGTTGAAACCATATCAATTGGTGATAACCATGGAGACATAGCAGTTGGAAATGCCAGAATAAGAAAAAGGCGACCAAAAAGTGCTGGATTAAATAGATTCTTTGGAAATCCTCCAAAAGCTTGTTTTCCCACTATAATTCCTACTGCTGCTGATGCCCCCAGGACATAAAGTGGTGTGGATGGTGATACAGACAAGGCTAGAAGAAGTCCTGTTGTTATTGCCCCTCCATCCTTATAAGTATACTTTCTTTTAAAGATAAACTGAAAAAGCGCTTCAGAAACAACAGCAACTGTTATTCCAACTAAAATAAGAAGAATGGCTTTCTCACGAAATAAGTAAATCGAAACAAATGTTGCCGGAAGTAAGGCAATTATCATACCACGAAACATCTTTAACATATAAAACCCCCAATATTTATTTTCTATGTATTGTACCGACAGTCTTTACTGTGAATATTTTTTTAATTATACCATGTTGATAATCATTTTTTAAAGTATTTCTTTAATTGTGTACTTATCCCTTTATAATCTAATTAAGTATCCCATTACTTCTGGTTTTAACTCAGACAATTATAGTTGCTTTTAGATTGTACAAATAAAATACCAATATCACAAGAACACAAAGTTTAATTTGATACTGGTATAAATTAGAGTCTATATATAATATCTTTTGCAGTCTAACTAACACAGAATTAGGTCATTTGTATTTTATTTAAAACTTGTTTACTTCTGATCCTTATATCCTTCCCTTAATAACTCATACTTTCCTGTTTCAACGTCCAGATCATAAATGTTGAAATTAGTCTTTACATCAAATCCTTCTAAATGAGTTGCAAGATTAATGGAAGCAGATCCATCATCACCGCTGGTTATCCTATGAAACACATTTGTAGACCAAGTTACTAGGCCACCACCCTCTAATATCCTTTCTCCGTTTTGTTCAATATAATCAGGTGTAACGGTAAATCTTTCAATTTTGCCATGCTCTGGCATATAAAGCTCCACATATCTTACTCCATGAAGGACGATTAGATTATCTTCCTGGTGAGTGTGCATGTACCAAGCTTTTTCAACTGAGCCTACTTTCCCTGGAGATGTAGCACCTTTTTGGTGAAGAACCCTATCAATACCATCAATTTTAGGAATCATGGATTTAACCATTACATCAAATACAACACCCTCAGTTTTTCTAAATTCCTTAAGTTTTATAACCTTATAAAAATCCTTAACTTCCTTTAAAATATGCTCCACGTCATCGCCCTCCTTGTATTTTTAATATCATTTTATAAGAATCTATAAAAGTGTCTATGATAAAAATATACCCCTACCATCTTTATTTTATCAGTTGTTTTATAAGTTCTGAAAAATTCTAAATACTATAAGTGAAGTAGTTGCAGTAGAAAATGTTCCCCAGGATAGATCCAAAAGTGTTAGTTTTAATGGCCAATCCTTAAGTAGAGCAAGGTTAGTAAAGTTATATGTTGCATACATTGAGAATCCTAAGAAACCACCATTTCTAATGGCATATATAAAATCTTGTTTTTCAATAGATGGATTAATTACAAATACCAATATAGCCCCAGCATTTACCAAATAAAATAAGATTGCAGCATACATCTTTGCCTTTTTGGCCATAAGATGACCAATTTGTGTTCTAAACAATTTAGGCGCAATAAAAATATGCCAAAACATATCAACCAATAGGGATATAATCAAAATTACCAAATACTCTTTTATCATAATCTTATCTCCTCATTTAAGTATTGAATTTATTGAAATCTTTATCCTGCCTTTAGAAAAAAATATTTAAACATACTCCCTATTTATGTTATCACTTATACCCATTGCTGATTTTAATAACTCCTCTTTGTCTATAATTTTGCCTGTCTTATAAATCTGACCTTACGATACTATTTAGCATGTATCGATATATATAGATAGAGATTACAACAAGTGTGTCTCAGAAATATAATTTCATCTAACTCTAAAAGGGTATATTTAATAACATAAGAGTTTAAAACAAGGAGGTTACAAATGTCTGAATATGATTTATCTAGATTTGAAAGTAAGCTTATAGTGAGAAATATTGAACCTAAGGACTATAATGAAATAATAGCATTACAGAAACTATGCTTTCCTAAAATGCTCCCCTGGGAAAGAGATCAGTTATTGAGCCATATCAGCTTATTCCAAGAGGGACAAATATGCATCGAATATGATGGAATTATTATTGGATCAAGCTCAAGTTTGATAATAAATTTTGATGAGTACAATGAACAGCACTCATGGGATGAGATAACAGATGATGGTTATATAACAAATCATGATCCTGATGGCTATAATTTATATGGAATGGAAGTTATGGTTCACCCTGATTATAGAAATATGAAGATTGGAAAAAGATTATACGAAGCAAGAAAAGAACTTGCTGAAAAATTAAATTTAAAGAGTATTATTATTGGTGGTAGAATCCCAAATTACCACAATCACTCCTCCGAATTATCACCTAAAGAATATGTAAATGAAGTGATTAAGCATAATATTTATGATCCCATTTTAACCTTTCAACTTGTAAATGGATTCGTTTTAAAGAGAATAATCAAAAAGTATTTGCCTGAAGACAAGGCATCTTTAGAATATGCAACATTAATGGAATGGAGTAATATTGAGTACCAACCCAATAGTAAGCATCAGTTCAAAACTGCATATCCAGTAAGAGTTAGCGTAATTCAATATATGATGAAGAAAATCAACTCATTTGAAGAATTCGCTCATCAATGTGAATATTATGTTGATGTTGCTTCAAACTATAATTCTGACTTTGTAGTATTTCCTGAAATATTCACAACTCAATTGCTTTCTTTTGTTGATCAAGATACTCCTAGTCAGTCTGTTAGGGTCTTAACTACATTTACTGAAAGATACTTAGAAATGTTTACACATTTTGCTGTAAGATATAACGTTAACATAATTGGCGGTTCTCATTTCGTAGAAGAAAATGGTAAAATCTATAATATTGCTTATCTATTTAGGAGAGATGGTACTATCGAGAAGCAATATAAATTGCATATAACTCCAAACGAAAAACAATGGTGGGGAATCTCAACAGGTGATGGCATTCGAGTATTTGATACTGATTGTGGGAAAATTGCAATCCTAATCTGCTATGATATTGAGTTCCCAGAACTTGCTAGGATTGTTACTGAAAAAGGAGCCAATATAATTTTCACTCCCTTCTGTACAGATGAAAGGCAAGGTTACCTAAGGGTAAGATACTGTGCTCAAGCAAGAGCGGTTGAAAACCAAATATATACTGTAATTGCTGGTACTGTAGGAAACTTGACTCATGTTGAAAACATGGACATCCAATATGCACAATCCGCTATATTTACACCTTCTGATTTCTCATTTGCAAGAGATGGAATCATGGCCGAATGTACGCCAAATATTGAAATGGTAATCGTTGGAGACTTAGATTTAGAATTACTAAAACGTTCTAGAAAATCAGGTACAGTTACTCTTCTCAGCAATAGAAGAGATGATTTGTATGAGCTAAAAGAGATAAATAGGGAATAGAAATTATCTGCAATAAGAACAATTGTAGAAATTACTGTGTATCCTATAATACTCAAATTATAATGCCCGGGACTGCTATATCAAGCTTACCCGGGCATATTTTTATATTTTGTAGATATTAAGAGTAATTAGTTCTTATACAATTAGACAAATCAATTTGCTAAATAGGATACAGACAGATACCTGTCTCTTACAAGCATTGATAAGATAAATATACCTCCATGAATCAAGGAGGTATATCAAAATTGATTACTATTTGTTGATTAATTCGGATGCTACTAATAAATTCCTTATTGCAGTTGCTGCTTCTGCACGGGTAAAGGTGTCTTTTGGATTAATTGTTCCTATGGTTTTTCCGTTAAATACCCCTGCACTTACTGTCTTTTTAACATCATTGTATGCCCATCTAGATACCCTGTCTTTGTCTGTATAGTTGTTTATTATATTGCTATCTTTTTCTGCCAACCCAATTATATCCATTGCTCTAGAATACATTACCATAGCTTCTTCTCTACTGATATGTTCATCTGGTCTAAAAGTTCCATCTGGATATCCATTGATGATTCCATACTCTGATGCAATTTCTATTGAGTACGCTAATTCGTGTGTTGTATTTACATCTGTGAATTTCTTTTCTGTAACTGCACTTTCTCTATTTATTCCAAGTGCTCTTGTTATATACTCTGCAAACTCTCCTCTTGTTATATTTTGATTTGGCATGAACTTATCTGGGTTTATAATTACTAATCTTGAAGCCATGTCGTTTACTGCTTCTTTCGACCAATGATTAACTACTGATTCTACAATCACTGGATTCCAGATCAGAGAGTATGTGGAATTTGTTAAGGAATTTATTTTTGCAAACCACTTTCCATCTTTTTTAAATATTGTGGTTGGCACATGTGCATAGGTGCCATCTGAGTTAAATGCAATTCCTGTGCTAATTTTACTTGGATCAGTCCCAGCGGGTATTTCCATAATTCTTTCTACGAAGTTACTGAATTTATTGATTTTTACTTCATCAGTTGATCCATCTATTCTAATTGTATTTGCAACCACTTCAAAGGTTACTGGTGGGAAAATAAGCTCAGAACCATTGTCTTCTACAAATTGCTTATACTTTTCAATTACAAGCTCTTCTATTTTTTTAATTCTGACTTCTATCTTAATATCAATAAGGTCTCTATTTAGAATATTTAATGTTTCAGCAACCTTACTTATAGTTAGTTCTTTTGCTGGAATAATATACTCAATATCATTGTTTTTAACTGATATATTAAAAGCATTTTCCTCCAACTTTTTAACCGTATCTCCTGTAAGTTGGAATGAAACCACTTCAGAAGCTTTGTCATAAGAAATAATCTGTATGTTGTTAACAACTCCACTTGTATTATTCTTAATTTCTTCTTCTATTTTCATTTCTACTACTTGGTTATTGACTTGGACTAATGTAGTGGAAATTCCATCTATTGTTGACTTTGTTTCTGTCCCAGCGCTAATCGATTGACCATTAATTATAACAATACTACTAGGTGGTAAATATGGTGTAGTATCTATTTTAATTGTAATCAGAGAAGATAAAGATATATTCTCTGCATCATCCACTGTCCAAACCTTTAACTTCCAGATTCCATCGCTAGTGACTTTTGGTTGGCCAGTAAGCACAGTTCCACTTTCTGGTTCAGCATTATTAGTACTAGAACTGGTATTCCATAATTTGTAGTAAGTTACTTCAGGAGCACTTCCTTCAGCATAATCTTCTGGTACAATTGTTATATTTGGATACCAAGTATACCAAACACTTCTTGGAGCTCTATTATCTAAGGCAACCATAGGTGTAACAGGGTTCTCTTTGTCTATTTTGGAAATTGTGATTTCTTCAGAGTAACTACTTATATTTCCAGCCAAGTCCTTAACTTTAATAGTGTTTCCATCAATTATCTGATTTGAATCATAGGCCTTACTATTATCTGACTTCCATGTGATACCACCATCAAAACTGTATGCTGCTTCAGCAAGTCCACTGCCTGTATCGTTGGCATAAATGGTTAATGTGATATCTGTATTTTGCCACTCATCAACATTTCCACTTATATTTGTAATACTTGGAAGAGTTTTATCTACTTTAAAAGTATATGTTTTACTTGTAGATATTGCACCAACACTAGTACTGTTATCTCTCAAATAGTAAGTTGCTTCTTTAGAATCAACATCAGTATGATCAAGAGTTAAGTAACCTGTCCAAGTCTTTCCATCTAAATCATTACTAGTACTTATCGTATATCCCTCTGGTGCATTTAGAGTAAAAGATGCTTCCTTAAACCAACCATTTTCTCCATTTGGTGTTGAAGTAGCTAATTTTGTAGTAGTATATTCTTTAATTTCAAAATATACTGGCTCATCATTGAATACTAAATTATAGTTCTTAGCTAAAAATACTCCATTGTCACTAAGTGACAAGCTGCCAAGTGTTATAGCATAGTTACTTGATATAGCTTCACCCGTTTCACGACTCAGACTTCCAGTAAATGCAGGCGTTTCAACTGTAACAGCACCAATTGAATCAAATTCCAGAATTGGATCTGCTTGCCCATAAAATTTCCACTGATCACTCTTTGGTGTTACTCTTATTGTGGCTGGAGTAATCTTTGCAGATATAGTCGCCTGTTGTCCTGTTGTTGAAAGCTGGTAATTAACTGTATCATTTCCACCCAATATAAATTCTGAAATATTAACATCTATAGCATCTCTTTGAACATCCTTACTTGTAAAGGTACCTGTTGCAGTTATAGAAAGACTATCACTTTCGAGCTTACGATCAAACTTTACATTAGAGCAAATCAAAATTGCCCTAGTATTACCATCATATACTTTATCCAATGCAGTAATACCACTTACAGTTATTTGTCTTGGTGTTATGTCCCCACTTATACTTACAGGTTGTGATTCAAGTATATAGTTAGCAGCATCCTCCCCTCCTAAGGCAAATCCCTTAAAAGTCACTGTTTTGTTATTTCCTGCGTTTGTATCGGAAAAAGCTGCAGTTGCCCAAGAGTAGTTAATACTAACAGCATCTCCATTCTTAATTCCAACAAGTACAGCATTATTGCCATCAATTGTTGCAAACCTATTGCCATCGTATTCTTTATCTTCCACACCCATCCCGCTAATGTTTATGCTCTTCTTGCTAACAATAACTTTTATTCCAACTTCAGCAGACTCATTATAGTAGTTATCACCAAGTTTCTTAACATAAATGATGGACTCACCTGCCCCAGTTATGGTTACAGTATTACCTGAAACAGTTGCAACATTAGTATTATAACTTCTATAGCTATAGCTTCCTGTTCCAGATCCGCCCGAAACATCTGGCAAGGAGAAAGAAGAATCTCCATATGTTTTCACTATATCATCTGAACTATTAAATGAAATAGTCCCTTGTTCTGCTTTTAAAACAGTATATGATAAGTTTTCAGAAGCTGTAGACATATTATTATCGTCTCCACCAAATCCAGCGCTAAAACTATATACTTTAGGTGTAGGGTTCCGCTCTATAAATGTAGCCTTACCATTTCCATCGGTTGTAACTTTTAAAAGATAACTCTCTCCATCATAAAAATGTATCTCTTTATCACCAAGATTATCTGCACCAGTCAAGCTTGCTACTATCTCAATATTTCCAGGATAAGTTACTGATTCTGGTGTTACAGAGATGGACAAGGTAGGTGCATATTTAGTCCTGACGGATAAGGCTGGTGAAGAATCACTGGCTTCTGAAATACTTCCCAATTCTGTTTTAGCTGGTACGCGATAGAAAATATTGTATGGAGTACCAACATTCAATCCAGTGAAAGTATAACTTTCTGTATGTCTATACCAGTTTGTTCCATCGATACTGTATTCATAACCACTTTGTGTAGCAATTGTAATCGTGCTGAATGTCTTTGATGTCACACTTGAAGTATCTAGAGGCGCTGTGGGTGCAACTGCCTTCCAATTAGCTGTATAAGACTTATCCCCTGTGCTGCCCGCCGTAATTGTCACTGTCAGATTATTATTATCTGTCAGTCCAGTTCCACTCCAGCCAACAAATAAATGGCCACTCCTTGTAGGATTATTTAAAGTAAAATCAGCATCATTGCTAGTATAACTAAAAGGATTTGCAGTAGTTACAATTCCACCGTTTAGATTATAATTAATGGTATAGGCAGGTATGCTAACTTCTATAGTTTTGTATGCCTGAATATTTATAAAGACATCGTTTGGCATACCTCCATATTCAACAATATATCCTTTTACAGAATTAGTTGGATGAAAATCATTCCATTGTCCTGTATCTGAATATATATGAACTACCCATTCACCACCTCTGAAAGAGTCTGAGTTATTTGGCTCTCCACTTGCCCAATTGTTATACTGACCTGATACTATTGACGGTGAATATCCAATATATCCGTTGTAAAACTTTAATCCTTTTTCGTTATCCTCTTGACCCTCAGGACCAGTAACCCAACGCCAGTCACCATTGCTTAATCCACCTATTAAAGTTGCTCCAGTGGATAGATTCCTATTAATATCTCTGGCACCAATCCACCCAATACCCAGGGTTTTATTACGAACGAATTCATTTTCTTTAGCACTTGTTAAAGTAACAAGATAACCTTGTCTTCCAAAGAATTCTCTTGATTCAGCTGTGGTTTTAGCAATATCCCAGCTAATAGATGATGTTGTGGTAACATATTCATAAAAATGTCCAGTCCCATCAAAATACAATCCGCTACCCAATACAAAATCTATAATTCTACTTTCTATATTATCAGATGTTGTAGAAAACTTTACACTCCTTAAGGCTTCTTGATAATTTTCAGAAGTTGTAGTGCCAGTCAAAGTCAATATTCCAGTGTTTGAGTTGTATGTGCCTGAAATTCCATTTATTGGGGTGTAATTCAATGTATCCCCAGAATTTAAATTACGAATCAATACACTAGCTCCCAAAATATTGTCACTATAATCTATGGTTAGACTAGGATCAATAAATACTCCATCTCCATTTATAGTGTAATTTGAATTTCCTGTTGATGTTTGAATCCCAGATTCTACAATTGTTGCATCTGGAATAGTAACAACAACATTTGCACTTTGGATTGTGCCAGTAATTGTTGCAGTTGAAGCGGTACTTCTTGTATAAGTCAATCCATTACCAACACCCCAACTAATTGGTAATTGGTATCCATTATCTGCTTTTATTTTTATTGGTGTAATTGTGGCACCTGAACTTCCTCCTTGACTTAATGTACCTGATTCTGTGTCTAGGGACATATTGTTTCCTAGATTTACTGTGGTGGCATAACCCAAACTAGAAGGTGAAATCGTCTCATTAACAAATATTCCTCCATTATCAGTTATAGTTTGTATGGTCTTATAGCCTTGATTTCCAAATAATATGGTGTATTTTTCATTAACTTTTAATGATAATGCTAGTTTTGTATAACCAGCTGGAATGGTGTAATCATAGACAGGTAAATCAGAACCTTCTTTAGTGACATAAATACGAGACCCTGCTCCTACTCCTCCAGTAAGCGTAAATGAGTAAATAGTCCAGTTTGAATCAATTGCGGCTGCCTGATTTGTGCTATTTTCAGATATTGGGAAGTTGGCCCCTGTTGCCAACCCCATTACATACCCCGCCACCTTAAGATTGCCAGGTTTCATACTTGCTCCAGTACCTGCACCTATACCGCGAGCAGAACTGGAAGCACCAACTGCAAAGCTACCTTCTTTTTCATTTTTAAAATCTAAAATCATATCAGTATTAGTTAGTTGGTCCTGGGTACCGATTCCTGCTGCTTCTCCAGCATACCCGATTACTATCCCACTATTGATAGTAATTGATCGTGAGGGGTTTAGTCCTGTATTACTCTCTGCAGTATCCCCATCACCAATGCCCGCTGCCCATTCACCACCATAAGCGGTAATTTTAAAACCACCTACTTGCCTTACTTCCCCAAAAACCACATTTCCAATAAAACTATCCGCAGAAACTGTGTTACTTCCTGTATTTACCCCTTTACCTCCAATTCCAGCTGCTTGTAGACCCCCTATAAAGGTAAGTGTTCCTGTGCCATTATATGTCAGGGTGTCATTCGTTCCAACATATACTCCAGGTACGAAACTTACACTTGAATTGTCTATTGATGTTGATGGCAGACTTATTGTATTAGCACCTGTGCTCATAAGATCAGTAGACATTAATAGAACTTCTTTATTTACTTCTTCCTCATCTAGTGATGGCAACTTCTCAATTATCTTATTAAAGGAGACTTCAACAATTTCATCTTTGAATGTAAGAACTAAACTTCCAGTAATAGAGCCTGTTGAATCAGCAGTTGCATCTATTTTATTGAAACCATCTATCCCACTCCATGATACAACTACTTCATTTATAGCTGCTTCTTGTACTACTACAAGTATGTCGTTTTCTGTAGTTTCATTGCTTACCTGCAAATTGTTAATAGCTGCTTCAATTTCAACCTTTTCATTTGCTATTATTTCAACCTCGGTGAGTGTTTCCTCTGCCATATCTACTTCAGCAAAAATAGATACGGGAAATAACCCTGACAGTATTGCAAATACAATAAGAAATGATATGTATCTTTTTACTATTTCTCTCATAGCCTTCATATTTAGCCTCCTTATTTTACTTTGGTAGTGTCAAGTTTATCCTCTTCAAATAACCTTAAAACATTTAAATTTCAAT
>CAZNTE010000016.1:0-61375 GCA_964575895.1 uncultured Tissierellaceae bacterium | reverse complement strand
AAGAATTAACTAAAAAACAAACTGAAGTTTTGAATTACATTAAAAGAGAACTAATTTCTAAGGGATATCCACCAACTGTAAGAGAAATCTGTGAAGGTGTTAATTTAAAGTCCCCCTCCTCTGTTCATGCTCACTTAAATTCTTTAGAAGAGAAAGGGTTTATAAGGAAGGATCCTACTAAACCAAGAGCTATAGAAATACTAGGCTGGGATAGTAATTTTATGCAAAATAAAAAGACTGTTGAAGTTCCAATCGTTGGTAGAGTAACTGCTGGATCACCAATACTAGCTGTTGAAAATATTGATGACACCTTCCCTCTTCCCCTTGAAGATGTTGAAGGCCATAATGCTTTCATGCTAAAAATTTCAGGGGAAAGTATGATTGAGGCTGGTATAATGGATGGTGACTTAGTTCTTGTACACGAACAAAATCATGCTAGCAATGGAGATATAGTTGTTGCTTTAATGGGTGAAGAAGCCACTGTAAAGAGATTTTTTAAAGAAAAAGATAGGGTAAGATTACAACCTGAGAATCAATTTATGGAACCTATTTATGTGACAGATGTTCTCATATTAGGTAAGGTTAAAGGTTTATACAGAAAATACTAAAAGATGCAAGTACTAACTTGCATCTTTTTCTATGGTAGTTTTATTAATTTTTTTTCATATAAATTATTGACGGATTTAAATACTCCTAGTCTACAGTGATCAAAAGTTAAACCACCTTGATAATAGGCATAATAGGGTTCCCTCATAGGTCCATCTGCACTTAGTTCTATTGATGAGCCCTCTATAAAGCCTCCTGCTGCCATTATTACCTTATCAGCATATCCTGGCATATCCCATGCTTCTGGGATTACATAGGAGTCAACTGTAGATGCAGCTTGAATTCCTTTACAGAATTCACTAACTCTTTCTGGAGACAATAACTCAACACCTTGAATTATGTCACTTCTTTTATCATCTAATTTAGGTACAATATTAAAGCCTAGATTACTGTATGTCTGGCCAACTAGTAGCGCTCCCTTAACTGCTTCCATGACTATGTGTGGAGCTAGGAATAAACCTTGTAGAGTTGTTCTACTTGTACCAAATGTTAAACCAGTATCTTTTCCTAATCCTGGAGCTGTAAGTCTGTTTGCTACCATATCAATCAATTCTTCCTTACCAACAATATAACCACCTGATAAAGCTAATCCTCCTCCTGGATTTTTTATCTGTGATCCTGCTATAATATCAGCACCTACTTCTAAGGGTTCTTTTTCCTCTAGAAATTCCCCATAACAATTATCAACCATTACAATAATATTTGGATAAACATCCTTAATGCTTTTAATAGCAACTTCAATTTCATCTATAGTTAAGGCTCTTCTATCGCTATAACCGGTAGATCTTTGAATTGCTACAATTTTTGTGTTTTCCTTTATTGATTTTATTGAGCTCTCAATATCTATTGAATTCTCAATTAGAGGAACTTCATCGTACTCTATACCAAATTGTAGTAGGTTGCCTTCCCCATTTCCTTTAGTTCCTATTACTTTTTGAAGTGTATCATAGGGTGTCCCCGTAATGTATAAGAGATGATCCTTTGGTCTTAATATTCCTGATAAGGTTAGGCTTAAAGCATGGGTTCCTGATGCAATAGCTGGTCTTACCAGGGCACTTTCCCCTTTGAAAACTCTTGCGAATATAGATTCAACTTTATCACGTCCAACATCTCCATAACCGTATCCTGTTGTCCAGTAAAAGTCTGTTGAAGCTAGTCTATAGTATTGCATTGCTTCAATAACTTTATATTGATTATATTCCCTAATTGAATCTAGCTGTTCAAATTTTTTAGTAACTTCTTTTTCACAAGAATGCACAAAATTTATTACCTCTTCTTTTATACCAAATTGTTTACATAATATATTTATTGTCAACTTATTCATTATATTCTCCTTACATAATAAAAGTCTCCTAAGAGACTCTTATCTAAATTTCAAAATGTATCGTTTTACTAGGTATAATTGTTGAAATTGCATGTTTATAAATTAGTTGTTGTTTTTCCTCTGAATCCAAAACTAATGTGTAATTATCAAATCCTTTTACAAGACCCTTTATTTGATATCCATTCACTAGAAAAACAGTAATTACTATGCCTTCTCTTCTGGCGGTATTAAGAAATTGATCCTGCAGATTTAAATTTTTATTCATTGAAGTAACCTCCTTAAATATTTAGAGTAATAGCTATATCATCTAATACAAAATTAATCATTTCATTTCTATCCTTAAATAGATCTATATTAACCCATTTAATTCTATTGTCCCTCCTGAACCAGGTAAGTTGTCTTTTGGCATAATTTCTTGATCCCTGCTTAATATTATCTATAGCTTTATCTAAACTCATATTCCCTTCAAGATATGCTATTATTTCCTTGTATCCTATTGCTTTCATGGATAGCATATCCTTATTATATCCCCTATCAAGAAGATACTTTACTTCATCTAGTAAACCTTTTTCAAACATTATATCTACCCTCTTATTAATTCTATCATATAACTTATCCCTATCCATATTCAAGCAATAGTAAGCCATATCATATTTGTCAGACTCTTTTCTAAAGTCCTTGTTATATTTACTAAAGGGAATTCCACTAGATTCAGTAACTTCAAGAGCTCTCATCAGTCTTTGATGATTATTTGGATCTATTCTATCTGCTGATTCAGGATCTATCTTTATTAATCTTTCATATAAGCCCACTGAACCTTCCTCAATAAATATTCTATCATATTTTTCTCTTAATACCTTATTAGGAGCTATAGGAGAAAAATTCAGGTCATAAACCAGAGAATTTATATATAAACCGGTCCCTCCTGCTATTATGGGTAACTTATTTTCATCATTTAATACTGATATAACTTGGCTGGCCATCTCTTTGTAATCATAAACTGAAAACTCTGTGGCTGGGTCTAAGAAGTCAATTAGGTGATGGTTTATTCCCTTCATATCATCCTTGCTAATTTTGGCTGTTCCTATATCCATATGCTTATAAATCTGCATGGAATCTGAAGATATAATCTCTCCATTAAATCTTTTAGCTACTTCAATAGATAATTCAGTTTTCCCAACAGCTGTGGGTCCAGTTATTATTACTAATTTCTCTTTCATAATTACACCTATATGATCCTTAAAAATTTCTTTTCTAACTCATCCTTGGTTATTTCTATTATGGTAGGTCGACCGTGAGGACATGTGTATGGTTGCTTACATTCATCTAATTGATTAAATAAGGACTTAATTTCAATTTCTTTAATGGAATCGCCCGCTTTAATAGCACTAGTACAGGATAATTTAATGATTTTTTCTAATTTTAAGCTATGATTACTCTCAACTTTATCATCAATCTTATCAAGTACTTCTAGGAATAAATTCTTATTATTTGGTCTACCAAATAATAGGGGTACACCTCTTATAATAACACTTTTTTCATCGAATATGTCCACTTCAAAGCCAATCTTATTAAAATATGAGATGTTTCCCTTTGCAGTTACTAATTCCTTTGGATCAAGTTCTATTATTTCTGGATATAAAAGTTGTTGAATAGCAATTTTTTCATTTTCAAAATCAATTTTAAACCTTTCATATAAAACTCTTTCATGAGCAGCGTGTTGGTCAATTATATACAGTTTATCATTTAAGATATCCTCAGCAAAGATATATGTCTTAAATCCAATTCCAATTTGTTCTAAGGATGAAAATATGATTTGCTTTTCTCTTATTTCTTCTACATCGAGTTCCTCATTAATCATTGGGATTTCAGAATCAAATTCTACCTCAGAGAAGTCTCTAAAAACAATTGTAGAATCAAAATTACCCTTATTAATAGGATCTATTGTTATATCAGATTGCCTTATATCAAAAATACTTGTACTTCTAACTTCCTCTACTTTTTTCGCCGTTGATTTAGGAATATTTATAATAGCGTTTAAATTCTTCCTAATGGCCTGACCCAACTTATCATAAATCATAGTGTCACCCACAAACTTGATTTCTTGTTTAGTTGGGTGTATATTAACATCTATATTTACTGGGTCTATTGTAATATTCAATATATATATTGGATATTTATTTATTGGAATCAAACTACTATATTGGGTTTCAATAACCTTTGAAATTCTATGATCAATGACATATCTTCCATTAACATAAAGATACTGGTGAGCTCTATTACTCCTATATAGTGTGTTTTTTGATAAATAACCAGTTAATTTAAAATCATCTGATTCTATATCAACTGGGATTAGATCTTTTGTATTATCCTTGCCAAGTAATTCATAGATGGCATTTATGTTTTTACTACTTCCCTGTGTATTAAAAATCACCTTATTATCTCTAATGTACTTAATGGAAATAGCGGGATTACCAATTGCTAATTTAGTCAATATATCACTTATATGTGAATCTTCAGTATTGTTACTTTTCAAGAATTTTTTTCTAACAGGTAAATTATAGAAGAGATTTTTAATGATCATAGTTGTACCAATGGGTGCTCCAATAGGTTCTATTTCATTAACAATACCATTTGATATTTTAGCTCTCATACCTTCATCTGTATTAGGAGTTCTGGTTATGACTTCAACTAGAGCTACGGCACAAATACTGGATAATGCCTCTCCCCTAAAGCCTAGAGTTAAAATTGTATCTAGATCTTCAATGGCATGTAATTTAGATGTAGAGTGTCTTTCGAAAGCTAGAAGAAGATCTTCCCTATCCATTCCTTCCCCGTTATCAGTTACCCTTATAAGGGACTGTCCACCATCAATGGTTTCAATGATAATCTGAGTTGAACCTGCATCAATGGAGTTTTCAACAAGTTCCTTTACTATTGAAGCGGGGCGTTCGATAACTTCACCTGCTGCTATTTTCTGTATTGTCAATCCATCTAAAATTTTAATTTTGCTCATAAGGTTTACTCCTTAAGTTTTTTTGCATCTTCTATCAAAGCTCCTAAAAGATTCATAGAATCCATAGGAGTAAGTGTGTTTATATCAATGTTCTTAATTCTATCCACAAAGAAATCCTTCTTATAATCCATGAGGTTAAGTTGTTTTTGATTATTAACTTTTATTGGCTCATGTAAATTTATCTGATGACTTCCCTCAATCATGGATAGGATTTCATTGGCTCTATCTATAATATCCTTGGATATACCAGCCAGTTTAGCTACTTGAATTCCAAAACTCTGATTTGTACTGCCTCCAACTATCTTCCTAAGAAATATTACATCTTCACCTTGTTCCTTAGCTGTTATAGTATAGTTTTTTATACCCTTGAACTTGGTCTCCAGTTGTGTTAATTCATGGTAATGGGTAGCAAATAAAGTCTTTGCTTTTATTTTGGTAGTAATATGTTCTATAACAGCCCAAGCGATGCTAAGACCATCATAGGTGCTGGTACCCCGTCCAACCTCATCAAGAATCAAAAGGCTCCTTGGGGTTGCAAAGCGCATTATATTTGATACTTCTGTCATCTCTACCATAAAGGTACTTTCACCTTGAGATAAATTATCTGATGCACCAATCCTAGTAAAAATTCTATCAACAATACCAATATCTGCGGACCCAGCAGGTACAAACGAACCAATTTGAGCCAACAGTACAATTATTGCAATTTGCCTCATATAAGTAGACTTCCCCGCCATATTAGGTCCAGTGATTATTTGAACCATGTCATCTCTTAGATCCATATGAGTGTCATTTGGGACAAATAACTGGTGTTTTATTGTTGCTTCTACTACAGGATGTCTACCGTCCTTAATGTCTATGGTTCCTTTATTATTTAATGTAGGTCTAACAAAATTATATTGATTTGCCGTAATGGAAAAACTTAAAATCACATCTAAATAGGCCAATAATTTTCCAGTTTTTTGCAACCTAGTAATATTTTTCTTTATGGTCTCTCTAATCTCCTGGAATATTTCATATTCTAATTTTATACTCTTATCTTCTGCACCAAGAATTTTTTCTTCCATGACCTTTAGTTCTTCAGTATAGTATCTTTCTGAGTTAGCTAAGGTTTGTTTCCTAATATAGTGTTCTGGTACTAAACTTATATTTGTTTTTGTAACATCAATATAATAGCCCATAACTCTGTTGTAACCAATTTTAAGTGTTTTTATGCCAGTGTTTTTCTTCTCGTCAGATTCCAGCCTGCTCAACCACTGTTTGCCTTTTGATCTGGCATCCTTTAATTCATCTAAATCTTGATTGTATCCTTCTTTTATAATTCCTCCTTCTTTTATTGTAAGGGGAGGATTATCAATAATTGAGTCATCCAACAAATTATATATATCTCTTAAATCATCCATTTCAGTCTGTAGCTTAATAAAATGATCTAGATTTGTCTTTATTAGGGTATCCTTAAGTTCAGGGATATCTTTTATTGAATTTTTAAGGGCTATTAAATCTCTACCATTGCTATTACCATTACTTATTCTACTAACAATTCTTTCAATATCATAAATTTCCCTTAATTTATCCTTGATTTCATTCAAATCAAAAGGGTTATTATATAAATAATCTACCATATCCAATCTTGACTGTATCATTTTAATATCCAGCAAAGGTTGTTCTAACCATTTTTTCAGCAATCTACCACCCATGGCTGTTTGAGTCTTATCCAAGATTCCTATAAGTGCACCTTTTTTCTCTTTAGATCTCATAGTTTCATGAATTTCTAGGTTTGTTCTAGTGTTTATATCCATTAACAGATACTGTTCTGGTTGGTAATAATTTAGTTCGTTAATATGTTCCAATTTAGAAAATTGTGTGGCTTTTAGATACTCCAACAGTTTCCAAGCTGAAATTATACTATATATTCTTTCATTGATATTAAACCCCTTGATACTATCTTTATTGAAAAACACATTAATATCATTAATATATTTCTCAATATCTCCTGTACTGTCTTTTTGGATATTGAAATATGGGTTTATTCTATTTTGTATCATACTATAATACTTGATGTTTTTAGTGAATAGCTCATTGCAAATAACTTCTGAGGGTAGTATCTTGCCCAGTTCATCTAGTAGAAACCTGTAACTGTTGTCAATTTCTCCAATAAATTCAGTAGTGAACATCTCACCTGTTGAGGTATCAACGTATGTGACTCCTACTCCAAAATCATCCAGATATAGGGATAGAAGATAATTATTGGTTTTTTCATCAAGAAGATTGCCATCCATAATAGTACCAGGAGTTACAATCCTAACCACTTCTCTTTTTACTAAACCTTTTGCAAGTTGTGGATCTTCAACTTGTTCGCAAATAGCCACCTTATATCCTTTATCTACTAATCTTGATATATAGGTATCAGCTACATGATGAGGCACTCCACACATGGGAGCTTTTTCTTCTAACCCACAATCCCTCTGGGTAAGAGCAATTTCAAGCTCCTTAGAAGCTATTTTTGCATCATCAAAAAACATTTCATAAAAATCCCCTAATCTAAAAAACAGTAGGGCATCACTGTATTCTTTTTTTACATCAACATATTGTTGCATCATAGGGGTTAAGCTACTCATTTTATGCCTCCGAATCTATAAGTTTTCCTTCCAGGGTAAATGTCTTAACACTATTGATTTTTACCTTTACTATCTTACCAATTAAATCTTCGCTACCTTTGAAATGCACAAGCTTTGAATTGCTAGCTCTTCCACTTAAAACTGTATTATCGTTTTTACTTATTTCTTCAACTAATACATCTTGCACTGTACCTAAGAGCTTTTCATTTAGTTCAAGGCCAATTGGGTGTAGAGTATCTAGAAGCTGTTGGAATCTCTTGTGCTTTATTTCTTCTGGCACCTGATCTTCCATCTTAGCTGCTATTGTACCCTCTCTAATGGAATATAGGAAAGTAAATGCAGAATCATAACCAACCTCTTTTACTAATCCCAAGGTATCATTGAAATCTTCATCTGTCTCTCCAGGGAAACCAACAATTATATCAGTAGTAATGGCAATATTTGGGTTTATATCTCTAACTTTTTTTATTTGTGCTAAATAGTCCTCTCTTGTGTACTTTCTATTCATTGATTTTAAAATACTGTTGCTTCCAGATTGCACTGGCAAATGAAGATGAGGGCATAGTTTGTCCAACTGGCCATATGCTTTAATCAGTTCTTCAGATAAATCCTTTGGATGTGAAGTCATAAATCTTATTCTTTCAATTCCATCAATCTTATTAATATCTCTTAATAAATCTGTGAATGTATACTCATATTCAAGGGTATTTCCATATGAATTGACATTCTGACCTAATAAGGTTACTTCCTTAGTTCCATTACTAGCTAACTCCATGATCTCATTAATTATATCCTCTGGTTCTCTACTCTTTTCCCTACCTCTAGTGTACGGAACTATACAGTAGGTACAGAAGTTGTTACAACCATACATAATGTTAACAAAAGATTTATATGAATACTTTCTATTTGCGTGGATACTTTCTTCTATTTCCCTAGTATCTTCAATTATATCGACTATAACTTCTCCTGTTTCCATATGTCTTTGAAGTAATTGAGGTAATTTATGGATATTATTAGTACCGAATACCAAATCAATATGCTTATGCTTAGATAGGAAATATGTTCTTATATCTTCCCTTTGCATCATACATCCACATAAACCTAGTATTATATTAGGTTTTCTCCTTTTTAATTCCTTTAACTCACCTAACTGGCCAAACACCCTGTCTTCTGCACTTTTTCTAACAGCACAAGTGTTAAATATTATAATGTCTGCTTCTTCTCTATCATTAGTGGAAATATAACCCGTTCCTTCTAGAATCCAAGCTATTTTTTCTGAGTCGTGCTCATTCATTTGACAACCAAATGTTGATATTAAATACTTCTTCATTAATAAAATTCTCTCCTTACATATCTTAATTATCACTCTAAGTTAAATTATAGCACAAACAAGGGTGTTTTACACACCCTTGTACAATGAATATATAGATATTTATTGTTCTATTTATTCTCTTCTAAATAAGCTTTTAAAAGCCTTACGCTTTCAATTATGTCATCCTTTGATGCCATTTCCACTGTAGAATGAACATATCTTGTGGGAATGGAAATTACTCCAGATGGAACTCCTTCTTTCGTAGTATGGATAGCTCCAGAATCTGTTCCTCCAAATTCCAAGACCTCCATTTGATACTTAATTTCATGTTTCTTAGCAAGTTCAACTAGATTGTTTCTAACAGTAGGATGAGTGATTATGGAATTATCCTTAACCTTAATTGCTGTACCCTTATGAAGTCCTATAGCGAATCTCTTAGCCTTAGGGGTATCACCATGAGCTGTTACATCTATGGCTATTCCAAAATCAGGGTCAATGCTATATGCTGCTGTCTTAGCTCCTCTTAAGCCAACTTCTTCTTGTACTGAAAATACAAAATACAGGTCATTATCAGTTTTACTTAAATTTTTTAATGCCTCTATTGCCACATAACATCCAACTCTATCATCTAAATATGATGTAAACACAACATGTTCATTATCTATAAAGGAACTATAATAGATGCAGATATCCCCAATGTTAACTTTTTCTTCTGCCTCCTCTTTGTTCCTAGCTCCAATATCTATATACATGTTTTCTAGTTTTAACTTTGAAAGATCATCAACTGGTTCTGAAAAAATAGCTCCAACTGTTCCATTTTCAAATAATACCTTCTGACTTAGTGAAATAGATGGTGATATACCACCTATGTTTCCAAATCTAATAAAGCCATCCTTGTCAATATCAGTAACCATAAGACCAATTTGATCCATGTGGGCTGATATCATTATTTTCTTGCCATTACCCTTTTTATGAGCTATTAAATTACCCAATGAATCAACTTTATACTCATCCACATGATTCTTAACTTCATTTATAATAATGTCTCTAATAATCTCTTCATTACTGGCTGGTCCGTAAGCTGTAACTAATTTTTTTAGTAATTCAGCATTTAGTTTCATTATTTTTCCCCCTTATCAATTTCTGGTAAAATTGCATTTAATAACTTGTAAGTGCTATCATAGTCTTCTTTACTTATTACAGAAACCGGACTATGAATATATCTTGTTGGAACTGATAAAGTTACAGTTGAGCATCCAGATTTAGTTGTGTGAATCTTTCCAGAATCATTACCACCCATGGAAGTTTTTCTATATTGCCACTTTATCTTACTATCCTTAGCTATTTCAACTACTTTATCTCTTAGTTTTCTATCATAAACAGTGGTCCTATCAGCTAGAGATATGGCTGGGCCTTCACCTACTTTTGTAGGTGTAAGATGTGATTCTAGATCTGGCATTTCATAACAAACAGTACCTTCAAGTATGATTGCAAGATCAGGTTCAACTTTAAATGTAGCAGGTCCAGCTCCAATTAAGCCTACTTCTTCCATGACAGTAAAGACACCATAAAAATCAAGAGGTGAATGGGATTTTAGTAAATCCATCAGTATTGAACAACCCACCCTATTATCTAATGCTTTAGCTTTAATCATCTCATTTCCAATTTCTTCATACTTAGTTAGGAAGCTTACATAATCACCAATATTTATCTTCTTTTCTGCATCTTCCTTATCCTTAGCACCTATATCTATATATAGCTCATCTATCCCTAGAACTTTTGACCATTCATTTTTCTTTTGCAAATGGATTGGTTTGGCTCCAATAACTCCAACTATTTTATCCTTACCTACCTCAACAGTTTTAGAAACTAGGACTCTTGGATCTATTCCACCAACAGGAATAAATTTAAGTAATCCTGCAGAATCAATCTCCTTAATCATTAGTCCAACCTCGTCCATATGAGCAGTAACCATTATTCTTTTGTTGGCCTTATTTTTACCTTTTTTAAATACTATAAGGTTACCGATTCTATCAGTATATATATCATCTACATAATCCTTTATCTCATAAATAATATAGTCTCTTACTTCTTTTTCATTTCCAGATACTCCAGATTTCTCAGTTAAATTCTTTAGAAACATGTCAATCCCTCCAATTCATCTTCCTTTATGGAGTTTATAAAAAATGCTAATAATTTTCCAATATAATCAATATCCTTCAAATCCACGACCTCAACAGAAGTGTGCATGTATCTAAGTGGTATTGACACCACAAGAGCTGGAATCCCATCTCTACTAATTTGAATAGCTCTCGCATCAGTACCAGTTGGGCCAGGATTAACTGTAGTTTGATATGGTATGTTATACTCAGTAGCAACTTCAGTTAGTTTTTTTCTAAATCCTGGATGAATATTCCCACCCAAGGTTATACCAGGGCCCTTTCCTAAATCAATTGTACTGGCCTTATTAATGTCAGGTGTGCTACCAAAACCTACATCAACAGCAATCCCCAAATCAGGATTAATTCTATAAGCAGATGTCAAGCCACCAGCCATGGTGACTTCTTCTTGCACAGTCATGACAAAGTATACATCTGCATAATGATTTAGCTTAGACAGCTCTTTTAAAGCCTCATACAAGGATACAACTCCTGTCCTATTGTCCATTGCTTTCCCCGCTACTCTATTATTAATCAATTCAAGCATTTCTCTTTTTACAGTAATACTATCACCGATTTTGACTCTTTTTTCAACTTCTTCCTTGTTATATCCAGTGTCGATTATCATATCTTCAAGTTTAATGGTCTTTGATTGTTCTTCATCAGTTTGGAGATGAGGAGGTTTAGAACCTATTACTCCTGAGATATCTTCAGTCCCATGGATTCTAACCTCTTGTCCAAGTACTGTTCTGGGGTCAAACCCTCCAATATTAGCAAATCTTAAAAATCCATTATCTTCAATATCCTTAACGACAAATCCGATCTCATCCAAATGTGCAGCTAAAAGAATCTTTATCTTTCCGTTGCCAGTTCCTTTTTTATGAGCAATAACATTCCCTAGTTTATCCGTGGTAACTGAATCTGCGTACTCATTAAAAGCATCTATTACTTCATTGGATATTAGGTATTCATAACCAGAGATACCCTTCCCATTGGATAAAATCCTTAAAAAGTCTTTACTATTCATAGTTTTATCTCCTCCCATGCCTATATGCCAAAAAGAATGGGTTATTAAACCCATTCTAGTTTTTAGTCCTCTTTAGTTAATTCCTCTATTGAAGTGCCTAACTCTTCCTCAACTGGCGTCGCTACTTCTTCTTCAGCAGCAACTTCAGCAACTTCATCTGGTTCCATAGCTTCCTTAGCACTTAGGCTGATTTTCTTGTCTGTTTCATTTATTTCAGTAATTTTAACCATAATCTTATCCCCTACTTTCAATACGTCAGCAGGTTTTTCTACGTGATCCTTTGAAATTTGAGAAACATGAAGTAATCCGTCAACCCCTTTGATAACTCTAACGAAAGCTCCAAAATCAAGAAGGTTAACAACAGTTCCCTCTACTACATCCCCAACCTTATAATCTCTTAGGAATACTTCCCAAGGCTCTTCAGTTGTTTGTTTAAGACCAAGTGAAATTCTATTCTTCTCTTTATCAAAAGCTAATACTTTAACTTCTACTTCGTCTCCTTCCTTCAATATCTCAGAAGGATGCTTAACTCTAAACCAAGCTAGATCAGAAATGTGAATAAGTCCATCAATTCCGCCTAGGTCGACAAATGCTCCAAAGTCAGTTAATCTTTGAACTGTACCAGTAAGAACCTTATCTACATCTATATTCTCCCATAATACCTTTCTCATTTCTTCCATTTCTGTTTTTTCAATGACTTTTCTTGATAGAATCATTCTTCTCTTTTGAATATCAAAGTCTATAATCTTTGCCTTTAATGTTTTACCTTTATACTGATTTAAGTCTGAAACATAGTTTACAGAAATCTGTGAAGCTGGCATAAATCCACTTACTCCATTAACTGAAACTGTAAGGCCACCTTTTACTGCATTGTCAACCTTTACTTCAACTGTTGTTTGATTCTTAAATGATTCTTCTAGAATTTCCCAGTCTTTGATAAAATCTACTCTTTTTGCAGAAAGGACAACATTTCCATCTCCATCGTCCAACTTCATAACATAAACATCAATTTCATCCCCAACTTTAAAAAGGTCCTTTGGATTTACATTAGGATCTTTTGAAAGTTCTTCTCTTTCAATTATACCATCGCTTTTGTAGTTGATATTAACCATTACTTCTGTGTTTGTAACATAGAGCACTGTACCCTTTAGCACATCACCTCTACCAATTCTTTTGAAGGAACTATCGATAGCCTCCATCATTTCATCTTTGTTATAATTCTCCATCACCTTAACAGCCTCCTTAATTATCCAATCAGGTGTTGATGCACCTGCGGTTATTCCTATTTTATTTAAATTCTGTAATACATTGAAATCAAGTTCATCAATAGTTTCAACATGATAAACATCCTTACAGAATTTTTTACTAATTTCTGCTAATTTAATAGTATTTGAGCTCTCTTTTCCACCTAATACTATCATAGCATCAACTTCCTGCGCTAGCTCTTCTGCTGCTTCCTGTCTTAACTTAGTTGCATTACATATTGTATTGAACAATACTACTTCTTCAGATTTTTCTTCAACTATCTTGCTTAAATCTACGAATTTATCTAATCTATTTGTAGTTTGTGATACAACACAAACCTTCTTAAATTCTGGTAATGAGTTGGCATCATCTTGTGAGTTAATAATATACGCCTTGTCCTCACACCATCCGTTTATTCCAATCACTTCAGGGTGATTTTTATCCCCGACTATTACTATATCATATCCTTTTGAAGAATACTCATTAACTTTTTTATGAACTGCAATTACATAGGGACATGTACAGTCAATTAACTCTAGTCCACTATTTATAATACTATCTTGAATAGATTTAGGAATTCCATGGGATCTTACAATAATTCTACCCTTTTGGATTGATTCAAATTCATCTACAGTATTAAGTCCCTTACCTTTTAATTTTTCCACTGCTTGAGGATTATGAATTAAAGGACCATATGAATATATATCAGTTTTATCTTTTCTTAGTTCTTCCTTTGTGATTTTAACTGCCCTATCAACCCCGAAGCAGAAACCTGCATTCTTTGCCACAATAATATCCACTATTTTCCTCCTAATTTATATATCTTTTGTAAGATATCCTTGCTAATTTGACTATATTGTTCATTATCCAATTTACCAGGATATTGAGTATTATAATCAATTACTTCCCCTAAAATTATGGTTAGGGGCTTGAATAATTTATAATTGCTTTTAATGTATATGGGAATAACTGGAGCTTTTGATCTTAGGGCAAGAAGTGCAACACCTGCTTTAGCATTTTCTGGGTTGTACTCTTTTACTCTAGTGCCCTCAGGGAAAATTCCCAAAACTCTTTCTTCCTTTAGAATCTTCAAAGCAGTTTTTACAGCTGTGATATCTGTTTCATGTCTATCAACTGGAAATACCCCAAGCCAACTTAAGGGGTGCTTTAAGATCTTGTTCTCAAATAGTTCTTTCTTTCCCATCCATGAGATTTTTCTTTTGAAGAATGCTGCTATTACCAAAGGATCCCAGTTGGAGAAATGATTTGAGCAAACTACTAATCTTCCTGTTAAGGGAATATTTTCGCTCCCTTCAATCTTTATTCTAAATATAATACGAAATATTATGGCAAGTATTACTTTTACCACTGAGTAGAACAATCTAACCTTCCCTCCTTCACAATGGAGATAATTCTGTCTACACTTTCTTCAATGTTCAAATTGGTAGTATCAACTAGTATAGAGTCTTCCGTCTTTGTAAGAGGTGATTCTACTCTATTGCTATCTATTTCATCTCTTGTTGCAATATCTGCAATTACTTCGTCAAGGGTAATATCCTTAATTCCTTTTGATTGTAACTCAAGAAACCTTCTTCTACCTCTTTCTTCCACTGAAGCAGTTACATAAAATTTATAATTAGCATTGGGTAAAACAACAGTGGTTATATCTCTGCCATCCATTACTACAGATCTTCTCTTAGAAATTTCCTGTTGTATCTCTACCATCTTTGATCTCACTTCTTTGATACTAGCAATATATGAAACCTGTTTTGAAATACTATTACTTCTTATTTCTTCATCTACTATTTCATTGTCAAGATATATATGATTATCAATAAAGTCTATATCTGTATCATTTAGTATGGATAAAACATCACTACTATTTTTTGGATCTAAATTATTACATATAACTTTTAAAGTATAAGCTCTATACATAGCACCTGTATCAACATACTCAAAGCCTAATTTGTTTGCTACAATTTTAGCTATTGTACTCTTGCCAGCTCCTGCTGGTCCATCTATTGCTATTGAGCATAAAGGGTTCATTTTTGTCCTCCTAAAAAGAATAACCACCTGTGAGGTGGTCTGTATCTTAAGTAGCTAAGTCCGGCCTTAAGCTCTTGGCATCCTTGAGATAAATATGTTGAACATTTTCTTGTTCAACATTGGAACTATATAAAATCATAACTCTAATGCATTTTCCAAGACTGTCCTTCACAGCCATTTCATTAAAACACATAAGTCCACAATTTACATATCCCATATCCCTAGCGGCTTTTGCAGGGTAGGCTTGGTCTAGGTCACTAGTAGCACTAAATATCATACTAATTACCCTATCCTTTTGTAGATGGTTTTTGTCTTCTATCGTCCTCAATAATTCTAAGGTTCCTTTCAGTATAGATTCCTTAGAATTGTCTTCTACAGTAATAGCCCCTCTAATAGATACTACATTCATACAAACTCTCCTTTATAATTATATAATAATAACCATAAGTAAACAAGTTATTTATGCATTAAATCCTGCTAAATATCCTGTTGAATATGCTATTTGAAGATTATATCCTCCTGTTAAGGCATCAACGTCAATTACTTCACCTGCAAAGTATAAACCTGGGATAATTTTAGACTCCATAGTTGATGGATTTATCTCTTTTGTATTAATACCCCCTGATGTTACTATTGCTTCTTCAATTGGCCTAAAACCCTTAAATTCTAATGGGAAGTTCTTAAGTGCCTGGATTAGTCTATCTCTTTCTTCCTTGGTTATCTGATGAACAACCTTCTCAGGGTAAATCCCTGCAGCTTCAATAACCCAAGGTATTAATTTCTGAGGTAATAAATCATTTAAAGAATTTTTAAGCTGTTTATTCGTATACTGACTGAAATCCCTTAGAATTCTATTATCTAAGGTGTCTATATCCAAGGCTGGTTTAAGATCAATAGTCAATCTTAAGTTCTTGTTTATTCTATTTATATAGTTACTGATTGATAAAACTATTGGGCCAGATATACCATAATGAGTGAATACCATTTCTCCAAACTCTTCATGGACAATTTTATTGTCTGATAGTGCTTTTAAGGTAACATTCTTAAGTGACAATCCCATAAGATCACTTATCCACTGATTATTTAACTCAACAGGTACAAGAGATGGTTTTAAATTGGTTACAGTATGTCCAAAGGATTTGGCAAATCTATATCCATCACCAGTAGATCCAGTAGCTGGGTAGCTTTTCCCCCCAGTAGTAATGATTATTGAATCAAATTTGAATTTTTCTCCTGTTGATATTTCAACCACATAGTCAAACCCATCAAAATATACATTAGTTACTTCAGTATTTAATCTTACATCCACGTCAGTATCTATTAAATACTTGTTGAGAGCCTTGATTACATCACTTGACTTATCACTATTTGGAAATACTCTATTTCCTCTTTCTATCTTTGTTATTAATCCATACCTATCTAAAAGATCTAGGATTTGGATATTTGTAAAACTATATAAACTACTATATAGAAAATTCTTGTTGGATACTATACAATCAAAAAATTCATCTATTGGACTGGCATTTGTAATATTACATCTACCTTTTCCTGTTATAAATAGTTTCTTACCAATTTGCTTGTTTTTTTCAAACAAGGTTACTTTCTTGCCATTTTCTGCTGCCGTACCTGCTGCTATTATTCCTGCAGGACCTGCACCTATAATTCCTATTGTTTTTTCCATGTTTGTCTTCCTCCTACAGGTATTATAACAAATATTCATCAAATATGTTATCATTTATGATATTCTTTCTTATGATAATACTTCAGAAAAAATCAACCAAGAAAATCTTGGTTGATTTAATCATATATTTTCATTTTCATCATATATGCTATACTTTTTCCACACATCTTCTAATTCTTCAAAATATGGTTTTATTGTGTCCTTCTTCTCGTTTCCTAGTGCAATGATAAAGGCATTAATTAAACTCATAGGTGCTACAAGTGAATCAACAAAAGATATCATATCACTTCTAGCTATTATAGTAACATCTGATCTATTAGAAGCTGGTGAGATCAAACTATCAGTAAAGCTAATAATCTGACATCCTTTAGCCTTTGCATATTCCAGTGCCTCCA
This sequence comes from uncultured Tissierellaceae bacterium, assembly GCA_964575895.1. Lineage (GTDB taxonomy): Bacteria > Bacillota > Clostridia > Tissierellales > Tissierellaceae > Gudongella. The sequence continues at coordinate 43,946 of CAZNTE010000016.1, read as the reverse complement.
AAGTTCTCTTTGAATACCTTGGATATGTAATACAGATAATTACATCATCCTTGCTAGCCTTGGCTATTTGTTCAAAAATATCATTTGCTCCTGGAGCAATAGTTCTAATATTATCAAATATGAAATTCAAGTAGAAACTTAAATACCCTGACAAAAATGATGAACTTCTAAGACCCATAATATAAATCTGCTTTGCTTTAATAGTCTTCTCTATAGCTTGAGAAAAGCTATTTGGATCTAATTCTGTCAGTGTCTTCTTCATGTTTTCAATATCTTTTTCAATCACCTTGGAATATGTTGATCCATTACTGTTAAATTCACCACTTAAATTGATTCTTTGAACTGTTGTCAACTTGTTTCTAATAAGTTCTTGTAGCTCTTTTTGCAACTCCTTGTATCCAGTATATCCTAATGCATTTGCGAATCTAACAACTGTTGATTCACTGATATTGAGTATCTTACCAAGACTAGCTGCAGTCATAAAAGCAGCCTTGTCATAATGATTTATCATATATTCAGCTATAATTCTTTGACCTTTGCTTAGGGAAGAATAACTATCTTGGATGTTTTTAATTACATTTGGGTTATTACTCAAAGTTACCATCCTCTCTACTTAATAAGGTCGCATCCCTCTTTAAATGCAGTTTTATTCAATTCTTCTGTTCCCTTTGGCACCCTAGCCAATATTGCTTTTTCTAGTGAACCTTCAGTTACTATATCGGTAATCTTAAAAATTACACCTAAAGCAATAATATTTGCTACCATTGGCTTTTTCATTTTTTCTTCTGCGGTTTCTAAGATAGGAACTCTATAAACTGTAATATCATCTCTTTCTGGCATATCAACAGAAGAATCTATTACAAGAATTCCACCAGGATTTAAATCCTTAATATATTTATCACATGAAAGTTGAGTTAATGATAAAAGCAAATTACAATTTTCTACCTTTGGAAAGGTAATTTCTTCAGTGCTAATTATAACTTCTGCTTTACTAGCTCCACCTCTCGCCTCTGGTCCGTATGATTGTGACTGAATGGCATTCTTACCATCAAGTAGAGCTGCTTCAGCTAAAATAATTCCACCTGTAATAAGACCCTGTCCACCTGATCCTGATAATCTCAATTCCCATCTATTCATGTTATTAAACCTCCTTTTTGAGTGAGTTAATTAGTTTATCATATTGTTCTGTATACTCAGGACGAGTAGTACTATATAACTCACCAATAACAAACTTGCCTTTTTTCTTTTCTTCAGGTAATTTCTCCCATGCTATCTTGTTAATTGCATGATCTTTTAGATATTTAACCATATCTACAGCACTACCCTTTTTGTTCTTTCTACCATAATAGGTAGGACAAGTTGTCATAGCTTCAACAAAGGAGAAGCCTTTGTTCTTTATTCCATCAATTATACTTTTTTCCAGCTGGTTTGCTGCATAGACAGTTCCTCTTGCAACATAAGTAGCACCTGCTGCCTGAGCTAGATTGCAAAGATCAAAACTCGTATCGATATTTCCATAAGGTGCCGTTGTTCCCTTGTCCCCAGTTGGAGTTGTTGGTGAATACTGACCACCTGTCATTCCATAAGTATTGTTATTAAAAACAATTGCGGTTATGTCTATGTTTCTTCTAGCGGCGTGAATTAAATGATTACCTCCAATGGCAGATGAGTCTCCATCACCAGTAACAACAATAACATTTAACTTAGGGTTAGCAAGCTTAACTCCAGTTGCAAAGGCCAATGCTCTCCCGTGTGTTGTATGAAGAGTATTAAAATCAAGATAACCTGGTGCTCTAGAACTACAACCGATTCCTGAAACAACACAAACATCGTCCTTATCTAGTCCTAAGGTATCTATAGCCTTTACTAATGCTCTTGTTACGATTCCGTTACCACAACCTGGACACCAAATATGAGCCAGATTCTGAGTTCTAAAATATTGATTAACTAATCCACTAGGCATTTTGATCCTCCTTCACAAAGGAAACTATATCTTCGGGAGTTATTATATCCCCATTTATCTTTCCGTATTTAGCAACATCTGTATGTCTTCCAGCCAATCTATCAACTTCCAAGAAGTACTGACCAGCATTTAATTCAACAACGTATATTTTCTTCATCTTCTTACCTAAATCTATAAGTTGCTTGTCTGCAGATGGCCAAATAGTAATAGGTCTGAACAAGCCAACTTTTATTCCTTCTTCTCTAAGATTATCAACAGCCGCCTTTGCTGATCTAGCAATTGCTCCAAATGATACTATTGCATACTCAGCATCTTCAAGCATATATTCATCATAAGTAACTATATCGTCCTTATTATTTTCAATTTTATTCATTAATCTATTAAGTAATTTATCTGCTACTTGTTCATTACCAGATGGGAATCCAGTTTCATCATGAACAAGTCCTGTGACATGATATCTATATCCCTGTCCAAAACCAGCCATTTCAGGAACAATATCACCTTCTTTAACTTTGAAGGCCTTGTATTCTTCAGGTGCACAGTTTGGTTTTTTTCTATCGATTATTTCTACATCGTCATTTTCAGGTATCTCTATTTTTTCTCTCATATGTCCAATTATTTCATCTAACAACAGAATTACTGGGGTTCTGTACTTTTCAGCAAGATTAAATGCTCTTATTGTTGTATAGTAAATTTCCTTAACTGAAGAAGGATATAAGGCTATTATGGAATGGTCTCCATGAGTTCCCCATCTAGCTTGCATAATATCTCCCTGAGCTGGTGAAGTTGGTAATCCTGTACTTGGTCCACTCCTTTGCACATTAACTATAACACATGGTGTCTCCGTAATAATTCCATAACCAATATTTTCTTGCTTCAAACTAAAGCCTGGACCAGAGGTAGCTGTCATAGACTTAAGACCAGCTAGTGAACCACCCAAAGTAGCAGCCATACCAGCGATTTCATCTTCCATCTGTATAAATTTACCACCTATTTTTGGTAATGCTTCAGCTGATAACTCAGCTATTTCTGTGGAAGGTGTTATAGGATATCCAGCATAAAATCTCATGCCAGCCTTTAAAGCACCTGCCACACAAGCTTCATTTCCCTGCATAAGTTTAATTGCCATTATCTATTCCCTCCTAAGTAAATTGCATAGTCTGGACACCTTAATTCACATTGTCCACATTGAATACATGCATCAAAATTCTTAATTTCTACTTTACCATTTTCTATCTCAAGAACACTTTTCGGACAAAATGCCACACAAATACCACAGCCCTTACACCATTCCTTGTCAACTGTTAAAGATTTTTCTTTATTCTCAGGCATTATTTTCCCCCCTATACATTAGATATTTAATTAACTAAATCATACCAAATTACATTTAGTTTTGCAAGTTTTACTTCATATTTTTTGGGAAGTCCATGTTTTTTGCAAGTTTGCTTTCAAGATTTGGAAAAATTAATAATAAACCCCTGTTTTCTGACAATTGTCTGAAAACAGGGGTTAAAGTTCTTATACTGGATGTGTTTGATCTTCTTGGTTCAGAAGGTCAGTTTCAATCTTATATTTCGCTGCCAGTCTTTGTTTAAAGAATGGAATGGCAACTTGTGGGAATAAAGCATAGGATAACACATCTTCTTCTTGCTCTATATATTCCTTTATCTCATTTCTGTAATTTTCCAGCTGTGGTTCTAATAAATCAGCTGGTCTACCTTCAAATACTTCCTCATCTCCAATTATTTTCTTTCTAATATCATCAGAGATGGGAACTGTTGGTTTTCCATAAAGTCCTTTAACATAATTCTTAGCCTCAGTTGGCACCATCTTGTACCTTTCACCAAGTATTACATTAAATACAGCTTGTGTTCCAACCATTTGGCTCATAGGTGTGACTAGTGGTGGATATCCAAAATCTTCTCTAACTCTTGGTACCTCTTTTAATACTTCTTCATACAGGTCTTCTTTACCCTGAGCCTTAAGTTGAGAAACTAGGTTTGAAAGCATTCCACCAGGAACTTGATATTTTAAAGTGTTAATATCAACATTCATCACCTTTGGATCAAGTAATCCTTCCTTTATATACTTCTCTTTTAGAACCTTGAAGTAGTCTGCTATTTCAACAAGTAAATCAAAATCCATATCTGGATAATACTCTGATCCTTCTAAAGAGGCTATCATAGGTTCAGTTGCAGGTTGACTTGTACCATTACCCAGTGGTGATATAGCTGTATCAATTATATCAGCACCTGCTTCTATTGCCTTCAAATAGGTTTGATTTGCAACTCCACTGGTGAAGTGTGAATGAATTTCTATAGGAACATTAATTACTTTCTTAAGTTCAGTTACCAATTCGAAAGCTGGATAAGGTAACAATATCCCTGACATATCCTTAATACAAATTGAGTCACAACCCATTTCAACCATATCTTTTGCTACTTGTACATAATAGGCTGTATTATGAACCGGGCTTATAGTATAGGATATGGCACCTTGAGCATGCCCACCGTATTTTTTAGTAGCCTTAATTGATGTCTCAATATTCCTTAGATCATTTAAAGCATCAAATACCCTTACTATGTCAATTCCATTTTCTATTGCTTTTTTTACAAACAGGTCTACCACATCATCAGGATAATGCTTATATCCTAATATATTCTGACCTCTAAGTAACATTTGAAGTTTTGTGTTTTTAAATACCTTTCTAAGTTCTCTCAATCTTTCCCAGGGATCTTCATTTAAGAATCTCAAGCATGAATCAAATGTAGCTCCTCCCCACACTTCAAGAGCATGATACCCAACTTTGTCAAGTTTTTCTGCGATTGGAAGCATGTCTTTAGTACTCATTCTTGTTGCAATTAGAGACTGATGAGCATCTCTAAGAGCTGTTTCCATAATCTTTACCTTTGCCATTATTCTCCTCCTCTAGCTTCAACACCAATTGTAATTGGTGGGTTATTCTTTTGATTTATAAATTGTAGTTTGAAAACATTGTATTTCCTCTGATTTAATTCAGATAAGTAATTTATGATGGTTCTGTATTCATCCATACCCCCTGGGTGGCTTAAATAAACAGTGATTAAAATTAATCCCTTATCTGACAATAGGTCAATAGACTTTTTAAGGCTATTTAAAGTAGAATCAGTCTCCGTTTTAATCTCTTTATTGCCTCCAGGCAAGTATCCTAGATTATATATTATAAAATTTAACTTTTCATGTATATACTTATCTAGAAATTCATGGTTATCATTTATTAATATGACTTCAGTTTCACTACTTTCTGATGCTAATAAGACCTTTGTTGATTCTATTGCATTATATTGTATATCTAATCCATATATTTTGCCAGTACCATTTAATGCTCTTAGGATCTTTAATGTATCATTTCCATTCCCTACAGTAGCATCCAAACATATAAAGTTTTCCTTAATGAATGAATTTATTAGTATAGAGTTGAAGTCATTGACATTATTTATAAAATCATCTTTCATTAATTGTCATCTCCGCAACAGGAGCAGGAACCACTAAACAACTCCTTTAAATTACATCCATAATCCTCTCCATGGAATCTAAAACCTAACTTATCTAAATAGGGATTTGTAGATGGAGAATAGATAAAGTTTATACCATTTATCTCCAACTTGTTAAAAAGTGATCTTACCATGGCATTTCCATAACCATTTCCACGGTGGCTTTCACTTATATAGATCATTCCCATGGTTATACCTTTTTCATCAAAGTTTACCTGACATAATCCAAATAAGTGGTCATCCTCCAAAGCACCAAAGAATAACCCATCCTCAAAATAAAGTTCCTCTAACTTATTATCTTCAATATACTTATTTATTACTATCATATCACTAACATCTTTAAAAACTAACATAAGACACCTCTATAAACTTTTAATGTATTGTAATTCTTCATCATTAAGATATCTCCAGTTACCAACATCTAATCCACCTAATTCTAATTCCCCAAATCCTATTCTCTTTAATTTCTTAACTGGGTGGTTTATAGCCTCACACATCTTCTTTACCTGTCTGTTTCTACCTTCATGTATCTCAATATCCAATATAGAATCTTCCCCAAAATTTTTCAGAATTTTTACATTAGCCTTTGCTGTAAGCCTTCCTTCAAGTTTTATGCCTTTTCTGAATTTCTCAAGCTCTATTCTATTGGGGACCCCTTCAACTATTGCAATGTATCTCTTATACACTTTCTTTGAAGGGTGGGTTAATTTAAAAGCAAGCTCTCCATCATTAGTTAATAATACCAAACCAGTAGTATCAACATCCAGTCGTCCCACAGGATAAATCCTCTCATTTACTCCTTCAATTAAATCCGTGACTCCAACTCTTCCTTTTTCATCCTTAACGCTTGTAATTACACCTACAGGTTTATTAAGCATTATATATATCTTTTTCTTTTCCACTGAAATGTTCTTTCCATTAACCATAACCTTATCCTTAGGTTTTACCATATAACCCATTTCAGTTACGGTCTTACCATTTACAGTAACTAAACCATTCTTTATTAATTCTTCAGATGCCCTTCTAGATGCAACTCCACACAATGCCATATATTTTTGTAATCTCATGGTTTCATCATTCATACACATTCTCCTTTATTCTTCTATTTCTCCCATATACATATCCACTGGTGGTAATTGTTCTATACTCTCTAATCCAAAGTACTTCAAAAATTCATCTGTGGTTCCATATAATATTGGTCTTCCTGGTTTATCTAATCTTCCAACTTCCTTTACTAATTTTCTACTAATTAAAGTTTCTATACTCCTGTCACTTTTTACTCCTCTTATCTGATCAATATCCGCTTTGATTACAGGCTGTTTATATGCGATAATTGATAATGCTTCCAAGGCTGCACTGGATAAACTCCTAGTATTTCTAGTCTGAACAATAGCCTTGATGTACTCATGATGTTCTGGCCTAGTTCCCAATTGATAGGAATTATTAAACTTAATTATTCTTATTCCCCTTCTATTGAAGTCATACTCATCCTTTAATTCTTTTAATATTATATCAGTTTCTTTAGTGGAAATATCCAATACCTTAGCTAACTCTTTACTCTCTATGGGGTCTCCAAATGTGAATAAAAGGCCCTCTATAATTGCTTTTAACTCTCTATTATCCATACATTAGCTCCTCATTTCAATTAGTAAATCAGAAAAGGTGTCATCTTGGGTTACAAGAATCAATCTCATTCTCATAAGTTCTAATAGGGATAGAAAATATGCAATAATTCTAGATCTTGAGTGATGACTATTAATTATTTCACTGAATTTAAGAATTTTTCCTATGCTTAATCTATTGGTTATGTCTTCACTGCATTGTTCCAGGCTAATTTCTTCTCTCTGAATTTCAAAAAAACTAGGATCTCCCGTGTTGTATCTATATCTTTCCAGTATATTCTCAAATGTCTTCATAAGGTCACTCAATTTCATATTGCTTAATTCATCAAAAGGATCTCTGTAGTCACTTACATCCTCCCCTGGTTTATAATAGACCTTTGAATATATCTCTTCTGATGATTTTAAGTCGTCAGCTATTTCCTTATAGAGCTTATACTCAAGTAACCTTTTTACAAGCTCTTCTCTAGGATCTATCTCTACTTCTTCCCCATCAATCTCCAATACTTGTACTGGTAAGAGCATCCTTGATTTAATCTCAAGTAAGGTTGTAGCCATTAGTATAAAATCACTGGCTATCTCAAGATTTAACTCTTCCCATTTTCTTATGTGAAAAAGAAACTGTTCTGTTACTACATGTATGGGAATGTCATATATATCTATTTTGTTTTTATCAATTAAACTTAACAAGAGGTCCAGGGGACCTTCATAAACATTGATGCTTACATTATAATCCATAACATTCTCCTAAAATAAGAGTAACCTAATTACCATATTATACACAAATTCCACCAGTGGTCCAATAATTCTCTGGATATAGTTTGTTGCTATTAAAAGTATCAATACCAGATAAAAATACTTTTCATACTTATAGAAGTAGTACTCGTATTTTGTTGGAAGTAAACTTGCTATAACCTTAGATCCATCCAAAGGAGGAAAAGGCAATAAATTAAATACCCCTAACATAATATTATACCATAGAGTTATTACTAGCATCTCAACTATTACTTCATTCTTAATGGGGAGATATACGATGATACTTCCAATTAGAAGGGCTAGAGTGAAATTAGTAAATACTCCTGCCAAGGAAACGATAATGGTATCTCTTTTCCTATTTTTAAAATATTTTGGATTTATTGGTACTCCCTTGGCCCAGCCAAATCGAAATACCAGCATAAACAAGAAACCTATAGGATCTATATGCTTAATTGGATTCAACGTTAATCTCCCTGCATTTTTAGCAGTTGGATCTCCTAGTAAATAGGCACTGTATCCGTGGGCAAATTCGTGAAATACTATTGCAATTAATAATCCTGGTAAACTAATTAAATAATTCATTTTATGCTCCTTACTATAAGATAACCTCGACTTCTAAGTCGAGGTATTCTACTACCTTATTATATTATATATATATGGTTTTGTCTCAGGTTTTTCATCATTAATGACAAATGCTCCCTTAACTTTATCAATAGCATCATCAAATTCATCTAAATTGGTCATAAGCTGACATATTACACTTCCCTTATCAAGCCTATCTCCAATTTTTTTAACTAATCTTATTCCAGCTGCTGGGTCAATGGATTCTTCCTTGGTTTTTCTACCAGCTCCCAGTAACATAGCACCTATACCAATTGATTCTGCATCTATTGAATAGATATAACCATCTCTTTCTGCCCTTATATCATATGTGTTCTTAGCCTGTGGGAATAAGGAGTTATCATCTACAACTCTAGGATCTCCACCTTGAATCCTGATAAGTTCCTTCAGTTTTTCAATTGCTTTACCAGATTCAATTAAGAGTTTCAACTCTTTATATGCCTCGTCTATATCAGAAAAAGCTCCTCCAAGAAGACACATATTAGCTGCTATAGCTAAAGCAATCTCTGTTTCATCTATTGATCCCTCTCCCCTTAAAACTTTAATTGCTTCCATAACTTCATTGCTATTTCCGATTTCATAGCCTAGAGGTTGATCCATATTAGTAATTATGGCTATGGTATCTCTGCCTAGGTTTTTACCTATGGATACCATAGTTCTGGCCAAATCTTCTGCTTCATCAATTGTCTTCATAAAGGCCCCTGATCCAACCTTCACATCTAATACTATTGCATCAGCACCTGAAGCGATCTTCTTACTCATAATTGAACTTGCAATAAGGGGTATACTATCAATTGTTGAAGTAACATCCCTAAGGGCATATATTTTTTTATCTGCTGGTGTTAGGTTGGCAGTTTGCCCTACTATGGCCATCTTGTAATTATTAACATTGTTGATAAAGTCTTTTGTACTTAAATCAGTTCTGAAACCTTCTATGGACTCCAGCTTATCTATAGTTCCACCTGTATGACCTAGGCCCCTTCCACTCATCTTTGCAACCGGTACTCCAAATGAAGCCACCAGGGGTATGACTATTAAGCTAATCTTATCTCCAACACCCCCTGTGGAGTGTTTGTCAACCTTAATTCCTTCTATCTCAGATAGGTCCACTTGATCTCCTGACTCCACAAAACTTTGAGTCAAATTTGCTATTTCATCTGGCTCCATCCCATTGAAATAAACCGTCATTAAAAATGCAGACATCTGATAGTCAGGAATATCTCCTTTTGTGTATCCACTAATTAAGAAGTCTATTTCTTCCTTACTTAGTTTTAAATTGTGTTTCTTCTTTTCAATAATATCTACTGCTCTCATGGTATCCTCCTAAGCACGGGGATGTGTATTATTATATACTTCCCTTAAATTTGCATCTTCAGCTAAAAAGGTATAGACCTGGGTAGATGCAACATCAGAATGACCTAGAATTCCCTGGACAGTCTTTATGTCAGCTCCGTTTCTCAAAAGATGAACTGCGAAAGAATTCCTCAATACTTGAGGAGTAATTGATTTCTTAATGGACAACTCCTTGGCATATCCTTTGATAATCTTCCATAGTCCTTGTCTAGTAAGTCTTTCACCGGTGTAATTAATAAATACTGGTTCATCCTTTGAAGAATCTTTTCTGTAATTACTTAAATAATTACTAAGACTTTCCAAAGCAATCTTACCCATTGGTACAACTCTAGATGAATCATCCTGATACAATTTAATTGTACCCTCTTTTAGGTCAATATCCTCAATATTCAAGGAGTTTATTTCTGAAACCCTAAGTCCAGATGCATACAAGACTTCCAAGAGGGCCTTGTCCCTTGAGCCTTTTTCCTTACTTACATCAGGAATATTAAGTAGTCTATCAATTTCATCCTCTGTTAGAATAAGGGGACTCTTCTTTTCCTTCCTTGGAGGTCTTAAATTTAAGGTCGGGTCTGATTTTACTTGCCCATTATTTAGCAAGTACTCAAACAGACACCTTATACTAGCTAAGTGCCTTGATATAGTAGCTGTTGATTTTCCTTCTCTTTGAAGATTTAATAAGTACCTTATTATATGTGTGTTGTTGATATCAGAGATAGTTTTTATACCTAAAGAATTGATGTACTCATTGAAGCTTTCCAAGTCTCTTACATAAGCATCCCTGGAATTCTTTTTAAGTTTCTTCTCTGTTTCTATATATCTCTTATAGTCTTCTTTAACTTTTAGTATCATAATTAGTCCCTTATTTCTTTTTTAGTATATCTCTGGCTATATTTATCCCTATTATGGTTTTTGAATCCATAATTTCTCCTCTATCTATCATCTTCAAGAGGTCATCTATGGAATAGCTTTCCACTTGAATGAATTCTCCTGCTTCAAGGTGTTGTTCTCCTTCAATTATCTTCTTGGCCAAGAAGAGGTATATCTTCTCGGTACTGAATCCAGGAGAAGTGTAAAATTCTAATAAATATTCAAGTTTCTCAGCTGTATATCCTGTCTCTTCTTGTAATTCTCTAAAAGCTGTTTCTCTAGGTTCTTCATTTACTTCAAGCTTACCCGCTGGTAGCTCTAAAATTACTTTATCAATTGCTTTTCTATACTGTTTCACAAGTAGTATGTTTCCATCATCCTTTATAGCAACAACGCCCACTCCACCTGGATGCTCAACAATCTCTCTTTTTGAATATTTCTTATCTGGTAGCTCTACAGTGTCTATTCTTAAGTTGACAATCTTACCCTCATAAATTTTGTCGCATTTCATAGTTTTTTCTTCGTAAGTCATAATTATCCTCCTAAAACTTCTAATATTAGCTAGTTCTGTATTCTACTAGACATCTTTAACATTTCCTTGGCGTGATCCCTTGTGGTTTGGGTCACATCCACTCCACCTAATAATCTTGCTAATTCCTCAATTCTTTCATCGTCACTTAATCTTTCAACCTTAGTAATTGTTGAGTTCTTAGTGGAGTCTTTTACAATTAAAAAGTGAGTATCCGCAAGAGCTGCAATTTGAGGTAGATGAGATATTGAAATTACTTGATGGCTCTTTGCTATTTTTTTGATCTTCTCCCCGACAATTTGTGCCGTTCTACCACTTATGCCAGTATCAATCTCATCAAATATCAAGGTAGGAGTCTTATCCTTATCTGCAATTATTCCCTTAAAAGCCAACATGATCCTTGACATTTCTCCACCAGAGACTATCTTTGATAAGGGTTTTAATTCTTCACCAGGATTTGTGGATATTAGAAACTCAACTATATCTATTCCACTTCCACTGATTCTATCCTTGTTCTTGAAATCCACTTTAAATACCACATTAGTCATATTAAGACTTGCTAACTCCTTGGCCATTTTCTCCTCAAGGATTATAGTAACCTCTTTTCTAAGAAGACTGAGGTCAATGGATTCTCTGTAGATTATTTCTCTTATGACTTCAATTTTTTTCCTAGTAAGGTCCATTTCCTTATCTAAATTTTCAAGTTTATCATATCTAGATCCAATTTCTTCTCTGTACTTATTTATATCTGAAAGTGTCTTTCCATACTTCTTCTTTAATGTATTCACTAAATCTAATCTTTCTCTAAGATAGAATAATTTTTCATCATCTAATTCTAAGGAGCTATTGTAGTGATCCAGTTCCCTATAAAGATCGTCTATCTGGTATCTTATATCTACTAATTTCTGGTAGGTATCCTGAAGATTAAGATCAAACTTCTTTACCTCATTGATTCTAGCCATAATATAATCAAGCTGGGAAAGAAGACTAGTACCTTCATAGTTTTCTTTAATGATTGCACCCACCTCTGTTGTATTTTTTAAGATATCCTTTAAATTGTCATACTTTTTAAACTCCAATTCAATTTCTTCTTCATCACTATCATTAAGATTTGCACTGTCTATTTCATTTATTTGAAACTGAAGGATATCAAGTTCTCTTTCTCTTTCATAGCTTGATATACTGATTTCTTCTAAGTGTCTATTTAAGTTTTTGAACTCTTCATATTTTGATCCTATATTTGATAGTTTTTCCTTTCCTGGCTTATCCAGTAGTGAATCCACTATTTCCATATGATTTTTGATATCAAGTAATGATTGATGTTCATGCTGTCCAAAGATATCAACCATGGATGATGTTATCTGAGACAAGGCACTTAAGGTTATGGGTCTGTTGTTTATCCTTGATACACTGGGATACTTGTCTGATATTTCTTTGGATACTATTAGTATATCTTCACAATCATAACCTAGATTATTTAATTTTGACTTTAGATCCTCATCCAAAAAGAACATAGCTTCAATCAAAGCCTTTTCCTTACCTGTTTTAATAATGTCCTTACTTCCTCTTCCACCTAAAACCATCTCAAGAGCTTCAATTATGATAGATTTTCCCGATCCTGTTTCACCAGTTAGTAAGTTTAGTCCATCAGTAAAATCTATAGTCAATTCATCAATAATTGCAAAGTTTTTAATTCGAAGTTCCTTAAGCATAGGCTCTTCCCCCATTATTTCAATTGTTGGTGTGCTTCATCTATGACCATATCTATCTTATTCAAATCAAAATCAATGTTAGTCTTTTTTAGGTAGACTAAAAATTCAATATTTCCAGTACCGCCTGTTATTGGCGAATAGGTTAGTCCGTTGGTATATAAACCTATTTCCTTAGCAAAATCTATTACCTTTAAGATTACTTCCTTGTGAGTCTCCTTATCTCTTACCAAGCCCTTCTTACCAACCTTATCTCTTCCCGCTTCAAATTGAGGTTTTATCAAGGCTACGATTTCGCAATTATCTCCCGTTAGTATCTTAGCCACTGGTAACATTAATTTAAGGCTGATAAAACTAACATCAATTGATACAAAGTCTATTTTATCCTTAATATCTTCTTCCTTTAGATATCTAATGTTAGTCCTTTCCATCACAACAACTCTGGGATCATTTCTAAGTCTCCAATCCAGTTGACCATAGCCCACATCTACTGCATATACCTTACTTGCTCCATTCTGAAGCATACAATCAGTAAAGCCTCCAGTTGATGCACCCATGTCCATTGTTATCTTGTCCTTGAGACTTAGGTTAAATTCCCCTATGGACTTTTCTAGTTTTAAACCACCTCTACTAACGTAGTTAAGTGGATTCTTTTTTATATATATTTCAACGCTATCATCGTAATACTCTCCTGGTTTATCGACTCTTCGATCCCCTATAAAGACAGATCCTTCCATTATTACCCTTTTGCCTTTTTCCCTGGAATCGACTAAACCTTTTTCATATAGTATTACATCAGCTCTTTTCTTTTCCATTTAAGACTTCTCCCTTATTCTTCTTTCCCTTTATATTGTTGTTCTTCTTCTTGACGGGAAAGAACTCCGTATTAAACAATTTTTCAAATACTCTTATGATTTTAGCAACCTTATAGATAATTGCTTCATGATGATACTGGGCAATAGCCTTACCTACTCCCTTACCTCCTACTGTTAGGGAAGCGGTAAATGCAGTTAGAATAATGGTCAATACTGTGGCATTTAAAGCATCAAAGACCAAAATCAATTTAAAGATGATACTGGTTGCTGTTGCGCCTGAAATAATACCACTAATATCACCTATTACATCATTGCAGAAGTTAGATACCTGACTGGAATTTCTAACTAATTTAATGGCTGTCTTTGCCTCTTCAACCCTATTAGCTGCCATGGCGTGAAAGGGTTTTTCACTGGCAGCAGTTACTGCTATTCCTATTATATCAAAGATAATTCCAATAGCTATAAATAATAAAAGTATTACAAATGCAAAAAGGACATCTAAATTATTCACCAGGTTTTCAGCTATTACAGAAAATGCTATGGCTAGAATAAATGTCCAAAATGTTATGAGTAATACCCATTTTAGATTATACTTCTTATAAAAACTGTCTTCGTCTCCCTTGCTCATTCCTTACCCTCCAAATATGTAGCAAAAAGCTGATAGCACTGCTATCAGCCTTATAAAGTGGTAGTAAAAAGAGTAAATCTTACGGCTTTAGGTCCAGCAGACTTTCTCTGATGGGAACTGTCTGTCGCCAGTACAGCGGTTTCCCTTTAATCTCATCACCGTCCTGTTGCCAAAAACGGAACTGGATTGCCACTTAGTCCGCACTGTAATCCTCTTTCTACCTCTTATATGAACAGTCTAGGAGTTTTCCTCTACAGCCATTCTATTCCCTAGCCTCTTTTGCAAAATAGATTTCGGTAACAGAACTTAACCAGAACTGGGCCCCCGTCTAGCTAAATTGAACTTACCATCCGCGCTACTTCACTCAAGGCAGGCTACTCTGCACTTTTAATTAAATATATTGTGTCCTGCAGGTTTATCACAATATAGTACTATTTATCACTATATTGAGTCTCCACGAAAGCAGGGTCCACGCCTGCATGCCATTGCAGATCGCCCCATCTTTCTTACTCCTTATGAAAGCCCACGACTGGGCGTCGCAAGCCAAACACAAAGAACTTCATCGATATGCCCTTTGACGGATTTTTAGCCCCGCCTTCAAGAATAGTTGTGCTGACTAGAATACTGTACCACTGTTAGCTAAGCTGATTATAACATAAATCCACCAAAACTTCAATATTTCTACACTCTTCTCTTAACGAGATCCCTTGTTAAGAACTGAAAGAATTCAGTATTATAATCCTTCAATTCAACCTGTAGAATTTCTATTGCTTCATCACTTAATTTATATATCACGCCCAAGGCTTCTTCTTTAGTGTGATAGGATAGATATGTAGATTTATCAATTTTTTCATCCTGTTCTAAATCCAGTAGATCATCTTGAATCTGATAGGCTAGTCCTAGTTTTTCTCCGTATTTTCTTAAACTATCAACCACTTCACTATTTGCTCCACCTACAATTGCTCCTGATAGAATTGAAGCAGTTATCAGCGCAGCTGTCTTTCCTTTGTACATGAAGCTAAGCTCATCCTCAGGGATCTTCTTACCCTCACTTATTATATCAATAACCTGCCCACCTATCATACCCTTGTATCCAGAAGCTCTTGCCACTTCACACATGGCCTTAATATACTTCTCGCTAGGGTTTTTCATACTTGCTTTTAGCATGGTCTCAAAGGCTAGGTTAAGTAGAGAATCACCAGTTAGAATTGCAAGGGCCTCTCCATAAACCTTATGGTTTGTCAACTTACCTCTTCTATAGTCATCATTATCCATAGCAGGCAGATCATCATGGACTAGTGAGTAGGTGTGTATCATTTCTATGGCCAGTGCGAAGGGGATTGCATTATGTATGTAATCATCAAACATCTCGTAGGCCATAATGGTCATCAAGGGTCTTAACCTCTTTCCACCGGTGAATAAGCTGTATTCCATTGCTTCACAAATTATCTTGTCATAGTCTGAGCTTTCCTTTACACTGCTAAGCAAATGCTCATCTATAAGAGCTAAATACTCTTCATAGATCTTAGAAGTCTTCATCAATTTCCTCCTTGTAATCCTCCAAAAAGTCTACTTCCTCTTGTAAGTCTCCTTTTTTAAGGATCAGTTTAACTTCACCTTCAGCCTTATCCAAGATTCCCTTACAATAATCATATAGCTCCATTGCTCTTTTAAACTTCCCTATGGTTTCATCAAGATTTAATCCTTCTTCTTCCATTTGAGAAAGAAGTACTTCTAGTTCTTTTAAGGCTTCTTCATAACTTAATTTCAAATTATCCATTATTTTCCTCCTTCTCAAGTACGAGGGTTTTTATACTTCCATCTTGTAATCTAATATTAATTCTGTCATCCTTATTTATTCCTAATACTGACTTTACTATATTCCCCAAATCATCATATATAATCCCATAACCCTTTTCTAAAGGAATACTTGGGTTTAAGAGATTAATTCTATTCTTTATAGTGGTGAGTTTTTTATCCATAGTCATAAGTTTCTTGCTTAATTTGAATTCTACTTCCTTCAAGATACTATCAATCTCCAACCTTCTATCCCTTAATATACTTTCTGGGTTTAAGAATTTTAAACTTCTTCCATGGGAACTTAGTTCATTATCCAGTGAATTTAATTTATCATCGACAGATCTTATAATACCATATCCCAGTGTGTTTAATTCATCCAAAAGAGCCCTCTTATCTGGAACTGCTAATTCAGCAGCCATGGATGGAGTGGCAGCTCTAATGTCTGCAACAAAATCAGAAATGCTGAAGTCTGTTTCATGACCAACAGCAGATATCACAGGTTTTTTCATGGAGAAAATATATCTTGCCAGCTCCTCATCACTAAAGGGAAATAGTTCTTCAAAGGATCCTCCCCCTCGACCAGTGATAATTAAGTCAACATCCTCTCTACTTTCAAGATACTTTAATCCCTTGATTATATCCTTTGGTGCCTGGTCCCCTTGAACCAAGGCAGGGTAAATCAATATATCACATGGAGGAAACCTTCTTTTTATAATACTAACCATATCTCTTATGGCAGCCCCAGTTGAGGAAGTCACTATACCTATCTTCTTTGGAAATCTAGGTAGATCCTTTTTATGTTCACTGGAAAAAAGACCTTCTTTTTCTAGTTTAGCCTTTAATTCTTCAAATGCCTTGTGGAGATCACCTTTTCCCAGTGGAGCCATCTTCTTAACGTATACCTGATAACTTCCATCCTTCTCATATATTGATACTGAACCAGTAACCACAACCTTGTTACCATCCTTTGGTTTAAAATCAAGGTTTTGATTATCACCCTTAAACATGACACACTTGATTCTACTTTTATCGTCCTTTAAACTAAAATACATATGCCCACTATAGTGATGGGTAAAATTTGAAATTTCTCCTTCTATGGATAGATATGTAAGTAATAAATCGTTTGCAAATAGCTTTTTAATATAACCATTTACTTCATTTACCAGTAGTGGTCTCAAAATTATTCCTCCCATCCTACTTTTTTCATTCCTAGATAACTTATTCCAACTGCATTGTCAGTTGAAAGTCTTGCATCTGTAAATATTATATTTTCCTTGTATCTTGAATTTAATATAATATCTCTAATTATCCTATTTGATGCTACTCCACCAACAAATAGGATTTTTTCATCCCCACTATCTATATATATTTCTACTAATTTCAACAATAATTCTCCTAATATAGAAAATAGGGTAAAAAGTAAATCTTCTCTTTCAAATCTATCTTCATCCAAGAGGTCCTTGAACTTATTTTCTAAGCCTGATAAATTGAAGTAACCATTCTTAATTATTACATCAATACCCAACTTTAACCTCTTACCATTTGCAGCCATAACATCCATTTCCTGTCCACAGGGAAAATTCAATCCTAAGTAAACCCCTATCCTATCAATCAATTGTCCAATGCTAATATCAAGACTTCCACCCACAAGTTCAAGAGATAGATTGTCTCTCTTATTCATGCACTTTAAAACCTCTGTAGTCCCTCCTGATAGGTGTATTGCAAAGAAGCCACCACTTATATCTTCCTTTAGTAAAAGCCCTCCAATATGCCCTTCCTGATGGGAAAATCTCTTCATCTTAATATTATTTAAAGCACTGATTGTCCTGGCAAATCCTTCACCTGCTAAAAATACTGGCATATAAGAACCATCAATCTGTCTTGGTTTTGTACTTACTGCTATGGACTCAAGACTATTGATGTCAATGTTAACTCTTTCAAACAAGATAGGTAAATTCTTTAAATGCTGAAATAGGGCCTCCTGTTGTCTGAGCCCCTTAGATCCTTTTACCACTTTTAGAAGTATTCTCTCATCATGGATTATATTTAAATTTTCATCTATTATGGCTATTGAAGTGGTGTAGTTGCTTGTATCAATCCCTAAGTAATACTTACTCATCTTTCTCAAGGGTTCTTACAAAACCACCTAATACTCCGTTGACATACTTGTATGAATCAAAGGCACTAAACTTCTTAACCAACTCTATGGCTTCATTAATAGATACCTCTACTGGAATATCTTCCCTATAGAGTATCTCATAAATTGCCAGTCTTAGTGTTGATAAATCCACCTTAGCTAATCTTTCCAGTGACCAACCTTCAATATTCTTTTTTATATGCTCATCAATTATGTCCTTGTACTGAAAAATACCATTGACGGATCTTCTAATATATTCAACTTCATCATCATCAAAATCAAAGTTTTCCAGATATAATTCCAAGGCATCATTTGAAAAGTCGTGATTGCTCTCCATTTGAAACAACAACTGCATGGTTCCTTCTCTTGCTTGTTTTCTACTCATATTTTACTCCTAATTAGGTTTCTATTCATCCTTTGATTCCTTGACTCTACTAATCCCTTCAACGTGGATGTTTACTTCCTTTACGCTTAAATCTGTCATACTCTCTATGGCTTCCTTGACTTTCTTCTGAACATTTAGTCCTACTTCATTTATCTTGGCTCCATAGGCTAGGGTTAAATGCATTTCAACAAAAACTTCATTTTCCTTTAGTTCAACCTTCACCTTTTTCCCTGTGGTTTTTTTGCCTAAGAGTTCAGAAATACCACTGGCTAAGTTTGAAGTCACTCCCATAACCCCTTCAACTTCATTGGCAGCAGTCATTGCTATGGTAGATAAGACATCATTTGAAATCTTAACACTTCCATTATCCATATAATCAACATTCTCTTTTTCGTTCATATTAACACCCCTTGCTTTCTAAAGTTATTATACCAAAGGAGTATAGCCTTTACAATGATACATTCGTTTAAATAGCCTAAAGCATGGGCTTTAGGCTACCTAAGTAAACTGATTATTCTTCTTCCTCGTCCTCATCTTCAAGGTATTCTTCAATTCCATAACCTTTGAAGCAATCACAACCTTCATCATCACAACAATCATCGTAATCATCAAAGTCAAAATCATCGTCGTCAAACTCGTAATCATCTTCATCATCGCCGTAGATATCATCTTCTACATCAGCAAGATCCTCATCGATAAAGTTTACATACTCTTCTAGATCGATTTGATCCTCAACCATTTCTTCCATTACATCAGCAAACTCTTCCAAAGTTTCCACGATTTGAAGTAATAGTTTTCCTTCCTTAGTGGATTCATCAATGCCTAGTCCATCTGCTAAGCCCTTAAGGTATGCTACTTTCTGAAATAAATATTCCATTTTTTCCCCTCCTCTAAACTCTGGATAGATACTCGTTGGTTCTTGTATCAATTTTTATTCTATCACCAATGTTCACAAACAGTGGAACATTGACTGATACGCCGGTTTCTACAATAGCAGCCTTAGTTGCTCCCTGAGCAGTGTCTCCCTTTACTCCAGGTTCTGTTTCAGTTACTTCCAACTCAACAAAGTTTGGTGGAAGCACTTCAAAAGCCTTACCTTGGAAAAATCTAAGTGTTGCTGTATCATTCTCCCTTAAGTACTTAATAGCATGTTCCACTGACTCATAGGATAGTGGAAGCTGCTCATATGTTTCAGTATCCATAAAGTGATATAACTCACCATCAGAATATAAGTATTGCATTTCCTTGGTTTCTATAACTGCCTTTTCAAATCTTTCTGATGGATTAAAGGTAATTTCCTTAAGTCCTCCAGATAATACATTTCTTACTTTAGTTCTTACAAATGCAGCACCTTTACCTGGCTTTACATGCTGGAAATCTACTATTTGATAAACACTACCATCCATAACAAATGTAATACCATTTCTAAAATCACCTGCTTGTATCAAACTAATCCCTCCTCTTCTTATGATAATTAAAGATTTTTTGGATTATTATCTCTTCAATACATCCATTATATCAGTATTATAAGCTACTAACAAGTTAAAATTATGCATATATAAGATGACTTTGTCATTTAATATTCTCAATGGAGTCTATACTTGGATCCACTAATCCTGGAACTAAAAATCCATGTTTCACTATAATCTCTCCACTGTATTCCATGGCAAGTTTTGAGGAGTAGTCAATGCTATCATTGGTTATGACCATCCCTGTTATAGTTGGGGTGAAAGCACCATCAACTATAATCTCTCCATTACCCATTATTATCAGGGCATTTATATAGCAATTTCCCTTTAGGATCAAATCACCATTTTCTATGTAAATTACTCCACTTAGTCTAGAATAGTCCCTATTGTTTATTTCTAATACTAAGTCTGTCCTAAGATCATCTGGGGACTCAATAAAGATATTAGTGGTGGTCTTTATTTTTGAGCTTGAACCATCCTCCCTAATCATACTTAAGCTTGAATTATAAGTTCCGCCTCTTATCTTTATATTCTCACCATCAGCCATATGGATTATCTGGTAATCAGTGTCAAGTTGGTAGTCATCTAGGTCTAATTTGCTGGGTATAGAGTCAAAAAACTCCATAAATTCAGGTAGTTTAGCAATATCCACATTGTTATAATTTAAGTGGGGAATTTTATCCTTAGAAATCTGCTTAGGGAAAAAATCATTGAGTAATTTCCCGCTTAAAACTGTTTCTCCACTTTTACCTTCAGTGGTTAATTTACAATCATATGATATATCATCATACTTATAGGATAAATCTATGACACCTGTAGTTATTAAGCCATCCCTACCCTCAAGATCAAATGTATTTATTCTTGTATGAATGTAGGGTTTTACAGCTGTTGGTATTGTTTCTAGTATTTTTGGTATGTAAATTTCCTTATAAAATACATTATATATAAAGTTCTCCTTGCTATTAAAATACTCTTGAATATTATCCTGTCTGTTTCTTATGAGATAGGATTGAAAAACTACAGAATCCAACACAAAAAATAGTGACATGGATGAAATTCCCATAAGTATTATTGCCATTAACATTGCTGCACCTTTACGCATGAACCCTCCTAGAAACTATCTTTATTTATGCTAATTGTTTCAATAAATTCATATTTTTTTGAAGTTTTCTTATCTTTTACAATTATGGATAGAACAAGCACGTTATTATATTCATCGTAGACACAATTTGAAATGGATTCCACATCATTTAATAGATTGTTGTTTCCTCCATTACTATTGTAAGTTGGTGGATCATATAAGGGACTATCAAAGGTCCGCCTTATTAATGAATCTCCACTTTTAGTGTAGAACACATATCTGTATTTTTTACTTTCCCCTTCTCCTTCTCCTTCTTCCCCATTAGCATCAATACTCTTTCTTAAGACAAAACCCATATTGTTTTCAAACTTGCTATCTAAATTATTGATACTATCAATTGGCATTATACTTATTGATTCATTTGCATCAGCAAGAATATAATCAAGAGCATGTCTACCATTTAATAATGTGTCGTCACTCCCTAAAACTCTTTCACTGCTTAGGGATACAAAGTTAATAAGGGCAAATACTATTGAAATTATCAGGGACATTAGTCCAATACTAATTATGATTTCCAGAAGAGTAAAACCCTTACTCCTCCTCCATGAGAATTCTGGCACATGTAAAAGATGCATATGTCACCTCTTTATCTAAAGACATGGTTGTCACTCTATAATTTATAATAAGATCATCTCTACCTATTACTTCCACAGTACATAGTATCTTTGCTTGTGTTAACATGGAATCATTATATTCAGTAGGTTCTCCTTCGTTTATTAAGTCCAAGAAAAAGCTATCATTAGCTTCATTGCTGCATCTAAGGATTTCAGTTATTCTCTTACAGTGATCAATCCCTACACTTTTATCTTCCAGAGTGGATAAATTTTTAACTGACATTGCCAGAGCAGGTTGAATGGTCACTACTATAAGTCCTATTAATGCAAAACCTAGTATTATATCTATAAGTAAGAAACCTTTTCTCAATTAATGTTTCCCTCCTTATGTAGATTTATTGTAGTAGTGTTAACTCCAACACTTAAGTAATATAAGTCACCATTGGTTCTTAGGATGCTTACTGTACCTGACCCTCCAATTCTCCCGTCATTATTAAAGGTATACCTGTCTGAATTGAAATGTGTGATCTTAATTCGCTTTAACTTCTTTCTCTTTATTACTTCTTCCCCTGATTTAATTTCATATTCGTTCATGGATGGATAGAAATATGCAAATATACTGGTGTTATCTACTACAGCCTTACTCCTTGCCTGTCTTAGATCTTTTTGTATCATCTTTAGCTCAATATTCTCCTGGTAGATATTTACAATAGATGAATTTGGAATAGCAATCAAAAAAAACACAGAAAAAAGGGCTACCACCAAGATGAGTTCCATCAAGGTGTAGCCCTTATTATTAAGCTTTAATATCGCCATTCATAAACCTTATACAACATGTATGCCACCTCTGCCCTAGTTATTCTTAAATCTAAGTTTGTAAGTCCAGGAGACTTGAAGGTTTTCTCGTATTGTAATTGTGTTGCAATATCTGACCATTTAAAATTTTCTGTTCTGATTACTCTATCCATTATCCATTGGATTTCTCTGTAGGTAATGTTATTGTTTGGTTTGAAGCTTCTATCTGGATAACCAAATATATAGTTCATTGTTCTACCATAACTTATTACTCTATCGTATGAACTAAAGCTTTGATAATCACTGAAATATCTTGTGTTTAGAAGTTGAGTTGATTCAGAAGGTAATACCCATGAGTTTAATCTACTTAGTAGAGTCAGGAACTCAGCTCTGGTTATATTCTGATCTGGTCTGAATCTTCCATCTGGATA
Organism: uncultured Tissierellaceae bacterium; assembly: GCA_964575895.1. Classification (GTDB taxonomy): domain Bacteria; phylum Bacillota; class Clostridia; order Tissierellales; family Tissierellaceae; genus Gudongella. The sequence continues at coordinate 20,838 of CAZNTE010000016.1, read as the reverse complement.
ACCGGTTATTACTCCCCTTCTTATCATTGTCTCAATTTCTGGTCTTGCCCAATGACTTCTGATATCAGTTATTACTCTAACATTTTCATCCTTGAATAGAGCAAATGTGCTGGTCTTACTGTCAATGGTATCTATTCTAACCATGGTGTAGATACTATCTCCCTCTTCAAAGGATGGCATATACATCCATCTTCCACCAACAAGTTTGTATATTCCAGCTTGGTAACCATCACTGTGGTATGGCATGCTAATCTTCACATATTTTGTCTTATCAAATGTTCCTGCTGGATTGGAAATTGTCACATCATATACATCTGATGCTCTGATGTACTCCCTGGTATTGTATACGGAATTAAGCTTGTTCTCAACAATCACCATTGCATCTCTGTAATATGTTCCAGGTAGGAAATTCATCACTACTTCTCCACCAGGAGTGGCCACTTCTCCACCAGCTGGTGTAACAACGAAATTACCTAGAAGACTACTGTAATCCTCATTAGCCTTAGCTCTGTACTCCTCAATGTATCCGTACTGATAGCCCATCTTATAACCTTGTACAAATGCATCTGCATATTCTGGAGATGTAACATTGTGTAGGCTAAGTCTATATTGAGTTCTTATCTGTTCATCAGTCAATAGGTTTCTCTGATAGTTCATTGCCAACTTATTGAAGTAATCCCTCTGGGCAAATATCCTACCTACTGCATCACCCATTGATTGACCATCGGATAAACCCTGCTGGAAGCTGTCTAGTTTTGGCTTTAATAGTAATTCCTCATATTTATCAATATAACCCATTTGAAAATTATTCTTAAATTCTAGAATAAAATTCTCTCGATAATCGATTTGTAGCTTTCCAAGATTATACCTAAAAATTATAGCAGAATCACTTGGCATCGCCCTAGAGAAAGAACTAATCATTCCATCATAATAATCCCTAGCTGCATACTGCTCCCCAAGACTTTTACCCATGTTTTCTGCATAATTAACATCCGGAGGAGAGCCTTCATCAGCATCCTTATATCCTTGCCTAAAACCTTCTTCATATTGGACTCTTCTACTATAATTCTTGATTATTTCTTCGTCAACTCGTCCTTGATTTAGATAAATATAAAATGCAAAAGTATAATCATATTTTTCTGTTGATGTTGCATAAAATTCCTGAGCTGCTACATACCCAGATATATAATCAGGATTCTCATTTGCTGCAATTGCTACTCCTGAAGATAACAGGAGGGTTAAAACGAAAGCCAAAATCATTATCCATTTCTTTTTCATCTTCTCACTCCTCCTATCTCTTCGCCATTACTAATATTTTTCCTACTGGCAAAACATCTTGTGCTTTTAACTCGTTATTCTTAAGTATTTCATCCTTATATCTTTCTGAACCATAGAATTTCACTGAAATACTTGATATACTCTCTCCAGGTTGTACTTCATAGAAGAACATATTTGGAGAGATAACATCCACTTCTTCCTCATAGTGATGTGGATATAATACTTCCATATCATCAAATATCAATACTCCAAAATCATCCTGATTGTATTCTGTTCCATAGTATAGGTGAGTAAGTTTTAGAGGATATAGACTTAAGTCTCTTGGTATTTCTATTTCTCCCCTTGCCCATCCTAACCAGTCGATTCCATCAGATATTCTAGTGTGCAGTATATCTCCATTTGCTGTTACAAATCTAGCTCCTAATGTTCCTGGGTTATAGCTAAATGAGTAGATGTTGATGTAGATATACTGAGGTGGGATTGTAAATTCCATATTTTTGTTTGTTAAATCAACATATGCTCTATTCTCTAATTCAACACCATATATATTATACTCAAACCTTAAACCAAACCTACCACTGGTTTTTATGGTTGTTGGGGTTGCTGTTCCCTTTACAAACTCATGAGAAGGTATAAAGTCATAATCTCTTTGTTCAAAGTTATTGATTATATCCCCTCTAATTGGCTCTGGCTCTGAAGGTTCATCCCCTATTCCAGTACCTACTGATCCATCAGTAGTTCCAGGAGTTACAACTGATCCATTTATACTACTAGACATCATGTCAAAGTTTTCAAAACTGTTAAATAATGTCTTCTCATTTGAGTTGTAAGGTATCTGAACAAAAATAACATTTGGATCTGTTTCAGCAAGTCCTTCTAAGCTATATACTTTCAAGTTCATACTACCTGCCATAAGATCATCTGATTCTCGATCTAAAGTTATAGAGTCTACCATCATACGTCTTGGACTACTTTCAATTGATTTTACAAGCTTTAACACTTCACTATAAGGCCCGTTAAATGGCAATGATATAGCCATGTTACGAACATCTATTTGATTTAAGCTCTCAGTAACCGGTCTGCTAAAATCAAGATTTGATATCTCTACCTCTTCTATAGGTAGCATATCATTTAACAAATAAATAATTTGTGATTGATCCAGTGTAGGGAAGTAATTATTAAGAATTTGATTTCTTTCAATTTCTAATTCTTCGAATGCTTTCTTAATTTCTGGCTCTCTTCTTAGTGTAGCATTCATCTCATTAATTCTCATGCTCATATCAACCTTTTGATTCTCCAAATCATTAATACTGGCAGCTTGTGGTATTAAAATAAATCTATTTCCCACATATAGGATTATTGCTATAGCCAGTAAAACTAACAATACTTTTTCACTTGTTGTTAAAGGTACACTTTTTATTTTTCTTAATATTGAAGGTTTTTTAGTTGGCATTAACTAATACCTCCTTTAAAATCAAATTTAAATCAAACTTATAGTAAGATTCAACCGATGATATATTTGATATGAATACCTCATTAGCATTTTCAAGAACTTCAAGTCCTTTTCCAAACTCAGCAATTGAGTACTGATCTTCTGCATAACCTGTTAATTGAATATCCTTGCCAACAATTCTCATATTAGTTAAGAAAACTCCCATAGGTAATCTAGTATTAATATTATAGAGCAAATCCTCTCTAATAACATCTCTGGCTTTAATACTTGCATCTAAACTCCTTATATTATCTACCTCTGTTCTAAATCTTGCAACCTCTTGTTCAAAAACATTAATCTCTTCTATCTTTTGAAGAGTTTGAGGATTGTTTGCAACAACAGCTAATGAATTGACATCATTCTTTAATGAGTTAATCTTAACTTGATTTAATCCTGCCAGAACACTTAGACCAATCATTGATGCTAATAGTAGAAAGTATAGTATTACCATTTTATTAAATCTTATTTGCTTTTTATCCAGAAAGGGTTCAAAAAAGTTTAGATCTCTCATTTTTTCACCTCACTAACCCTTATTAAACCACCTATTGCATTAGCATATAAACCTAAGTCTTTAACTGAGTTCAAATTCTGTAAGGATCTTAAAACAGTTGTTTCAGTGTCAATAAAATCATTTAACATTTTATCAAGACCTTTTATTGATGATAGTTCTCCATACAACAGAATTAAATTTATGTCGTTACTTATCTCTCTAGTTTTATAGTATCTAAAAATCATTTCAGATCTGTCAAAAATCTCATATATTCCATCTCTTAATGTTTCAATAAAAACTTGATCTGGATTATCCTGTGAAGGTTTTATTGATATGTCTTCAATCTCCAGTATCTTTTTCATAATACTACCCTTATCTATATTAGGGATTTTATTACTAATGCTATCAAAGATAGACTCAAATCCTTTTTCAATAACTCTTGCTACCCTTACAACTCCCTCATCTACGATAGTTAATTCAGTAAATCTTGAGTTTAAGTCTATACAAGCTATAGTCATTTTATTGTCAAAGGAATTATTAATTAAACCACCAGCAGAAACTAGTTTAGCTATAGCATTTCCGTGATAATCCATTGCCTCAGGTTTTAGGTTTAAGTTTGAAAGTAGAGTTAAATGAGATTGAATAATGGTTCTTGGAACTCCAACCAAAAGTAATACTAGTTTCTCTATACCTTCCTCGAATTTCGTTCCTATCTTAATGTACTGTACTATATAATCATCAGGATTTATTGGTATATAGTCCTCAAGTTGATATGCTATGATTGCCTCGATCTCCTCTTTACTAACTAGTGGTAGCGTAACTTCTCTCATTACTATACTTGTTGAGTTGATTACAATATGAGTGTGTTCTTGTTTAATTCCATTCTCAGATAATCCACTTCTTAATGAATAAGTTAATTGGTCAAGATCATTGATTTCTCCATCATCATATATTCCTTCTGGTACATCAATGGAAAATGTACTATCTACTATAATTCCTTTTTTTGTACTTCGTCCAATCACTCCTTTTATCTCTTGGTTTTTAAAATCAATACTTAAAATTTTACCATTATTGAATAGTCCCAATACTACCTCCTCCTTTCTTACTATGAGATAAGTAAAAACCTGCTTAATACAAGAGCAAATTAGTATACCAAATTATTAATTGATCACCGTATAACAAAGTTATTAAAAATCCGATTACAATAAAAGGGCCGAAAGGTATTGGATCTTTTCTAGTCTTAAGCTTAAAGCTAAGGAGTAAGACTGACACAATTGATCCTATAATAAAAGAAATAAATATAGTGACTAGAATTCCTTTAAGGCCTAGCACAAATCCTAAAGATGATATAAGGGTAACATCTCCTCCTCCCATGCCACCTTTACTTATTAAAACAATGAGGAGGAAAAGTCCACCTGCAACTAATGATCCAGATAAGCTATCTAGTATATTAAGTGAATCACTGTTAATATAATATCCAACGATTCTAAACAGAATTGTTATTACTACTATTGCAGCTACTAATGAATCTGGAATTAATTGATGTATTAAATCAATTAATGTAATAGCCAATAATACCGAAAAAATTAATGAGTACATAAAAAAATTAGTGTTAAAACCATATTTCATGTAGAATAAAAGATAAAAAAATGAATTAAGTAATTCAATAATTGGATACTTAGGGCTAATTCTCGTTTTGCAATATCTACACTTTCCTTTGAGTAGCATGTAAGATATTACAGGTATATTGTCAAACCATGCTAAATTATGATTGCAAATTGTGCAATGACTTCCAGGAAAGACTATGCTTTCATTCTTAGGCAGCCTATAAATCACAACATTTAAAAAAGATCCAATCAACAAGCCATATACCATTATAATAAATGCCATTATTTACCCTCTCAATTATCTGTAAGTATCTATTTACTAACGTTTATAATCACATTATACCCTATAAGCATAATTTTGTCACACTAATTCACTATATATTCTTACAATTTCTGCTAATTTTCGTGGGTTTTGCAGTAAATAATTGAACACTTGGACTCTAATCCTTCTAATATCAGTAAATACAAAGATTTTTTTCCCAAATCATACTCTTTCTCTTATTGTCCTTGTTGTATTATGGAGTAATGTATACGAGGTGGAAGAAATGTTCTTGTGAAAAGATAAAAAATTCTAATGGAAGAATATATCTATTTATTGTCGAGTGTTACAGAGATCCTTAAACCGGAAAAACTAAGCACAGAAAGTTTGGATTTCTTAATTATGTGGATTCTCTGGAGAAGAAGTTCGGCGATATAATTTCTCATTTTACTTAGATTGACAAACAAATTGCTCTAGCTGCTAACGATTATGCTATCCCTTAAATTCTAGCTTTTCATCGACTGATACTATTGATTCAAATAATATACTAAGATAGAATTTTGGTTTTTCTGTACTTAATCATTTTTACCATGAGCTAGATATTGAAAAATGCTTCATCAACAGATAAAGAAACCCTAGACTCAATTATCCCCTTAAGAATATTTTTCAGTTGTTGGTGTATTCCAAATTACAGATTCCTTCTTCCAAAGAGTTTTCTTTTAAATCCATGGCCAAATGTTTCCTACAACTCAATTTTAGCTTTGATCATGTATACAGGATTCTCGATTATTTCTATGTTTTAAAGGAGAGCTTACTGATACTTCATCTTCATGAAATGGTGAGAATGCATTACGAAAGAGATACAATCAATGTCTATTACGATGTTACTGATTACTACTTTGAGATAAATGAATCTTATGATTTCAATAAGAAGGATGTTTCCAAGAAGAATAGGACCAATCCAATAATCTAGATGGGACTTTTGATGGATAATTCAGGTCTACCTATCACTTGCCGATTATTTGAGGGAAACAGCAGGCTTTGTAATGTCCAATAAAACGTCCGCAGCCCCTTTATTGTATTTTTGGATTACCATAAACAATTATGTTGGATGACTATGTAAATTGGTTTAACAATATAAGGATTCATTCAACATTGGGTTATTTAAGCCTTAAAGTATATAAATTACATAACCTAAAAAAACTGTCTAAATTAGTGTTGACAATCCAAAGACTTGAAATATTAGTTACTAATTTTCCAAGTCTCAGGTTATACTTTATCAAATTCATCTCGTTTCTCTAATTGAATTATTCTCCACCAATAATATTTGTCAAAGAAGCAGTTAAATAAGAGCTCATGTGTCTAAGTCTTGCTTAGCTTTAATCAGAATAATCAATGAGTTATCAAGTTAGGTGTCGGGTTTTTATATTTTAAAGTATGCATTCACAACATATTAGGAATCTAGCTATTATTTGTGTATCAAATGTTAACATCTAAAATATTTGTATATTATCGTCAATTAAGTCTATATACGTTAATTGGACTATTTATTGCTTGTAATAGATAATTTAAACAAATCAAGTCTGAATCTTTTTAATCCTATAAATAAAGATAAATAATGTCGCAATAAAAATTCCTCCATATAAAAAAGGAAGTAGCTCTTTAACTTCCATCATATTATAAGGTGTAGCTCTTAAATAATGAAGTATTACCCTAGCTAAAGAATAGTATAATGCAAATGTCAAGAAAATGATGCCATTTTTTTGTTTTCTCCTAAGTAAATATATCGATAAAGTAAATCCTAATAATCCTATCAAAGCTTCATATGTTTGTACAGGGTGAATTGATATGGAATTCATTAAATTCCCATTTTCTCCAACTAAACTTATAAGTTCATTATAATAATAGCCATATGGTTCTGTCCCCTTAGGATAAGAAATACCAAAAGGAAGTGTCGTTGGGACTCCAAAACAACAACCGTTTAATAAACAACCTGTCTTGTTAAAAACAATCCCCAATGCCCAACCAGGAGTAAATAGATCTGCTATACTCCAAAATTTTAAATTCATTATTCTGCAAATAACATATAGCATTGGAACAACTAATACGAATCCTCCAAACATAGTAAAATTTCTTGGTCCTAATTCCAAAGGATTAATTCCAAAGTCTTTATAATAACCTATCGCTATAATAGCATGAATAAGACGAGATCCCACAATTACTAACAAGGATATCGTTGATGAAATCAAGAACGCTTTCATCAACGATATCCCTTCTTTATTCATAAAATATGTTGATACCAATATTACTACTAATGGATTCAAAATTAAATTAAACAAAATATAGAAAGAAACTCCCGTAAAACTTTTATCTATAATCATCGCCAAAATATTATTAATCATTATTCTACCTTTCTATTAACAACCGCTGGAATTAGTAATACGTAATCTTAATGTAGCAGTTTTGCCATTATTAGTGGTGACTGTAATAGTAACATCTCCTATGTTATTGCCGAATGTAACTACTCCACTACTGTCAACAGTCGCTATACTATTATTACTACTACTCCAAGTAACAGTTTTATTTGTTGCGTTTTCAGGCATTATCTTATGCTCTAATGGAATATTTGGAGGTAGATTATTTCTTCTTATTTCTTTTGAAATAGATGTTTTGAACTGACCATCAGCAGTATCTAACAAATAAACTGCGTCAACTGAAATACTAGCAGACTCCCACATTGCAAATAGTGTGTGATTATCAGTAATGTTTACGATAGTTGTAGCTTCAACTAAAGAACCATTAATTAGACCTGTATACCATCCTGTAAAGTTATAGTAATCTCTTATAGGAGTAGGTAGTGGACCATATGGAGAATCAAACAAAACTTGCATTGAATTAGGATTTACTGAAGTTCCTCCATTGGAATCAAATGTGATAGTAAGTGTATTATTAGTCCATTGAGCTTCAAAGTGTAAATCCTCTGCTGGCATATACTCAGGAGGAGTTGTATTCCACCCTGCAAATGTATACCCTACTCTAGTTGGATTAGGTATAGAAATTTGCTCACCATATTTATATCTCATATCACTAATAGGCAAACCACCATTACTATTAAATGTTATTCTGTAATCTATGGCTTCCCATATTGCATTTAACTCTAAATCATATTCGGGAATTTTAGCAGGAATGGGCTTATCCCATCCAGAAAAAATATGCCCAATTCTTGTCGGTTCAGTGATGGTTCCAACATTATCATCCACATATCCACTTATAGGAGCTATGACCGAACCTCCATTTGTATTAAAAGTAATAGTATAATAATCTAATGGTGGTGGTTGTTCCACTTCGATGTTTGATATGCCAGAGCTATCTACTGAATAGACAAAATACCCATGACCTATTGTCTCGTTATTAAATCGATCTCTAATATCAAATTTAACTCTTGTATTTGCCCTTTGAATTGCGGTTGTTACGTGAATTCTAATAATTCCATTCCCTTCATATGAATAGGCTAAGTCATCAACATTTCCTGGTCCACTAATCACTCTAGTTGAAAACTCGAAGTTATGATTACCTGCACCTAATTTATTCCACAGCCCAGGTAATACTACCTTTTGATTAATAGAAGTATTTGCATAGTTTAGATTTCTTTTGTAATTGATAGTAGCAATTTCAAAAGAATCATTAGAATTTTTTTCTAATCTAATTCTTATAGATCTTGCTAGATCCTCAATCATAGAATTTTTAAAGTACATCCTACCAAAACTCCCAAGATCGATAATCCCTGAATTTGAAATCTTTGAAGCTCCTTTTGAGAATAAAATATTCTTACCATCAGGTATATAAAGAGTTTGATTACTTGACCATCCCCCGCCTTTAAATAAAATATCGTCTTTGGTATCAAATCTTACCTTACTATTAGGATTTGTGCTTGATAATAAAGTGGATTCTAACATGACTGATCTATCACCAGCAATTTCTGGGTTCTTCAAAGTATCAAAAATAATATCATTATCTGAATATAGTGATGAACTACTTATTCTAATACTCCCACGAGTTTCAAGAGTAATGTTATTTCCTTCCAAAGTATTATAATTCAGTAACTCTATATCACCTCTACTTAATGTTTTTATATTGATATTACCATCAGTAGTAATAGATGCACCATAATTTATGATAACAGGAGCTCCGTTTATTGTAACTGGATTTCCCGCTCCATCTAATTGGACGTAAGGATACAAGTATACACTACCTCCGTTGTCATCAGTTCCAGCAAATATGTTAACATCTGTACCATTAGTGATATTTATATCTTTTGCGATGTGAATACTGTTCTCTATTAACCAGTTAATTACTTGAGTACCATCAACTAACATGGGTAAGTCCCCTGGAATTGGCCCTCCTCCAGGTGCTATGTTCATTGGTATAAATAAACTAGAATTCTTTATAGATAACATTTCTGTAGGGTCAAGAAAATTAGGAATATTATGAACTGAAGCATTTAATTCTTCCTTTATTCTATTGGTATCAATAATAACATCATTACCATCTAAATTGTAATCATTATTAGTATCCGCCCACGGAAACGATCCAATTCGCCATTCAGCACCTTTGACGAATACATAATTAGAACTCATCAATGTATTTCCTCTAAACCCATGAATATCCACCGGGGTGACAGTCAGAGCTACGTACCTACCTGCACCGACATTATCTAACAAATTAGTTAATATATCTGTTGTTTGAGAAACATTCACAAGGGAGAAATCATCAGGAAATCTCAAACTAGCTATATCCTTCCCTGGGACAGATTTCCACCATCTATATAAGTTTACATAGAAACCGATTTCAGATGTATTGTCATCATGAACCGCTTTTAAAGTCGGAAGTGGAGATAAGGATAAATCAGCTACCAAATCATTAGCATCTGTGCTTACATCTATCAGTACACCACTTATTGAAATCCGAGGACGTTTTTCTATTTCTGCTAGTCTTCTAGACAAGTAGATAGTATTCTCTTTAACATCTTCTGAATAAGATTTGCTAATTTTTTGCATATTAAAAGATTCACCTAATATAGTTACTGACTCATACGTCCATTCAGGCAATGCATTCATTAAGTCATCTAATGGTTGATTTTGTTGATGATCTTGTATCTTTGTTTTAACATCAAAAATTACATCTTCAAAAATAGATTGGGCATCCATAGCTTGAACAGTTATATCAGTTCCCCTATTAATATTGATTAATTGAGATGAAAATCCTGTAATTAGTGAAACTGATATTAATCCTAACAAGGCAATCGCTAGAATTACTTCAACCAATGTCATCCCTTTTCTCTTATAAAACATGTTTTTCCCTCCTCCTGAGGTTAATCTAATTAATCAATTAGTTGTTTGGTCCAAATATATGCCATGCATCCATTTCTATCTTTCTGCTAATATCTCTATAAACTTGTTCTAATGCCTCACTACTATTAGCTTCATAATACTGACCAACAATGCTAGAATTTGTAGAGCTCGTTACATACCCTGCGATATTACTTAATCTACTAATATTGTCAGTATCTGCAGCAAATCCAATTACAAATGTCTTTATCTGAACGTTTCCAAGCGTATATAAATTATTCCCTACACCAATTATATAATTCATTGAGTTATTCATATTTGCTTCTGTTTCCTGACCAGTTCCTTTCAAATTTGAGTTTGTTACATTTCCGTCAGAATAGTAATAATTTCCTGAACTAGTCTCAGTCCAATAAGTTGGATTACCATCCATAAGCTGTATGTTATAATGTAGTAAATTGCCAGTATTACTAGTTTTAAAGCTGTTGTGGATGTAATAAGCCCTACGCATTGCATCTCCAATATTTGTACCTCCACTAGCTACATTTATGCCATTTACCAGATTGTCAATAGTTGCCTTATCCGTACTAATATTATATAAATTATGATAACTACCAGATTTATTAGCAAAACTATCAAATGGAACAACAGCAATATAAACATTGCCAATTTTTTCTAACTCATTTATTAAATCCAATGTTCTAGCCCTCATGATTGATAATCTGCTATTTGAATTAGAATATCCATTTGTAAGAGTATCCCCTGCTAGATTCCAAGCCATACTACCTGATTTATCTATTACTAAAGTAACTGATATTCTTGGTTTACTTGGGTCTGGGATATCATGGGTCCTATATGCTAATGCCACTGCTGGATTATTAACATTCCCAGTATTATCAACAACTACTGAATTCAGAGAGCTTAACTCATTATCAATCCCGACTTTTATATGTCCCGAAGTACTAACTGCTTTAATACTGAATCCACCTAAAGCTGAATCATTATGAGATTTATGAAAAGACAAGCTATATACAATGCCAGGATAAGAATCAGCCATTACTATTGACTTATGTGTTCTACTAACATCATCCCATTTATACTGTATAACTTGTGTTTTATCAGGACTTAAAGCAAAATAGTCCCATTCATCCTTTAAGTTATTGCTATTGAATTGTGTGTCATTTAACATAAATAATGCACTGGATTCTCTAATATAATTGCTTACAACTTGGCTTGCTAGTCTGATACTAGATTGAATCTGAAATTCCTCTTCAATAATTCTGTGTGATCTAGTTGAAAAGGAGAGCATTGTACCGGCAGTTGTAAAAACACCACCCATTATTGCTAAAACAATAAGAAGTTCAATTAAAGTAAATCCTTTCCTAGTATTATTAAATAATTTAAACATATCTATCTCCCCTTTATCTGGACCACTTTATACTTCCATATCCATCAAGGTCAAACTCTAATATTGATCTTCTAGTTATATTAGTTCCGCTTGCGGTGCCTAGTGAAGTAATCCTAACTCTTTTTCTACCATCGAGAGTTGCCTTTTCTACCGTTACAAAAGCTTCGCCTTCTGTGAAAACTATTCTTTCATTATTTATATATGGATTAGACCATGAGTCATACTGTGCTAATCGAGAAGTTTCAACGGTTATTAAGAACTCAAACATCGCCTCGGCTCCAGATCTTGCAATATAATCTGAATGAATTCCATGCTCCTGAGTAACCACTTGTCTAGTATTTGCTGAGGATAAAACAAAAACAGATGACAAAAGAATTGATACCACTAGGAAAACGATTATTACCATTGTTAATGCTGATCCTGGTCTTTTTTTTGTAGAAAAACGTTTTATTAACTCTTTCATATTCTCACCAACCTATCTTATAATAGGGAATTTTATTTGGTATTAATTATACCAGTTTAATTAGATTATGTCCATAATATATGCATCATTGCAATGGTGTAGTAAATTGTTTGATTACATTATTGTTTACCATTTTATTTATACCCTGTTGTATGGTTTTAATTCTCTTAATTCTCTGTTAATAGAAATTCAGATTATATAAAGATACCTCAACTGAATTATTCTAATCAATTGAGGTATCTATGTTATTCAATTATAGTTAGTACTACTTAATTCTTCTTTTTGTAAACAGTCCTAAAAACAATGCCCCAAATCCATAAATAAGCAATGGTTCTGTGTGACCTGTTTTTGGAAGAGTTGGAGTTGATTCTGGAATCTCTTCCTCAACTATTTCTACCACTTCTTCCTCTTCCTCTTCAACCACCGGTGGAACTTCAGGAATTGGCTCTTCTTCTATTTCTAACTCTATTTCTTGGAAATTAGCTGTGAAAGTCCAATTCTGATAAATATTTCCTGGGAAGTCAGGTGTCCAACCTATAAACTCAAATCCTTCATCTGCTATAGGTGTTGGAACTGTTATCAGACCCCATATTGTTCCAGCCATTACATTACTGCTTGTTGGTCCTTCCAAACTTCCTCCATTATCTGCTATGAAGCTAATCTGGTATACTAATGGTGGTGTAAATGGTTGTGTTATTGTCAAGGTTCCATTTACATAGGTTATTTCATAATTTGAGGTTGTCGTTGGTCCCTCAATTATTCCAATAACAGCATTACTTGGAGTATTTGGTGCTGATCCAACTTGACTTATTGAGCCTGTTATGATTACATCAAATATATCTTCACCATCAACAAGACTTCCAGATGTCATGCTGTAGTTATCATTTATTAGTGGTTGACCATCAAATACCTTGGATGCACTTCCAGCAGTTATAGTAATAGGTCTTGGTGCTATCGCTACTGTACCAATACCTGTTCTATCGTTGTACATTTGATTGACTACTTTAACTAAGATTGTACGGTTTCCAACATTCACAAAGCTTGGATTAATTGTTGACCAATCAATTTCGTTCCAGTTAATTTCTTCTATACTTTCAGTTTCTCCTAATAGATAGAAAAACATCTCATCCCCATCTATTATTCCATCCAGTTCTATTCGGTGATATTCTCCATCATATACTCCATTATAGCTTTCTATTGTCAATGATGGTCCTGTTGCGGGACTAACACTTAATTGACCATTAACATAGATTATAGCATAATTTGATGTAACATCTACTTCACCCTCTAGTAAGACTGCATCGCTTGGAATGTTTGGACTTGATCCCACATTAATCTGTGATCCTGTTACATTTACATCAAGATTATGTCCTTCGACCAGCGAGCCAGAGGTTAAACTAAAGCTGCTATTGGTTAAAGGAATTCCATCATAAACTTTATTATCACTTGCAGCCGTAACTGTGATTGGTCTTGGGGTAATATTTACTACTGCTGAACCACTTCTATCAGTGTAACTAGGATTTGTCGCTCTAACATAAATTGTAGTTATACTTACATCTTTAAACAATGGATTAGTTGTACTCCACTCTTCTCCATCTAGGCTATATTCGATTAAGTCTCCTGACATTTGGCCAGTTACTGTTACCCCATGTTCTAAAGCATCATAGATTCCAGTATAACCACTTACAACAAGCTCATCCCCTATTGCTGGTGTTATTATCAAAGTCCCAGGTACATAATTAATGGTATAATTATATGTCGTTACAATCTCGCCATCTTTTATTATAACATCACTTATTAAATTAGGTGCACTTCCCACATTGGTAATTGTTCCAGCTATATTAATAGAATCTATTACTTCATATGGTGCTAGACTACCACCCGTTATATTATATGTCATATTAATTAGAGGTGTACCATCATAAAGCTTAGAATCGCTCCCTGATGTTATCGTCAATGGTCTTGGATTTATTACAACTGTACCTGATCCAATTCTATCTAGGAAGTTTGGATTAACAACCTTCACATATATTGTGCTAGAACTAACATTTGTAAAATATGGTTTTTCAGTCATCCAATCTTCTCCATTATTAGTTAGAGAATAATAAACAATATCATTATCAACTAAATTATCAACGGATATGGAGTGAGCTTCACTATCGTAAATATCTAAATAACTGCCTATAACAAGCTTTTCACCTAAATTTGGTAACCATTGTGCATAAACTATTAGATTGTTTTCAATAGTTGTAGATGAAGTAAAAGGTAATCCTCCTCCATCTGGTTGAGTATTCCACCCTAAAAAGCTATACATATTTCTAGATGGGTTGTTTGGCATATCAATTCCCAATGAATTTCCTTTATTGGTAGTTCTTTCGTAAAGGCTAGGGGCTCCGATGTAGTTTTCATCGAAAACCACCGTTACCTCTATCAGCTCAATCCCTGCTTCTGGAATTGGGAAAGATTTCTGAGCTTGAACTCCATTAGCATTAGTATAAGTTAAAAATGTATGTTTGTTGGTCGGGTATACTTCTCCACTTTCTGCAGTCTCAGCTATTTCAACTATATACCACATAGTTGCTGGATTATCTTCAGAAACTTCTCCGATATTCCAAGTAATTGTTTGAGTAAGATTATCCCAACTAACAGACCCTCTATTAACATGTATCCTGTCTAAATAATTTGTTTCGTTGATTGTTTCAATACCAAACATACCACCCATTGGGTCAGTTACAACCGCATTAGTTGCGGCATATGCTATACTCCCGGCTATAGTTTGAAAAATTTCATTAAGATCCGAAGTTGATGCAGTATAGGACTTGCCTGGGCTTGCAATTCTATTTAAAACACTTTGTCCATCTGATCCAGCACTTAATCCAACAGAATATATTGTTGTTGAATTATTCTTAATAAATCTTGATTCAGCAACTGCACTGTTTCCATGGTTATAGTAATAGGTTTGCCCACTTAATGTGTTAACTTGTGTTGTCATACTATTTCCATTTCCAGCAGTAGAACCATAATTATAATCTGTTTCCATTAGATTATCTTTATTCTGCCAATTGTTACCCCCAAAGTTCTCAAAATATGTCGGGTTACGTTTGCTATTGAAGTTATCTAATGCATAACTATAAGTTGGCTCACCATCACTTAAAAGTACAATATTTCTATAATCTGCTGTGCTACTTGAAAGTAAAGCTTCTGCTTGCTTTAATGCTGCTTGTGTAAATGTTCCTCCACTAGCATTCAGTCCGTTAACTGCCAACAACAAATCAGTCTTTCCATCATATGTCTTGAAGGGGCTAGGTTGGTTATGAACCGTTACATTAGATGAAAATGAAACAACTGCGATTCTAATGGATGTATTATCCTCATTTGCAAGCAAAGTATTGATGAAATTAGCTGCTGCATTTTTTGCAGCCCCCATTCTTGCTCCACTCATACTACCAGATCTGTCTATTACAAGTACTATATCTGAAGTAGAATGGATGTTCTTACCAGTTAAAGTCAGATCAATTCTCCAAAGATTATCTGAGTCCTCAACTTTTGTTGCCCACTTATCTAATGATACTGATCCAGGTAGTGGATAATCAATATTATTATGATCACCACTTTCATCCAACGAAATCATCCTATGACTAAAATTCATCATCATTGGAATGTCCAATTCTTTAGATTTTTCAGATTGGGGATAGAATATATATGGTGAAGAAACCACCTCTGGAGCATCTATCATATCTGGATTTGTCTCTAAAACAGATTCATTATCTACTTCATCTTCCAATAGAATCATTTTCTCAAATATATCTAATTCTGAATCCACTGGTTCTAATGTATCTGTTTTCTCTGATTTGTCATCAGATAGTTCAGAATTATCATCCTTAATATCTGTAGCATCTAAATCAATTATTTCTGCATAAGAACTAATATTAATACCTATTAGCATCACAAAAGCAATAAGAATAGACATGAATCTTAATTTTCTAAATGACATATTACTCACCTCCATTTTTTTATTAATTCAACGAAACTCATCTGATAAACTAATCCCTAAGATGATAAATATTCTTCGATGTCTACTAAATACTTAGTAGGAAAAACAGTAGTTATAGAATTAGTTGTTTTGTTAATTTATAGTATACCCCATCTGCATTTGATTCCAGTTTTATTCGAATTTTATTTCAGTTTTAAAATTTAATTATTGGTTATAACTAAAATTGTAAATTTTAATCCCTATACCCCATACAAATCAACTACAGTTAAAATATGAAAACACATACATTGTTCTCCTATTAGATTCTCATACATTTACACGCATGCCGTTGATAATGTAATTTGTCCAGCTAAATTGTGCTAGATCTGTTCATTATGTATACCTTTTGCTTGTTAAATGAATTCTATGGAGGTCTGATAGATA
The DNA here is from genome assembly GCA_964575895.1 of uncultured Tissierellaceae bacterium. Lineage (GTDB taxonomy): Bacteria > Bacillota > Clostridia > Tissierellales > Tissierellaceae > Gudongella. The sequence goes on along the minus strand of CAZNTE010000016.1, from coordinate 4,079 downwards.
AGGTTTGCTCTTAGTAGTGATAAAGTCTATTAGTAACTCATAGTTTTTAGTCTGCACACAATGCCTAACATCGAGATAGAGTTAATAGCTAGCTTTAATTTCAGGACTAGTATCCAACAAATAATTAATAATATCAACCTCTCTCATGGGTTTCTTAAAAGGTCTATGATAGTGGTATATATAGTAGTTAACTTTAGATTTATCCTTAAGTAGTAATTTCCAGTACTTTTTGAGCTTGTTGTAGTTTTTACCTCCATTATTGTTATCAAAATTCATAATCCTAATTCTTGTTTTGTTAAGAGCTCTGCTAAAAAGTTGGATAATATGAACTTATCAATTATGAAAAAGCGCCATATAGACGCCTTTTCAAATTGTTTTCTTTCTTTTATATCCCTTGGTGCCTCTTGCACTTAATCAATCTTTGTCTCACATTCCACCATGAGAGTGCCTAGAATCCATACATCTGAAACAGCTAGTTTACTGAGCTGCCTAATCGTACTTAACTTTCATAGTTCTTTGAACTGATTCTGTGCATCTTAATTCTAAACTTGACAATCAAAAGTGGTTACTTATGGCAAAATTCCCTGACCATCAGTAATAGTTTTAGTACAACATTTTGTAATTACCCCTGGATCCAAGCAAGCACTTAATTGGTTTACTGTTGTTGGCCAAGTACCAAAGTTTGCATGGTACATTGCTTATGTTGATATTGTTGTCGCTATCCAAGTCATCCTCTTTTTGTTCCCTTATAACTATTTTTAAAGTATTCATTGAAACTGTGGTGCTTTCATTCCTAGCCAAGGACCTAAGGAGTAGATTCATCTTCCAAGTGTTCCTATTGATGCCCTCCAACCTATAGATGTCATGGTTGATAGTGGCATTTAGGTATTCTCTGGCAATAACAGTATAGTCTGATGCCTAAATGTCTAAACTACCAGGCCATCCTCCCCTTATACTTAGGTTAATGATCATATTTAAACTTGCCTCTTTAACCCCAATGTTCATCTAGACAGATTTCCTTGCAAATATTTTGCAAGGAAATCTGTCTAGATGAATCCTTAGACTCATATAAAGACATAGGCCTTATTCTTAAGGTGGATATCCTACCTGCTCCACTGTGTAGTATTCCTTTCTGGGCAGGAGTAGCAGAGCCTGTCAATATAAACTACCTCTTTGGTCCACCTCAAGTCTTACCGCATCCCATGGTTCAGGAACTGCCTGCCACTCATCAATTAGCCTTGGAGAATTCCCTTCTAATACCAGTTTAGGATCAATTCTTGCCAAAGACTTGTTCTGGAAATTTCTGCAGGATCTCCTAGATAAACGCTGCTATTGCTGTAGATATTGGCATTCCAGGTCTTCCCACGCCATTTAGCACCTTCAATGTAAACAGCTTCAACTTTCCTTAAATGACTTTCAACAGCCTTATGAATGATTCTTGGTAATAATCTAGATTCCTCATTATATTTCACCTTAACCATTGTATAAAACTAATCGGTCATTTTTTCTATTTTCATTCGGTCATTTTTCCGGTTTTAATTCGGTCATTTTTTCTAAATTTCAGTTTTGTATAAAATATGCTATCATATAATGAATTATATACACTAGGAGGGATTTCATGAACTTAATTATTGCTTCTTTGCTTTATTTGTATGGTTGGATTAGTTTTATATTTCAAAAAATCAAACTTAGTTTTATAGAATCTCAAGATAAGAATTTGATTATTATAGGCTTAAGAAGTGAGTTAGCCTTATACGAAGAACAGGTCATATCAGGTAAAATTCCAAAACCAAGACCTACGCCAATATATAGACAAACTTGGGTTTATATATCTAGATACCTACCAGATTGGGATAAATGGATTAATATAGTTAAACCAGAAACACTAGTTAAATGGCGTAGACTAAAATTTACTGAGTTTTGGACTAAGAAATCCAAAAGAAGAGGCAGACCATCTGTTGATAGAGAAATTATTGAACTCATAAGAAAAATCTATTCAGAAAATTATAAGTTATCACCTGAAAAGATATTTGAACAATTAGTGAATCTAGGTCTAAAAAATCCACCTGTTCCAAACACTATTGCTAAATATATTAAAGATTTGAAAAAGCCTCCTACTAAAAAACAATTAGAGAATTGGCATACATTTATTAGAAATCACATGGATGTAACTTGGGCTGCTGACTTCTTTACCATTCCAACTATTAGGTTTGAAGTCCTGCACATACTTATTATCATTGAGCATAGTTCTAGAAAGATAATTCACTTTGCTGTCACTAAAAATCCTAATATGTTCTGGCTTACCCAGCAATTTAGAAATGCTACACCTTATGGATATCATCCAAAGTTTCTCATTCATGATAATGATCCAGCTTTTAAATCCAAGGTATTCCAGGACTTTCTAACATCATCTAATATTAAATCAAAAGCTACTTCCTTTAAGTCTCCTTGGCAAAATCCTTATGCTGAAAGAGTTATAGGTACTATTAGGGCTGAACTTTTAAATCACATTATTCCCTTTAGTGAAAGACATCTTGAGAAGTTATTAGATGGATACATCAATGATTATTATAATAGTCACCGTACTCATAAGGGTTTAGATGGAAATACTCCTATTCCTACTACTCAATATGAAATCGTGGATATTGATACTTTCAAAATTAAAACTACTCCTGTATTAAATGGCTTATACCACAAATACGATAGAGTAGCATAGGACAAGCTATCACGAATTATATCTCCTTACCTCTCCAGAAGGCTTATTTGTCATGCCTTTCTTTTTTTATGACTACTTTTACTTCCTAATACTCTATATTTCCATCCTTAGTTAAGTAGAAAGAATTTCTACCTATTTTAAAAATTTAATACCATTTTCTGCCTAGATTGACTTTTTGAAGTGGACACCATTTTTCCTTCTCGTTTTTCTAAATTCACTCTTGATTAATTAGAAAGTTTTTTATTTATTTCCTCAATTTTTATTTGGTTTTATGCCCAGATGGACTTTTTGAAGTGGACAACCAAGGAACTAATACTATAAAAGAGCTTACAAAGCTTCCATGACAAAATAGTATTGGTGAAAACAAAAAGCTGCAGCCATAAGAGTTTCCCCTTAGACGCAGCTTTAAATTGCTTATTAAATTTTTAAGTTAAAGATATGAGCATAAGACCCGCTAACTAAAATGTGAACTTTTCACTTTAGTCTGAAGGTACCTGGTACCATAGCGTGATCACTTGCGATTGAGCTTACTCTGTAGGCCTTGGATATAATACGTTCCCCTCTCCTTTAAACACTTGAATACCATCATCTTCTGTGTAACTAATTGTTGGCTCTGTAGCATCAGAATACTTTGTATCTGCACCTGCTTCAAGATAATCTTTTATATCTGACATTTCAATTGCATCACCATATTTAACAGATGGATCAGATGCTATATACATAGATGCAGCTTTACCAACAATTGCAGCTGTGGTGTAATCGCCTTCTTCTATGGCCTTATCCCTAAAACCAGCCAATCTTGGAACGGCTATCGCTGCCAAAATACCCAAAATTGCAATTACTACAATCAATTCAATAAGGGTGAACCCTTCGAATTCTCACTATCTGTTGTGTGATTGTGATTATCAAAATGGCTATTTTAGGGGGTTTGTCTGGGTTTTACACTTTTCGACATATAGTTTTGATTGCTATGACAACCATATCATATGTTACAATAGGTATGATAACACTATGATTGAACTGATTTTTGAGTAAAATAGTTAATCAATTCTCTCTAAATGTGAGATTGGATTATGGTTTTAAAGCTGTAATCGGGACCACATAGACCCCATCATCCCTTAAATATGCAGCCTTGCAAACTCTATTCGGTCACTTTTCCTATTTCCATTCGGTCATTTTTTTGTAATTCTTCTCCTTGAGCTAAAACACCAAAAAACAACAAGAGCTAAATCCACTTATTAGAAGATTTAGCCCCTTTCATTTCATTTTAAGTTTTAATCCAGAAACTCCTGGATGAGTCCTGATTTTCCATATTTCAGAAAGAATTCCACAATGGCTACTTCCACTATCTCCCTTTGGGAAA
>CAZNTE010000015.1:0-68896 GCA_964575895.1 uncultured Tissierellaceae bacterium | reverse complement strand
ACTACGCCCCTTGTGGACTTTCACCACAGACAGAAGGCATGCCCGTCATACAAACCGAAAGTCACAAAATTGGTATTTTGTGACTTGAGATCGATTCTTTAATCTAATGAATCTTAACTAATAGAGCTTGCCAAAATTGACTCCCTTACTTAGATTCTAGAAAGGCCATTGTCTATTGCAGTGATTATTTTAAAATCTTAATTCTCCTATTCCTATTTGTTTATACCTAATCTTTCTTTTATTGCAGCCGCAGGCTATGGGATTCTTTGGGAATTGGATATTCAGGAGACCCTAAGGAGTAAGGGACAGGACTTTAGTGGAAACATCAATGTACTTGAAGTATGTAATCCTGGACATGCAAAAGTTATCCTTGATATAAATATGGAGGCAGGATTATTCCTTCCTTGTAAGATGGCAGTTTATGAGAAAGATGAAAAGATCTTCCTTGGTTTGATTAAACCTAAGGCACTTATGGAGGTCTTCAATGATAGTAAACTATTAGCTATTGGAGAAATAATTGAGGAAGAATTAAAGGCTGTTATTGAAGATACAAATAAAAATTAGTAGAAGATATTCTTAAAGAAGATTTAAATAATAGAGTTTGCTGTGAATTAAGAATGGCTGTATAAACAACTAGATTAACAAGGAACAAACCCCCTTGAGACTACCAGTCAAAGTCAACATTATATCTGGTAGTCCAAGGGGATTATTGTATATTAATCCTTGTTTCTAATTGAGTTAATTTCTTCTCTTTACTAAGTGTCCATGCTTAATAGAAATCTAGCAGCCTTACTTTCTTTTAGGTTCTATCATCTTAATAGGTTGTACAATTCTATCAAATTCTTCACTGGTTAGTAAATTTAATTCTAAGGCTGCTTCTTTAAGAGTTGTCCCTTCCTTATGTGCCTTCTTAGAAATCCTGGCTGCATTTTCATACCCAATATATGGATTTAGTGCAGTAACCAGCATCAAGGAGTTGTCCAAGTTTTGTTTTATCTTACTTGTATTAGCCTTTATTCCCTTGCAGCACTTGTGATTAAAAGAATTAATGGCATCAGCAAGTAATTCCACTGATTTCAAAAAGTTATATATTATAACTGGCATATATACATTAAGCTGGAAGTTTCCCTGTGATGCAGCAAAACCTATGGTAGTATCATGACCTAATACCTGGGCACATACCATGGTCAAAGCCTCAACTTGGGTTGGGTTAACTTTTCCTGGCATTATGGAACTTCCAGGTTCATTTTCTGGTAGCAGCAATTCTCCCAAGCCACTTCTTGGTCCACTGGCAAGAAACCTAATGTCGTTCCCTATTTTAATTAGATCCATAGCTAGAGCCTTCAACCCTCCATGGGCAAATACCAACTCATCTTTAGATGTTAATGAGTGAAACTTATTCTCAGCTGGAACAAATTCCATAGATGTGTACTTGTTGATTTCATCAACTACTGCCCTATCAAAGCCAACCAAAGTATTAAGGCCTGTTCCCACAGCAGTTCCACCTATTGCTAACTCATTAAGATGCTTAATAGAATCATCCATCATCAATAGTGATTTCTCTAACATCCTCTTCCACCCACTGATTTCCTGCCCCATAGTTAGGGGAGTTGCATCCTGCAAATGTGTTCTACCAATCTTTATAATATCCTTGTTTTGTGTAATTAAAGTATCCATAGTTTCAATAAGGCTACTTATTGCAGGTTTTAACTTTGAGTCCAAGGCTAATACAGCTGATATATGCATGGCAGTTGGGAAGGTGTCATTGGAACTTTGGGACTTATTTACATGATCATTTGGATGAACCAAATCTTTGCCCAATATTTCATTGCTCCTATTGGCAATTACTTCATTAACATTCATATTGGTCTGAGTACCACTGCCTGTTTGCCAGACCAGTAAGGGAAAGTGCTGGTTTAATTGTCCCACTATTATTTCATCTGCTGACTTGATAATTGCTTCTGCAGTTTGTTCATCAAGTAAACCATTATTAAGGTTTACCATTGCCACTGCTTTCTTGATTATTGCCAAGGCTTTGATAATTTCAAGGGGCATTACTTCCTTTCCTATCTTGAAATTATCAATACTTCTTTGTGTTTGTGCCCCCCAATAAACTTCTGAGGGGACTTTTACTTGTCCCATAGTATCAAAATATATCTTATATTTTCCCATATCCTTATAATACTTTACTAAGTATTTCCTCCTTTTCCTTCATATTTTCCATTAATATGATACTTAAGTTATGTATACTTTTATGTTGTTCATTAGCAAATAAGATTGTAAATTTTATCTCTCAATATAACAAATCGCATATCCCTATTAATTGTAGTTCTAAGCTTAGACCTTATAGGATCAGCAATTATAGTATTTTGCTAACATGACAAACTAGCTCCATATTATATTAGTTACTACATTATTTTTCTTATTATATGGTATTAGTATTCTTAAATCATTAATACAATGAATTTCTCCCAAGTAACTTCTACCTTTTCTAGTCCAGAGAATATTCCCCAATAAGCTTATATACCAGTTCCCCTGCTGCTATTAAATGATCCACCTTAATATACTCATCCTTGGAATGAGGATTTTGATATCCCATGGCCAAGGGGATGGAAAGTACACCCTTTTCATTAAATAGATTTGCATCAAACCCTGCCATATCAAATTCAACTCTTGGCGCATATCCCAGTTGACTAATAATCTTCTTTAACTTCCTTATTGAATGATGATCCTCATCAATCTTAAACCCCTTATAGTCAATGGTGTAACTTAACTTATATTCAGCTCCTGTGGCTCCTATCCTATCCTTTATGTGATTGTCTACATAGTCTATGTAGGATAAGAGATTATTAAGATCCAGATTTCTTGCCTCTGCTCTAAGTTTTACATAATCACATACTGTCCCGATATTATCTGCCCCACCTAAAATACTTCCAAAGTTGGAAGTAGCATCAAAATCCAGTCTACCTTCCTTTAGATCATGCATGCACTTAAAGGCTGCAAAGATAGCATTAACTCCCTTTTCAGGATTCATTCCTGCATGGGCTGCCCTTCCAAAGAATTCTACTTGAACAAGAGCCTTGTTTGCTGACTGGTTTATTATCCTGCCAAAATCTCCTGTCCCATCCAATACATATGCTTCTTTAGAGGTAATCCTGGAACAGTCAAATTCCTTAGCCCCCAATAGGCCTCTTTCCTCACACACTGTGAATACCAATTCTATAGTGGGTAGATCCTTTAATTCTTTCTCAGCCTTTCTTATCCCATATAGTATGGCTGCCACTCCTGCTATATCATCAGCTGCCAGAATAGTATCCCCACTGCTTACTATTTTTCCATCAAGAATTCTAGGTCTTATCCCCAATCCATTTTCAACCCTATCCAAGTGGGCTGAAATCATTAAACTTTTACTGGTGTTACCTCTTTTTACAGCATAGATATTTCCCGTATTTCCACCTAACTTTTCACCTGCATCATCTTCTTCAACATAGTATGAGAGTTTTCTCAGTTCATTAATTACATAATCTGCAACGTCTCTCTCATTCCTGGGAAAGGCATCAATGGATACAATTTTCATAAACTCTTCTAAAATATTAATATTATCCATAATTTTCTTCTATGATCTACTAGTATAGACTCATATGCTCCTTTCTTCTAATTATTGTAATTTTTGTCCCAGCTTTTAGTACTTTACTATATTATATCAGATTAGAAGCTAGATTAGGATTTTTAGAATATTTTCTATGAGGATTTGTCATCCTTCATTTGAACTATGGATTGAATACAAGTAGGAATTTTTAATAAGAACTAAGGAACTTATTACTAATTACACCCTATCTCTTCTTACTAAATCCATTACATCCTTACAAGATCTCAACTTTAAGGCTATTGTTAACTGTATCCATACGTTTCGGTACGCTTTCTAGTTTGCTTTAAAGTGTATTGATTCTTTGCATGTATTGATATATAATTAACTTAGGAAGATAAGAGAAGGAGGTTTTACCATGAAAAGATTATTATTAGGTTTTTTGATTATTTCACTTGTACTAGCAGGAACTGGTTGTAGTAAGGAAAAGGAAGAAGTTATTACAATGGGCTTTGTACCCATGAGGGATGGAGATACTTTAATTGAATCTGTGGAACCTTTAACAGCTATGTTATCAGAAAAACTTGGCATTAAGGTAGAAGGCTTTACAGCTACAAATTATGTTGGAGTTGTTGAAGGGTTGGGATCAGGCCAGGTGGATTTTGGTTTTATACCCCCATTTGCCTATGTACTAGCCAATCAGGAAAGTGATGCCCAGGTTATTCTTACCTCTCTGAACAAAAGTGGAGATGCCTTTTACAGATCTCAGTTCATTGTTAGAAATGACAGTGGTATTGAAAGTTTTGATGATTTAAGGGGAAAAATAGTGGGATTTGTAGACCCATCATCTACATCTGGCTATCTCTTTCCTGGAGCACATCTTATAACCCAAGGAATCGACATTGAAAATGACATCGATTATGTCTTTAGTGGAGGCCATGATAAGTCACTTCAGCTACTCTTAAACAAGGATGTTGATGTTGCCACTACTTTTGTTGATGTAAGAGAGAGATATATAGATGAATTTCCTAATGCACTGGAAGAAACAACTATATTGGGCTATACTGAAAATATACCTAATATTAGTGTCACAGTAAGTGGAAGCATGGATGAGGATATGAGAATCAAGATTCAGGAAGCCTTACTTGACATTGCAAAAAGTGAAGATGGTATTAAGTTACTAAGTGACCTCTTCAATATGTATGGTTTTGTTGAATCAACTGATGCTGATTATGAGGTAATTAGAACTACAGCTAAAGTAATGAACATAGACTTGGAAAATCAGGACTAGGAGTTGAATCCCATGCTTAAAATTGAAGGTTTAAAGGTTGTCTATGACAAAAAGGTCTTAGCCCTGGAAAATATCAACCTAAATGTTGAAGATGGAGAATTTGTTGGTATTATTGGATCCAGTGGCAGTGGAAAGTCCACCTTGATTAAGTGCATAAATCTACTGGTCAGGCCTACAGAAGGCAAGATCTATATTGATGATGTAAATATTATGGACTTGGACAACAAGGGACTTAGAGAAATCCGTAAGGAAATAGGGTTTATCTTCCAGGATTACAATTTAATAGACAGATCTACAGTTGTTGATAATGTTCTTATAGGAAGACTTGCTTACAAGTCTTCCTTAGAGTCTTTATTTAGGATATTCAGCAAGGATGATTATGAAAGAGCAACAAACGCCCTTAACTATGTAGGCTTGGATGAAAAGGTATATGATAGGGCTGATCAGTTAAGTGGTGGTCAAAAACAAAGGGTTGCCATTGCAAAGACCTTATGTCAAAGGCCTAAGATAATTCTAGCTGATGAACCTGTTGCCAGCCTTGATATGGCTTCTTCTCAGTTGATTATGGAGTACTTTAAAAGAGCAAATGAAAAGAAGAAGATTACTATCTTGATTAATCTACATGATGTAAACCTAGCTAAGAAATACTGTTCTAGAATAGTTGCTCTTAAAAATGGAAATATAGTTTTTGATGGAAGACCAGGTGATTTAAAAGATGATGTCCTTAAAGGAATATATGAATAGAAAGTTGAGAAAGAGGATACTTACTATACTAATTTCTCTTATTGGAATCATCTTTATCTCCTATAAGGTTGACTTTGATATAGTGAGGATCTTTAAGGGAATCCCCAGCATGATGAACTTGTTTCTTAGAATGCTTAATCCCAATTTTTCATATGGGAGCGAAGTTTTTGAAAAAATATATGAAACCATTGAAATTGCCATACTTTCATCTTTGGCAGGGGTAACCATGGCTATTCCCTTTGCTCTATTAACTGCTGAAAATATTAGCCCCAATCTATACTTAAGCAAACTATTAAATACAATATTTGCTTTTTTTAGGACCATTCCAAGTTTAATTTGGGCTGCTATTTTAGTTAGTGTATTTAGTATAGGTAAGTTTTCTGGTATTATTGCCCTTACTATTATTGCCTTTCTAATGTCCTTGAAATTATTTCGTGAGTACATAGAATCCATTAATGATAACCAATTAAATTCAACTCGTTCAGTGGGTGCTACTTCTATAGAAGTCTTAAGATATTGTGTCCTTCCAAGCATGCTTGGTATGGCTGTATCCGTCTTCTTCCTAGTCTTTGAAACCAATATTAGAAGTGCTACCATCTTAGGTCTTGTAGGTGCTGGAGGAATAGGACAAATTATGTGGAGGGACTTAAACCACTTAAGGTATGATAACCTAGCAACACTAATACTGGTATTGTTCTTCACAATTCTTGCCATTGATATGATCAGCCTTTTAGTTAGAAGCTATCTGGATAAGAGGAGCTCAAAATTTAAAAGTATAAAAAAGTACAGAAGCTATAAGATATATAAGTCTATCCTAATTCCAATTCTTTTTATTATGATTTCATACTTGATTATTAGTAGTTTAAATATCAGCTTGGAAAGATTATCTCTGGGTTTGGAGCAAGGAAAGAAGATTATCTCTAGAATGATAAATCCTGAACTTTCCTACTATCCAAAACTATTAGTAGGAATTGGAGAAAGTTTTTTCATTGCTCTATTTGCAACTTTTTCTGGAGGTTTCTTTGCTCTCATACTTTCATATTTTGCAGCCTATAATGTATCCCCCAATAGGAAGATAGCAATTATACTAAAGATTTTTATCAATATTCTTAGAACCTTCCCTCCAATAATTGTAGCTATAATATTCTTTAGAGGGGTTGGTCCAGGTCCCCTGGCAGGTGCCCTAGCTCTAAGTATATATACTACAGGTGTTTTGACAAAAATGTACAGCGAAGTATTAGAAAGTGTCCCAAAATCCATAGGAGAAAGTATCCTAGTTACTGGTGCAAGCAAATTTGAATCCTATAGGCATGGTATCTTCCCTCAAACCTTTGGCAATTTCATAAGTCTACTCTTATATCGTATGGAATCTAATATTAGGAACTCAACCATACTAGGTATAATTGGAGCTGGTGGAATTGGTACCATAATATCCATGAACATAAATTGGAGAAATTGGGAAAGAGTAGGACTACTATTACTTGGAGTATCAATTATGATCATTTTAGTTGATAGGATATCTAATTATCTTAGAAAGAAAGTAACTTAATGTAAATCAGAAAATACAATGCACCCAAATATTAGTCCATAGGATAATATTTGGGTGCATTATATTTATCTAAAAGTTCTCAATTTAATATGAAAAAATATCTAAATCCAAGTACCTTATCCCTCATATTAAGGTCTCTTCTCTTGGTTATCCCCTTCTTTTAACTCATTTTCTGTAAATCCATTTAACTCCCATCTCCTGGAGTTTCTTCCTAATTCATCTATTAATTCCTGTATTTCTAGCCTACTCTTTTCATCAAATTCCAGTCTATATTGTGAGAATATGAATCCGATATTACTGGTCCCTCTTATGGACATACAATATATGCCTATCTTATTAGCAACTTCTTCTGCAAGCCCTCCATGATTTAAGTGCTTCTTTAAGTATTTATATAAGGATATATATTCCTTTCCCTTTTCAAAATATTCCTTGTTTCTGTACCTTAGTAAATTAAAACGGTTGGGAATATAGGCTGGAATTTCCCTTCTATTTGACTTAATATAATCATACTTATTAAGAAGAATAATCTCTGAGGATATGAATTCATTACTCTTAAAAGTTATCCCCTTACTAACAATATAATTGGATTTATCTTCAATTATATTGTTGAAATTTTTAGTATCCATGTCTTTTTTATTCTGGTCATTGTATGTATGTAAGACCAAGTCAAATGGTACTATTCCCAATAGATTTGTTAATGACAATATATAATCTATCAATAGTTCATTCATAATCATTCCTCCAACTTACTCTAGTTTGGCCAGCTTGCGTAATTTTAAGATATTTCTGACAATTACTTGTAAAAAAAAGTAAATCCTATATAATATATACCATAATTCAAAATGAGGTGATTTTATGTATCTTCTAAAGCAGCTAAAGATCTACCTGATTGATTGGCTTAAAATATTATTTTCTATTATTAAGGATAGCCTTAAGCCAAAATCTCTACTTATTTTAGAAAATGCCACCCTTAGAAATCAGGTAGAATTACTGGAAATGAAACTTACTAAGGAGAAAATTCCAAAACCACGGACTACTATTGTCTATCAACAACTATGGGTTATTGTGTCCTTCTTGCATCCTCATTGGAAAAAATTAAAGGGTCAAGTTACTCCTAAAACTGTAATCGGTTGGCAAAGAACTGCCTTTAGAAGATATTGGTGGAAGAAATCACATCATCCTGGTAGACCCCCTATTCCTAAGGATATATTAAGAGCAATAGACAACATACTTAGGGATAATCCAAATATTTCATTAGAAAAGCTAAGGGAGATGCTCCTTAATATGTTTATATCTGGAGTTCCTTGTGCCAATACTCTAAGAAAATATTTAGATCCAATTGCTGATCCTCCCCCTAAGAAACCTTCCTCTCAGAAGCAAATTCAAGCTTGGAAGACTTTTTTAAACAATCATAAGGATATTTGGGCTATGGATTTTTTTGTCGTCCCTTTATTAAATTTTAAGCTTATATATATCCTTATTATCATTAATCATCAAAATAGAAAAATTGAGCATTTTGGGATAACAACAAATCCCCATACTGAATGGGTTAAGCAACAAATAAGGGAGGCTACCCCTTTTGATAATTGTCCAAAGTACTTAATTCATGATAATGATGCAGTATTTGTATCAGAGGATTTTCAAAGCTTTTTAGCTTCTTCTAATATTAAATCTAAAAAAACCTCCTATAGGTCTCCCTGGCAAAATGGCATTGCTGAAAGAGCAATAGGTACTCTTAGAAGAGAACTTACTGATCATATAATTCCACTTAACGAGAAGCATCTATATAGACTTCTTAAAGAGTACATTTCTTATTATAATCACGATAGATGCCATCAAGGAATAGGCTCTACAACTCCTGTTCCTTCACCTATATATCCAGTAACACATATTACCAAGACTAAACTGATCCCAACAAAAATACTTGGTGGTATGTATACTACATATAAAAAGATTGCTTAGTTGAACCCAAATGTTTACACCTTTAGAGTTATATTATTCAAATATCGATAATAATATCTTTCCTAGGTGTAATTGTTTTAAGCAGCTATAAAAAGCTGAATCGAATGTAACAGTTTTTATTTCAAATATAACAGTAGACTTGTTACATTGATAATCAGATTAGTTTCATTAGGATTTTTACCTTTTAATCAATTCCCTCTATCCAACTAATAGGGGTATTTTGTATGTTGGTTTTTATTTATAAATTTATTTGGTCCTTAAGTACACTGGGTAAGTCAATGCAACATGTATTAACTTTGAGCATAAAAATATAATTTAATGAAGATCAACTGGCCTAATATGATTAATTATTAATCATCCTTGAGTTAAACTTTAATTATTGAGGTCGACAACTGCCCCACTGTTCAATATAGTTCAGTTCCTTGAAAACTCTTGCGATTACTCTGTTGCGAATCTCAGACCGTCCCTCTAGAATATCCTCTTGAGTTATAGTACTCGGAAACCAACCAGGTGAAACTATATTGACGATGTCATCATAAATGCCAACCTTGATATCCCTGCCATCATTTGAATAATCCCTATGAACAACTGCATTGACAAGGCTCTCCCTAATGGCTTCGAGTAGAATTTCATATTGATCGTTTCGCTGCAAACCTTTAATCTCACCACTCAGTTTGATGTAATTCTTTATGAAATTCTCAGCATTCTCAAGCTGTGAGAACAAGTTGTCATCATACTCTTTTCGGTCCAAGAAAACATCCATAGAGGTTCCTTTGAACCTGCTGCATTTCATCCTGACATGTTCAAATTTCCCCAGCAGAATCAATAATCCATTGGATGGATAGATTGTATTATTATCTTCAATAACCAACTTTAGATTTTTCATAACTGATTGGTCTAACACTTTCCCCGTATGGGCAAATCTTGCTTCTAATATAGAAATATCTAAAGAATCAAGCGCAACTTCTCTATTGGCTTCCTGATCAAAACTAATATTCATTCGCTGTCTTTCAAGCTCAAGAATGTTTTCATGACTAGCCTTGCGATTTGTTGCCCCAACTCTAATGTAGACACCTTCATTCTTGCCTTTGTTTTTTAGATAATATGGTAATAGGTTTCCTCTGTATACTTCAATAATCAGCAATAACTGATCATCAATCGTTGTCGTGTAAATATCAGGAAGAACGGTTGGATAGCATGTTTCATAAATGATTGAAGCCACTTTATCCTTGAGTTCGAAAATATTTTCTTCTGGAGCAAGTCCAATGATCTTACCTTGGTCGTTAACTCCGATAATGAGCTTGCCACCACCAGTATTGGAAAACGCAATGATTGTCTTTGCTAAAGTATTACTGTTTGGCAACTCGGCCTTAAACTCTATTGTCTTACCTTCGCCATCTTGTATCGATTTTTGCAAGCTCATTTGACGCCTCCTTTCTGGGTGTTTATCTATGCTCTCTCGGGCATTTCTATGTCTTAGTGTTCATTTCATCCTTATTAATTTTCTCAATAATTAAGTACTTTTAAAAAGCTATTTTTCTAGTATTACTCTAATTATCTTATTGAATCCTTCTAATTCCTCACCCTCATTTACTCGCAAAAAATCACATTCTAGATGTTTTTTAATTTTCTCTTCCCTCAATTCATCTTTGTTTAACTGATATTTATGATAATGTTCATCATATTCAACGCATAAATCAATTTCTGGAAAATAAAAATCAATTATATAACCATCAATTCTAAATTGATATTCAAAACTTACTATACCATGTAAGGCTTTCTCAAGCATCTCTTTAAAGTTTTTTTCCTTTATTGGCCTTACTTGGAAATCTAAATTTACATCATATTTTTTGCTTAGATGTTTTATCATATCGTTAAAATTCCCAAGATTATTACACCTCATAGATATGTCAAACAATGTTTCTAATGGATAGTGTTTAATATTACGACTTATTTCTCTACTGCCTTCAATCTGCGTGATTCTAAACTCCAAATCTTTAAAATTAGTGTTAACTCTTTCAATCTCTTTTATATGCCAGTTTATTGTATGAGATTTTACTCCCAATATCTCTGATATAGTCTTTTGCGAAAACCAGAATTTATTGTCATATCTAATGAATTTAAAATTATTATAACCCGTTATTTCATGCTTATCATTATCCATTGACTAATCTCCAAAATTCAAATTTATTGATAATCCTTGCCTCATAATATTCTACTTAGTGATCAATTTTGTATAACTTTAGCAATTATCATGGGCTAAGAAATAGAACCATACCTTGCATAACAAATTTAATTCTTAACAACTCTCATTCTACATCTTGTGGTCTCGGTTCTTTCAGCCAACGCATGTCGATTTATACATCCAATCATTATAAATAGGGAACTTATCCATCCCCTTCTCCTGGATCAGGTTCATCACCATATGGTGGAATATCTATATCTTCATCATCAGCATCTTCTGGAGGATCATCATCGAAAAAATATGAATCATCATTATTGTTCTCTTCTGGAGTATCAATAGGTTCTTGTGGTATTTCAGTTTCATCATTTACTGGATCTTCCTGGTCATTATCCTGGTTTTCAGAAGGATCATCAACATCTTCATTAACTTCATTCCCAGAAGTATTCTCATCTGAATTAGATTCATTTAAATCTTCATCAATATAGTCAACTTCACCATGATTATCATGAAAACTACAGTTAAATTCCATGTTAGTATAATAAGCAACACCCTCTGATGGGCATAGTGCTTCTAATCTAACACTATTATCAGAAACAAAAATTGCTTAAGAATCCCCAAGAGACATATCAATATCAGCTTTAGCAAGAAAAGCAGTGTATTCTCTATTAATTATACTAAAATTTATGTCACAAACTATCTTGCTAACCTTATCTCTTATTTTACCATAATTAAGTACTGCTAGGGTTGATAAAATCCCAATAATTGCAATAATAAGAACTAATTCTATTAGAGTAAATCCCTTATTATATTTTCTTAAAGGCTTATGATTTTCATCAGTCATTCTGACCACTGAAAAAATGAATTACCCTATCCATACAGTATCCCAAATTTTCCAGTTGTCTAGAAATTGCACTTTCATAAGCATAGCTGGAAATTAGTATCCCATCATGATCATATTTCCCCATATCCATCTTGGATATCACCGGATACCCTTGAATTGTTGTTCCTCTTTTTTCTAAATTATCATCAACAAGAGCCTCAACCTTAATTCCAATCTCAGTATTATCCCTTAATATTGAAAGTATAATTTGGGCAACCTCACCAGCTCCATAAAGAAGGATGTTCTTAAATCCTCTTTGAGCTACAACTTCTAAAAAATCCTCAATGCCCTTTTGGGCTAAATTATGTAATGTAATAAGTTCTTGAAGGTAGCTAATATTTAAGAAATTTCTTCGTATTTGACCCTTATTGGTAATTATGTATCTAACAGTCTTAGAGCTAATGTACTCTCTCTTTACATATCCATTGGATTCATACTCATCTAAATAGGTATTAACCATAGATGTTGCAGATCCAATAACTTTTCCTAATTCTTTCTGTGTAGTATCTGGATTTTCTTCAATGTAATCAAGAAGCATAAGCTCCTTGTATTTTAATGTAGGAAGAAAGAATCCATTCTCTTTTATAGCTTCTATAACACTCACCTCTTAATCATTCGTTTGTTGAACGATTATATATTATCATAGACCTCTTCCCAAAGCAAACAAATATTGTCAAAAAAGTAGATTTTAGTTCGTAAGTCCCGAAATTAATCATAAACAAGTATTTTTTTAGGTAGAAAAATACCTCAGGTTTTCCCTGAGGTAAAAGCTTTGAAATCAGCCTAAGAACTCAATTACAATGTCAGTAAAGCTACTGTCTTCATCCAGAGAAACATTGGTTTCAGGGATAAATTCAGCCTTTATCATTTTAGTATCAATACTATCTAATTTTATATTTATTTCAGATTCTCTTTCCAAGATGAAAACAACTAGAGTCTTAGGTAATTTTATAGCCCCTTTCTCAGAAATTATATCAAGAATATCTTCATTTCTCAGGATTAGATTTGCGATTAAATTCTCTGATTTTAGAGATGCTTCCAAGAAAATCAATGCCCCATTATCTATTCCCATTACACTAATAGGTAGGTTTTCAGTTATCTCATAGTCCCTGATCCATCTGATTACAAATAGCATCCTATTGGTATTAAGGTCTAAACTAAACCTCTTATCATAGGATTCCTCCTCAATGGGAGTAAGAAGGTCCATGGAAAGAGTAGCATATCCATTTTCAACAAGACTGTTCTGAAGATATGTATTGTGGATCTTATGTCTATTAACCCTACTACCCATGCATAATAGTACTATACCCTTGCAATTTGAGGGTTTAGTTAGAACACCATACATATAATCCTTATCCACTGGAATCCTTAAGTTGATAATCTTAAGTCCCCTATCAATCATCCTAGTCCCCTTCCTTTCCATAAAGAGCTTCCATTACTTCCCTATCACTAACTTCTTTAAAATCAAGGTAATACATACCAACTGCCCCAAGATAATATGATTCTATCTTAACTGCAACTAGCTTTTCGCAATCTCTTTTTAACCTTTTAGCTGTATCTAGAGGAACAACTGGGATAGCAACTATGATTTCTTTGGGGTTAGCCTTCCTGATATCCTTAATTGCAGCTGCCATTGTTAGACCAGTTGCAATTCCATCATCCACAAGTATGACTATTTTACCTCTTGGATCAAGTGTAGCTTCACCATTGTAATAGATTGACTTTTGTCTTTTAATCTCATCTTCTGCAGCAACAGTTGCCTTATTTAACCATTCCTTATCCAAATCTTCAATTTCAAAATCATTGCACACTAACTCACCATATTCCCCCAAGGCACAAATCCCATACTCAGGATTATTAGGATGACCAATCTTCTTAACAAATTTAAGCCTCAAGGGAACATTCAGATAATCTGCTATTGCCCTTCCAAGTATAACTCCTCCCCTAGGAAGGGCATAGACAATTATATCCCTACCCTTATACTCTTTGAGTAATCCAGCAAGACTTTCTCCGGCATCAATTCTATCCCTGAATAACATGATAATCACACCTAATCCAGATATTAGAAACCAATAAATCAAAGTATCTACATTAATAATATACCCTTAGAATAAGACTAATATGTAAAATACAAGGATTTAGTTTAGCTCTTAATAAAGAAACACATAATAAAAGTCAATAAAATATACTCCTTCAACCCTTATCCTGGTTAAAGGAGTATATGGAATTTATTCTATTTGATTATTTCTTAAGAGCAGCTACAACAGTTACTTCAACTAAGATATTCTCGTAACATAGTTTAGCCTCAACAGTAGTTCTTGCAGGTTCAAAACCATCTTCAACCCAAGCATCCCAAACTGAATTCATATTATCAAAGTCCTTTATATCCTTAAGATGTATAAGGGCAGATAAAACATGCTTCTTATCTGATCCATACTTTTCTAATAAGCCTTCAATTCTATCAAGAACAACCTTGGTCTGTTCCTTTACATCCATGGTATCACTACCAGCAGTCTGACCACAAAGATATACTGTATCATTATACACAACAGCCTTACTCATTCTTCCGTTTCCTTCATATCTGTTTAATTCCACTTATATCACTCCCATTAATATGTTTTACCTTACTCTAAGTCTACCAATGATAGGTTTAATTGACAAGGTCATATACTTGGAATAATATTAAAGTAACATTATCTAAGGAGGATAAAAAAATGGCTAAAGTTGTAATACAGGTTAATTATTTAGTTAAGGAAGGTAAACTGGATGAGTTTGTTGAACATCTACTTACAAATTCAAAGAATAGTTTAAATGAACCAGGATGCTTAAACTATGAAGCAGCAGTTGATGGAAATCATGTTTTCCTATATGAGAAGTATGTTGATATGGATGCCTTTGAATTCCATAAGACCACACCACACTTTGCAAATTATGGAGCAGCAGTAAAGGATCTATTACTTGAAAGAGATGTTAAGGTATTTACAGCACTTTAACCCTTATAATCACTACAAGTAGAAGATTAATTATTGATATAAGAAGAAAAAGTAAAGAAAGAACACAGGATCAAACTTATCTGCCACAAGGTTGTAGTCTTTGTGGCAGATTGTTTTTTATCTCATATCTCTTATCCCATTTCTTCTTTTCTTGCCTAATCCCAGGGCCTTATCCTTGCTACTTATCAGTTGTAGTCTAATATTTTACTAAAGGTCCTAGTACTCAAGTATAATATTTTTAGTACCATCTACTAACTCATATAAAGGTTATAGTTAAGAATAGAATAATTAAGTATTAAAAAACCTTACATACCCTTCAAATTCAAGGATAATCCAATAGATATGATAATTAACTTAGCCTGGGTAGGATTAAGGTACATAGACAATTTGATCATAATCCAAGGGTTCTGATGGTATGTCTTTTAGATATCTTATTCATCATTATGGCTTACCCAACCACCTTCAATACATATATCCAAATCTTCATAAAAAATACTTAAACTTGTTGGATTCATAAAAGTCTAAATATTATTATCTAGTCTTATAGAGTCTTTAGCTCATATAAATCCCTCTATCTACAAATCTTTATATGTTAATCACAGTATCAAAAATGTATCCTTGACATAGGTAAGCAATAATAGTATATTTAATTTGATATATGTTATTTTTTTAACGATATTATTGATTGGTGTAAATACATTGATATATGAACCCGTATAAACCAATCTAACAAACTAAATTGGAGTGATTACCTTGAAGAAAAGACTAATTATATTATTATCTCTTGCCCTTTCCCTTATTCTATCTTCCTGTAGTCTAGGTAGAGATACGGATGATGAAAATCAACTTGTAGATGAAAAATCAAATCCTGAAATTATCTTTTCCTTTATGGAAGGGGTTACTGCCCTAAGTGTTACCAAGATGATAAATGATGATCCTAAAATTGGAGAAGGTTATAAGATAAAGTATGAAATTCTAAACTCCCCAGATTTGCTTTCTACCAGACTTATAAAGAGAGAAGCAGATATTGCCATTGTTCCTACCACACTGGCAGCCCAAAGTTATAATAAGGACCTTGGTTATGTAATCTGTGGAACCTCCACCTGGGGAAATCTCTACATAGTTGGTAGAGAAGAATTAACCTCATTAGACGATCTTAAGGGTAAGACCCTACATACCTTTGGTAGGGGACTTACACCTGATGTAATCCTTAAACTTATTCTTCTTGATATGGGTCTTGATATGGAGGAGGACTTAGATCTTGTCTATTTAAATTCAGCAGCAGAAGTAGCCCCCCTACTTCTTTCAGGAAAAACAGATCTTGCTCTTTTACCTGAACCAGTATTATCAAGTGTACTCCTTAAGAACCCGGATCTGAAAGTCCTATTTAGTTTAAATGATCTATGGATGGATTCAGTGGGAGTATCATATGGGTATCCCCAGTCCAGTCTTGTTATTAAGGAGGACCTTATTATAAACCATCCAGAGTTTGTGGAAGACTTTTTAAAGATATACCAGGAGAGTATAGATTGGGCTCTGAAAAATCCAGATGATTTAGGAGAACTATCAGAAGTCCTAAGTTTGGGACCTGCCAAGGAAGGGGTTATTAGTGGAATCAAAAGATTGGGTATTGGAAATTTTAACATAGAGGATAGTGTAGAAGAATATAATCTATACTACTCCAAGATAAATGAGTTTGCACCTGAATTCATAGGAGGTAAGGTGCCAGATGAAAGAATATATTACAAGAATAAGTAAAAGCAAAATCCTTCCAGGTATAAACCTAATACTCATTTGGTTACTCGTATCCATAATAGTTGATAATGAAATTATCATCCCAGGGATTGGTGTAACCATAGAGAATCTATTTAGAATAGTAAGTAGTGATGACTTCTTCTTAACTATTCTATGGACCTTTTTTAGGAGTATACTTGTTTTTGTCATATCCACAATTCTATCAATAATCCTTGCCAGCCTATCTTCAGTATCTGTAGTCCTATATAATCATATTAAACCAGTTCTTTCCATGATGGCATCCATTCCCATTCTGGCAATAATTATCCTTGCTTTAATCTGGCTGGATGTGGAAATGGTTTCAATATTTATTGGCATTATCTTTATCCTTCCCATCCAATTTGAAAAGGTATTAGGTGGAATTAAGTCCATTGATGTGAAACTGCTGGAAATGGCAAAGATATATAAGGTGAGTAGATGGGTTAAAATTAAGGATATCTATATCCCAGTCATACTATCTTCAATATTCTTCATAGCAAATAGCACCCTAGGTTCAGCCCTTAAGATGGTAATAGCCGGAGAGGTTCTATCCCAACCCCAATACTCCATAGGATCTAATCTGATCCTCCAAAAGACCTACCTTAACACTCCAGGAGTCTTTGCATGGATAATTATAATACTGATACTTTCAAAGGGATTGTCTATCTTAATGTCCTTATTCCAAAGAAGTCTTATAAGAAAGAGTGGTGTGTGAGAGAAATGAAATATCAAATAGAAAATCTAAGTAAAAGCTATGACTCTCTCCAGGTACTGGATAATATATCCCTTGAGATAAAGAAGGAAGAAGTTACCTGTATCATGGGTCCATCTGGTTGTGGAAAGACAACTTTACTTAATATCATTGCTGGGTTCATAAAGAAAGATTCAGGTGGATTAGAAGGATTTGACGATGAAATATCCTATGTCTTTCAGGAAGATAGGCTAATTCCCTGGAAAAATGTTGAAGATAACATATCCTTTGTATTAAAGGGTAAAATGGATTCCAAGGAAATCGCTAAATTAACCAATAAGTACCTATCATTAGTTGGATTAGAGGATTATAAGAACTACTACCCAGATCAACTATCTGGTGGAATGAAACAGAGGATATCCATTCTTAGAGCTTTCATCTATCCATCATCTTTAATTCTTCTGGATGAACCCTTTTCTAATCTTGATATGACTATGAAGAATAGTCTTATCAAGTTCTTTAAGGATCTGGTTAGAAATGAAAAAAGAAGTGTACTTGTAGTTACCCACGATATTGATGTTGCAATTAGTCTGGGTAAAAGGATAGTAGTGCTATCAAATAAACCTACTAGGGTCAATAATGTACTTAGTAATATTTACCTAGAAGAAGAAAACCAAGAAAACTATATAAAGATGAGAAAGATTCTTGAAAGGGTGGATTAATTTTAACCACCCTTTCATTGTTTATGTGTTGTATATTTAATTTCACAGTGAATCTCGTTTTAGGTTTATACCTCTAAAACATCAATAAAGAACCTCATCAACTGAGTAGACCGTTTATATTTTGCTAATATCGCTTAAGGTCCTCATCTCTCATCTCCAAAATTAATGAGCCAATATTTGAACCAACTTTATTAAACATCCTAAAAATATTATTATTAATTAACTTTTCCCGCTCTATAGCTACATTAATATTGTTAAGTATAAAATTTCTTGGAATTCTTCGTTTAGGATTCATACCTAAAATATTGGAAGTTACATCACTTACAAAACTATGGTTATTGCTAATTCTACAATTACCTAGTATGGCTTCGTAATTTTGTAGTATTATTTTTTCAACAGAATTTTCTTGATGAAGCAATAACCAAACCTCAAAGCAAGGACTAGTTATTGCTAAAAAGTTCTTATCTTTTGCAACTCTAATAAACTCAATATAATCTTCTTCATTTGAGAAACTATCTCTATCAAACACTATTACAAATCTGTCCAGTTCACTATTATAACCTTGTCCTCGGATTATTACCTCGCGTTTTTGATTAATTAATTCTAGTAACTTTTTTGGGGAGCTATATCCTTTTAAATTCTGCTCTTTTTTTTAAAACACAATATCTAAAAGGGAGTTGATTTTTGATTTTTCTCTATTATTGTCAATTATCTCAAAGTACTTTCTCTCAGTTCTTGATCCTTCTGTTATTATATAGTACCTTTTTTTAGGTGTAATTTCATATACATTGTCATATCTATTAGTCCAATTACTAATTTCTCTTAAAGGGGCCAATAGTCTTCCCCCTCCTCAGATACTATGCTTTTAATCTCTGGAACTCCACCATATCTACCATCTAGATATGACTTGTCAATTTTCTTATCATATCGTTCATTAAACCTATCCAATGAATATAGTTTAGTAGAATTATCAATCCCCTTTTCACAGAACCATATTTCATCTCGTCTCATAAGTTCTTGGTCAAGGATCCTCGATTCATGAGTTGTAAATATTAGCTGAATGTTATATTTCCTAAGTCTACTAAAGAAAACCTCCAAAAATTGATAAATTAAATTTGGGTGAAGGCTTCTTTCTATTTCGTCAATAACATATACCTTGTTCTTCTCACCACTTATTAATATATCCAATAGGTCAAATAATCGTTTTGTACCATCTGACTCTTCGTTAAAATAAAACTCTTCCGAAGAATTTCTATGCTTCAAAGTAATAGTTGTAAACTCTGGTTCTTTACCCTTCAAACTACTAATGATAACTATCAAATTCTTGCTTCTAAATGACATCCTTATTGAACTTCCTTCTGGAGCCATTGAAGTATTTACATTAAAAGTATTAATTATATTATTGAAATCAATATCCGAAACTATACTCCTAAACTCATCCAACTTATATTTTTTTGTAATTACCTCTTCTATTCCTGTATCGAAGTTCTTGATAATTGCATTTATCCTCTTTACAACCCCATCATCAAAATTTACTACCATAGGATTTATTGGTTGATCAGGCATTGCGACTCTTAAATCCTCCATAAACCAGTTATATATATCTACAAAGAAATGCAACCCAGAAGACTCATTTATCTTTTTTAATCTATTCATCTCCTGAAGGAATAAGTTAGTTTTATTAAATTCAAAATCTAGCTTATAGGTGTTGAACCTCATAATATCCGTTTCATCTTTTAGTACGTCTTCTGATATCGTAAATCTATTAGTGTGCGTCTCTCTCTCAAAGATCATTTCCTGCCTATTATTTGGTAACAACTTATAAACCCATTCTGACTTTATCTCCATGTTAAATAAATTAAGGCTAAATCCATACGCGTAAAAGTTACCATTCTTGTAAATTTCAAATTCAAAAGTAGTGTCAGTGAATCGATTTTCGGTATTTTGTCTAAAGTATAGCCTAGTGGAATCTTTTGGGATTCCGTATAATACTACAAACTTACCAAAGTTTATGGCTTCAACTAGATTGCTTTTACCAGAAGCGTTAGCTCCAAATATGCCCGCAGCTCTTAATAATTCTACATCATCAATATTAATTAAGTGTTCCTTGTTCAAACGCTTCTTCTTATCCGAAATTAAGATCAATTCTTGTCTCTCATTATATGATTTGAAGTTAGAAACAGAAAACCTTACTAACATATATCTCACCTCCAGTGATATTTTCTCGGTTAAAGTATATTGTGTATATATTGTATACCTATTTATTCCTTTTTTCAAGCTCTATACGCGATATTTTCTCTTTTAATGGCAGGAGATATTTGTTTAAAAGCACACTTTTTATCTAATTCAACCATGACATTAAGATTATTCATTTATACTATATCCTACTCTTTAATTGGGTATATATATAACAAACATTAGAAGTTATATTGGGGGAAGTTTTTTAAGAAGGTGAGAAAAATGAAAAATATTCTAGTAGCTGTAGATGGATCTCCCACATCATTAAAGGCTGCTAAGCAAGCAGTGGACATTGCTAGAAAGTATTCTAGCTCATTGACATTCCTAAGTGTTGTAAAGGATCCGGATATTTTCTTTGAAGGAAGAAGTGAATTTGCAGCAGGAATCGATATGGAATCAGTCATTGATAATTTGAAGGCACAACATACTAACATGCTGGATGAATTTATCCCAACCCTACCAGATTTACATGATATTCCTTATGAAAAAGTAGTTGCTGTTGGAGATCCCTATAAGGGTATTATAAGTATAGCAGAAGAGAAAGGTTCTGACCTTATAGTAATAGGTAGAAGGGGTTATTCAAAGATCAAGAGATTATTCTTTGGATCTGTATCTAAAAATGTTGTTACTCATGCACATTGCCCAGTTTTAGTAATTATGGAAGATGAGGATGCAGAAGAATAAGGGACATAGTTAGAGGCTTGAAATAAATTCAAGCCTCTTTTAAATGTAAATTTTCTGAATCAATTAAATCTAAACTTAACTAAAATAACAAATTGTAGTTTTCCTTAAGAACTTCTCTAACATTCCTAATATGTCGTCTCATCATCATTTCTGCTTTATCCGCGTCCTTATCTCTTAAGGCTAAATAAATATTCTGGTGCTCATTAAAGGAATCATGACTCCTCCCTGAGATGAGTATTGTTCTTTTGTTATACCTTCTTAGTTGTAGTCTTATGGATTGTATAATATCTATGGCATCCTCATTTGGACAAATACTATATAATACATTGTGAATTATATCGTTGGTCTTGGAGTAACCCATTAAGTCACCCTTTTCAAGACATGCCTTCATATTATCAAGGTTTTCCTTTATTATATCAAGTTCCTTCTCAGATATAACCTGTGCCCCTAAGTATGCAATTAGACCCTCAACTCTTTCTCTAATTTCAAATAAATTTACTGCTTCTTCTATAGTCAAAGACTTCACTATTGCGCTCTTATTGGCCTTAAATACCACTAACTTATCATTAGAAAGTCTTAATAATGCTTTTTTAATAGTATTTCTACTTACTCCCAATTCCTCAGCTAGATTTGATTCAACCAGTGCTTGAGATGGGACATAAGTGTGATCTAGTATTCTCTGACGTATTATTTCATAAATTTTATCCCCTTGTGATAACAACAATAAAACCTGCCTTTCAAAATCATTCAAATCAGCTATTTTGTCACAATCATACCCCATAAAATTAGTGTTGTCAATATTTTCATTTAGTGAATATTTTTGTTAATCCTTCAATTGATTCAACATAGTCCTTCGGTGGTATCCCATTGTATGCCTTTGAGTATTCACTAGCTGCTATGATACTAAGTTTATCCCTAGTAGCTTCTGACATTAAAGAATCTTGGTTAAGGCTTTGTAATGTAAGTACAACCTCTTTCATCTCAGAAACTCTTCTTTCAGCATGAACTATAGTTCTTGGAATTAGTTGATTTGCCAATTCCACTAATTTCTTATCATCTATGCTATTAGACAAGGATGAAACCATTTCATCCAGTACCCCAAACTCATTAGCTGATACAAAAGATTCAATCATTAATTGTGTTAAACCCTTCATAAATATACTTCTAAACATTTTTACTGCAGATGATCCACCTGCATCACCATTTAATGCTCTTAGATTCATACCATATTTAGATAGTTCTAATTCAACTTCCTTCGCTCCATCCCCAGATAATAACATAGGAACCTTATGAGCATCTGTTGGTACTACTCCCATTACTGCAGAATCGCAGAACTTAACTCCTTCTGGTCTATCTAGCTGATCAATCTCTTTCATAGACATGGGAGATGCTGCATTAATATCTATGAAAATCTGACCTTCTCTCATCAAGGGTAAAATTGATCCAGCAATGTCAACTGCTATCTTAGCACTTGTTGCAGAAATAATGTATTTTGATTTTTCAATAGCTTCTTTCATATCTGATATAATTTCAACTTGAGCCTCATTAGCCCTATCATGGATTAATTGTCCTCTTTCTGGATGATTGCTCATAATGTCAAACGCATATATCTTTGGAAAACCTTCACTAGTCAATCCTTTGGCTATATGATATGAAGCCTCTCCAAAGCCTACAAATGTAATATATGGATTCATTCTATCTCTCCTTATTATAATTATGAGTATAATGACCTTGAATATAAGTAGATTCCTGGATTAAAGCTATTTATCTAATTAATAATGGGGGAAGCCATCTTCGCATTAATTTAAATTTCCAGGAACCAACATGTCTATTGAATTTTAATTTTGTCTTAATTTCTTGTTCATCTTGTACTGCTTAATCATCGGATTAAAGAAGGCAATAAAAGATACAATTAATATTACTAAGGAAATTGGTCTGGTTATAAAGCCCATCCAGCTTCCATCATTTACTATCAACTGTTTTCTCATGGCATTTTCTGCAATCTTACCAAGGATTAATCCAAGTATAAAAGCAGATGTTGAATACTTAAACTTATTAAACAAATATCCTACAAAACTAAATGCAAATAATATATAAACATCTGTTAAATTATTTCTTAGTGAGTAGGCACCAACCACACCTAATACAACTATAAGAACAGCTAATAGAGGATAGGGTAATCTTAGAATTTTAGCAAATTCCTTGGAAATATACTTTCCTAGGAATAATAGTAAAATTGAAGATACGATAATTCCAATAAATATACTATATAACATGGCTGGTTGTTGTTTTAGTAGTAATGGTCCCGGTGTTAAACCGTGCAACATAAAGGCAGCCATAATAATTGCTGCAACAGGACTTCCTGGAATACCCAAGGTTAAAGTAGGTACTAGAGATCCTCCTACTGCACCATTGTTAGCTGATTCAGGAGCTATGATACCCTCATCAATTCCAGTTCCAAATAGCTCCGGGGTCTTACTTGATCTTACCTCTTCGCTATATGCTACAAAGGCAGCAATAGAACCACCAGCTGCAGGTATAATACCAATAACTGTTCCAATTATTGAACCCTTTAAGTAAGTTTTCCATTTTGCTAATACTTCTTTAAATTTAATAAATTCGAATTTATCAACCTTAGTGACCTTAGCTTCAGGTACTTTGCTACCGAATTTATCACCTATATTCTTATAAACCTCAGCAATTGCATATGCTCCTATCATAACTGGTATATAGTCAATACCACTCATTAAAAATCCCTGTCCAAATGTAAATCGAGTTGTACCATCAATTGCATCAATGCCTACTGTTGACAGTAGTAAACCTAAACTTGCCGCCACAAGAGCTTTGGTTTGATTTTTGGATCCTATACTTGATATACAGCTTAAACCCAATAATGCAAGTGCAAAGTATTCTGCACTCTGAAACTTAAGTGCCATCCTAGCCAACAATGGAGCAGAAACCAACATTGCAACTGCTGAAAAAATACTACCTATTGATGATGCAGTTATGGCCAGACCCAATGCCCTACCGGCTTTACCTGCCAAGGCCATGGGATACCCATCAAATGTTGTGGCTATAGAACTTGGAGTTCCAGGAACTCTAAGTAGAATAGAAGAAATACTTCCACCCGCCTGTGCACCTACATTTACTGCAACTAAAGTTATAATTCCAACAACAGGGTCCATATTATATGTAAATGGCAATAGTAGGATTACGGCCATAGATGGTCCCAATCCAGGTAATGCTCCACATACTATTCCAAATGATGTGGCAAGAATCATAAAAAATATTGACATTGGGCTAAATACAATCCCAAATGCTTGGATAATAGCGTCCACCTAAAACACCCCCTAATAAATAAAGTAACTTATCTCTCTTAGTATTCCAATTCCTCTTGGTAGTGCTACATAGAAGAATTTACCAAATATAAGAGTAATTCCAACGGTCAAAATAAGAGTAAATAATATTCCCTTTAAATGTTCTCTATATCCCATTGAATATATTGCAGCCAATGAGAATAGTAGAGTTCCTACAAAAAATCCAAGAATATTTAAGGTAAAAATATATGCTGTTACTAATGCAATATTTATAACCATTACTCTAAATCCTTTTTTATCAATAACATCCTTTTTATCACTCTTATTTTTTAATAAAATATAGGTGTTATAAGCTACAAGTAGTAGTGCTATTATTATAACCATTTGAGGAAAACCTGCTGGTCCTATTTTGTCTGTTGAGATTCCTGTGGAATCAAATGATAATGTATTAAAGAATAAGAAGCCTAATAAGGCAACTAATCCGATATTGAATAAGAGTTCCATTAACTATCCTCCTTCTACTTAGAATTAAATGTCCCTGAAACAGGGACATTTAACCAATTAATCTGCTAGAACTTCTTTAAATTTAGCTACTTCCTCAACCCACATCTTACCATAGTCTTCAGCATTTATAAATCCAGGTATAATATCAGACATTGTCTCTTCAGCAGATTCTCTATATTGTTCTGAATTATATACTTTTTCTAGAACATCTTCTAGGAAGTCAACTATTTCTTGTGGAGTATCTTTCCTTACAGCAAATCCTCTCCATGATCCTTGAGTAAAGTTAATTCCTAGTTCAACTGATGAAGGAACATCTGCAAACTCTTCAATCATATCTAATCTTACATCATTAAGTACAACTAATGGTTTAACATCTCCACCTCTAACCATAGTTAAGAAAGAGATAACCTTATCTTGATAAATATCAATTTCTCCACCTAGTACTGCAGCTTTTGTCTCTGATGCTGAATTGTATGGAACATAAGTAAATTCAATTCCTGCTTCAGCTGCAAATCCATTTGCCATATAATCATCTAATCCACCAGGTGATGTTCCACCAATTTTTATCTTGCCAGGGTTAGCTTTTGCATACTCTAATAATTCTTCAATACTATCAAATTCACTATTAGCTGCAACTCCAAATAATTGGATATCTTTTTGGAAGTTACCTATTGGCATAAAGTCTCCAGTTAAGCTTGCATTAGGTCTTGATAAAGCTTCAGCAATAGCGTGTGAAGGAGTTATTTGAAGTAATGTATATCCATCAGCTGGAGCATTAGCTACATAAACCATACCATCAACTCCACCGCCACCGGCTCTATTAACAACGTTCATTGGCTTGTCTAAAAAGTTGGCTGCAATATTTGCAAATTCTCTAGTCATTAAGTCAGATGATCCACCAGGACCAAAAGGAACCACAACTTCAATTGCTCTCTTTGGATAGTCTAACTTAGGTTCCTCTACCGGTTGCTCAGGTTGATTAGGTTCAGCAGGTTGTGCTGGTTCTTCACTTGGGCTTTGTGTACATGCAAATAAGTTTGTCGCTAGTATTAACACCATTAATATTACTAGAATTTTTTTCATCAAAGTACTCCTCCTTATTTTTGTATATCATTAAGGTTATCGTAGTATCTAACACCTAACTTAGATAATACATCCCTAAATCCATAAAAATCAACACCTAATTCACCATTCTTTATTTTTTCTCTGGTTGCTTCTTCCTTCTTTTCTCTAAGTAAGCTTTTTTCCAATGTAGAATTTGCTTCT
The DNA here is from genome assembly GCA_964575895.1 of uncultured Tissierellaceae bacterium. Taxonomy (GTDB): domain Bacteria; phylum Bacillota; class Clostridia; order Tissierellales; family Tissierellaceae; genus Gudongella. The sequence continues at coordinate 42,511 of CAZNTE010000015.1, read as the reverse complement.
TCTTTTCTTACTACACAAATACCATCATCGTCTGCCACAATAAGATCTCCAGGGTTAATTAAAACTTCACCGCACACAGCTGGTGCATTTACCCATCCGGCCTTATTCTTTGTTGTACCTTTTGCTATGACATGAGCTGACCATATAGGTAGGCCCATTTCTCTTAAAGTCTTAATATCCCTTAGACCACTTTCAATGATAATAGCTTTTACTCCTTTTTCAATTAATGAATTGACGATTAAATCACCAATCATTCCATGCTTGTTGGAGTTACCCACTGTTGTTATTACAACTACATCACCAGGCTTACATACTTCAACTGCAGCATGTATCATTAAATTATCTCCTTCTTGGCAGATAACTGTAACTGCAGGACCACAAACAGAAAATCCTTCCTTGATAGGATGAAGTGTATCAGTGAGAAGTCCTTCCTTCCCCTGAGCTTCATACACAGTTGCAGTTCCTAACCTTGCTAGTTCATCTACTATTGCTTTATCTGGCCTTTCAATGTTTCTTACAACATATTTTTCCATTAGTACAACTCCTCTCCCACTACAGGGAAAAAGTTAGCAAAGCTTTCTGCATACTTATAATCTTTTACTCCTGAAATTCTTCTGGCATGGTTGCCCCTCATAATAGCTCTTTGCTTATAGTATTCTATTAAATGAGGCTGTGCTTGATAACACTCCATAGCTTTTACTTTCTTGTCAAAAGTTGAAGTTATGTCAATGAAAGATCCAGGTTTGTAATCACTGATTTCTGTTTGATGAGGTTCGAAACCAAATAATCTAGTTTGTTTGATATTTTTTAGATCTCCATATAAGGCACCTGCTGATATGGAGATAACGCTTGCCTGAAATACTGCATCGTGGGTATTATTATGGTCTGGATTAAAAGCATCTGTTTTATCATGAGTAATTATTATATCAGGTCTAAAACTTCTTATTGTCTCTACTATTCTATCAATTCTCTCTCTATCAAAGTACATTGGATAATCTTCATAATCCCAATACTCAACATCCTTAAGACCAAGAATTTCTGCTGCCTTAGAGGATTCTTCAAGTCTTATCTTTTTTACGTTATCGGTTGTTTGTCCTTCCAATTTCCATAAATCATTGGATTCTCCTCTAACGCCAAAGCTAAAAACAACTAATTTTACATCTGCACCTTCATCTATATACTTAGCAATAGTTCCACCTGATCTCCATACAAAATCACCAGCATGGGCACTAAAAACTAACATTCTCTTCCCTTTTATCATGTCATTACCTGCCTTTTACTTAATAAGATAATTTGAGTTCTTAACGATCATTGTCTTAATATCTTCATCTGAAAATCCTTCAGCTTGAAGTAAGTCAGCAAAGTTTGATAGTCCTTCATCTGGATATACATTTGCTTTTTGACCTAAATCAGTAGCCAATATGATATTTGATGGTCCTATTTCCCTTATTTGATTCATCATAACATCTTTATCTACCTTACCAGTTGATACAGTTGTATAACAGTGCTCCATCATTGCACCGTATTTTAATAGCTCTTTTTGCTCTTCTACTGTGTATAGAGTAGCAGGGAAGGTTACGTGAGTTATGACTAATTTCTTGACCTTTGCTTCCTTAGCAGCCTTAGCCAATGCAAAGGTTTCCTCTTTTGATAAATGACTAGTTGCAAGAATCATGTCATATTTAGCTATTATCTCACAAACTTCATATGCCTCTTTTATTAATTTTCCATCTTTTAATATATTGATAGTTTTAACATCAAAACCATCTTCCTTCATTTGATTCTGTACTACTGCCCAGTAAGGCATTGCCTTATAAGGATTTTTTGCAAAATGAAATTGTTCATTTTCAGAGTCTACTGTTGGAAACCATACTGCTTTAGCTCCAGCTCTTCCTGCCATTTCGACAGCCATTGGGTTAATCCCACCAACAGCATTGTTTAAGGTAATTGAACCATAAACTTCAATGTTAGGATTAAACATATTTATAACTCTTGCTCTCTCAGCTGTACAGTTGTAATGAGACTTAATTACATATCCCTTTAATCCTGCCTTAACAAATCTTTCTGCAAGCTCTGGATCATCAACTTTTCTTGGAAGCATATCTGGTCCGGAATGTACATGGACATCATAGGCTCCTTTAATTAGTTCGTTCATTGAATCCCTCCCTTTAATTGTTTGCTTGTTTGTAATTCTACTTTGTATATCGTTATTGTGTTACAATTATAGTAGCATTGTTGGTCTACTCTTGTCAATTATAAATTAACAGAAAACTCAATTATAATTTTTATTAGTTCACTATAAGCATAAAACAAAGTATTGAAAATAAAGTAAACCTCTCTTAAACACTTGCTTCTAATGTTTAAGAGAGGTTTCTCCTAGTTTATTGTTTTATATTTAATTTTAAATTAGGGATAAGATTCCTCCAGTTTTTTATCAACAGATTCTATATATAAATTTTACTACATCTTCTGTCTTGGAACATAATATGTGTGAAGAAGTTCATGGGCTTTTTCACCATAGGGTTCTCCCAAGTAATCTTCATAGATCTTTTTGATCATTGGATTTTCATGAGACTTTCTAATGTTCTTAGCTCTATCCTCAGAATATATTCCAGCAATTCTCTTTTGAAGGATCTCAATATCTCCATGGTGATAGGGTTGTCCACCACCTCCAACGCATCCTCCAGGGCAGGCCATAATCTCAATGGCATGGTAATTAGCTTCTCCCCTTCTTATCTTTTCAAGAAGATTTCTAGCATTGCCAAGACCATGGGTAACAGCTATATGAATATCTTCACCCTTTATGTTAACTGTGGCTTCCTTGGTTCCTTCCATACCCCTGAGGGCTTCAAATTCAACACTTTCTAGGGTCTCCTTGGTTAACCACTCATAGGCAGTTCTAAGGGCAGCCTCAATTACTCCACCAGTTGCTCCAAATATAACAGATGCTCCTGTGGATTCTCCCAGTGGATTGTCAAACTTCTCATCCTCCAGGTAATTAAAACTAATTCCAGCCTCATTTATCATCCTAGCCAGTTCCCTGGTGGTGATTACTATATCCACATCCTTAGTGCCTCCATGGCCTAGTTCAGGTCTGGCTGCTTCGTACTTCTTGGCTACACAAGGCATAACAGAAACCACTACCATGTTCTCAGGCTTAATTCCAATTCTTTCAGCCAAGTAGGTTTTACAAATTGAACCAAACATTTCATGGGGAGACTTGCAGCTTGATGGAATATCAAGCATATCACTAAACTGGTGTTCAAAGAACTTAACCCATCCAGGACAACAGCTGGTTAGTATGGGGAGTTTACCCCCATGTTGTAATCTATGGACAAATTCAGATGCCTCCTCCATAATGGTCAAATCTGCGGCAAAATCAGTATCAAATACCCGATCAAAGCCTATACTTCTTAGGGCAGCTACCATCCTTCCAGTAACAACAGTACCAGGTTCCATGCCAAAGGCTTCCCCTAGGGCAACCCTGACAGCAGGAGCAGTCTGGACAACCACGAACTTCTTATCATCATTCAAGGCATCCCATACCCTGGGAACATTATTTACTTCAGTTAAGGCTGCTGTAGGACAAACTGCAAGACATTGTCCACAGAAGGTACAATTGGTCTCAAACATGGGAAGATCAAATGCAGTTCCAACAGCTGTATTAAATCCTCTTCCTATACCAGAGAGAACATGAACACTTTGTACCTCATTACACATGGTCTCACATCTTCTGCACATGATGCACTTGGTCATATCCCTTACTATGGAAAAACTACTATCATCTATTTCCAAGGTGGACAATTCACCTTCATATTTGATATGTCTAATTCCAAGATCTGCTGCAAGGGTCTGCAATTCACAGTCAGTATTCTTCTCACAAATCAGACAATCCTTGGGATGATCAGATAATAGCAACTCAACCACTGTTCTTCTGGCCTTAACAGCCTTCTTAGTATCAGTCTTAACTACCATTCCCTCAAATACAGGAGTAGCACAGGCAGGAGCAAGGGTTGCTCTACCCTCCACTTCCACAACGCAAACTCTACAGCTGGCAGACTTGTTTACCATCTTTATATCATGAAGGTCAAGATGACAAAGTGTTGGTATTTTAACATTAACCTCTCTGGCAGCATCTAGTATTGTACTTCCCACTGGAACCATTACTTCTTTCCCATTAATCGTTAGCTTTATCATTCTTATCACCCCTAACCTTTCGAAATAGCACTAACAGGACAAGCATCAAAACAAGCTCCACACTTGATACAAAGATCCTGGTCTATGAAGTGAGCTTCCTTGACCTTACCGCTGATGCAGGATACTGGACAAACTCTGGCACATTTTGTACAACCAATGCATTTTTCAGCACTGATTGTGTATCTAAGAAGAGCCTGACAAACTCCAGCAGGACATCTCTTATCCACCACATGGGCAAGATACTCATCATAGAAGTACTTCATGGTGGATAGTACAGGATTTGGAGCAGTCTGTCCCAGTCCGCAAAGAGATGTAAGCTTTATTACTTCCGCTAACTTTCTCATGTCCTCAAGATCTTCCACTGTACCCTTACCTTCAGTTATCTTTGTTAGCATCTCATATAATCTCTTGTTTCCTACCCTACAAGGAGTACACTTGCCACAGGACTCTTCCACAGTGAACTCCAGGTAGAATTTAGCAATATCAACAATACAGTTATCCTCATCGATTACTATCATTCCTCCAGAACCCATCATGGAACCTATGGAGCTTAAGGATTCATAGTCGATGTGAACATCCAACTGCTGGGAGGTTATACATCCACCAGATGGTCCTCCTGTTTGAACAGCCTTAAACTTCTTGTTATCCTTTATTCCACCACCAATATCATAGATTATCTCCCTAAGGGTTATTCCCATGGGAACTTCCACAAGACCAACATTGTTGATCTTTCCAGCAAGGGCAAACACCTTGGTCCCCTTGGAAGAAGGACTCCCCAGCTTGGAATACCAATCTGCCCCATTTATAAGAATGGCAGGAATATTAGCAAAGGTCTCCACATTGTTTACTGATGTGGGCTTACCCCATAATCCCTTTTCCGCAGGAAAGGGTGGTTTAGTGGTTGGTTCTCCCCTTCCACCTTCTATGGAGTGGATTAGAGCTGTCTCTTCACCGCATACGAAGGCTCCAGCCCCGTATTTGATAGCTATATCAAAATCAAAACCAGAATGCATAATATCCTTACCTAAGAGCCCAGCTTCTCTAGCCTGCTTAAGGGCATTCTTAAGTCTCTTTATAGCCAGGGGATACTCTGCTCTAATATATACAAAACCCTGATTAGCACCAATGGCATATCCATTTATGGTCATGGCCTCAATAATACTATGGGGATCCCCTTCAAGAATTGATCTATCCATAAAGGCTCCTGGATCTCCCTCATCAGCGTTACAAACCACATACTTAACATCAGACTTACTTCTTTTTGCAAACTCCCACTTGAGGCCAGTTGGGAATCCTCCGCCTCCCCTTCCCCTTAAGCCTGAATGTTTAATGATTGCGATAACCTCATCAGGCTTCATTTGAAGAAGACACTTGCCCAGTGCTTCATATCCTCTATTAGCTATGTACTCCTCTATTAGTTCAGGATTTATTAGACCACAGTTTCTTAGGGCAATCCTCTCCTGCTTTTTATAAAACTCCATTTCATGTTGGGTTTCCACCTTCTTCTTTAATGTAGGTTCTTCATAAAGTAATCTTTCCACCCTTGTTCCTTCCACAAGATGAGCCCTAATGATTCTACTTCCATCTTCAGGCTTAACCCCCACATAGAAAACATCTTCTGGAAAGACCTTAACTATTGGTCCCTTTTCACAGAATCCAAAGCATCCAGTAATGGAAGCCTTTGCCTTTTCAGATAGACCCAAGCTAGCTATTTCCTTTTTCATATTATCCAGTAGGGTTAAACTGGCAGATGAAACACAACCAGTTCCTCCACAGATTAGAAACTCCTTATAGTCTGAATGAGATACATTAGCTCGTCTTACTTCCATAATATGGTCAAGTTCTCTTTGTTTATCCAAAAGACAATTTAAATCCTTTATCCTTTCCATACCAAACACCTCCTACTCTGTATATTTTCCTATGATCTTACTTACCTGATCAGCAGTTACCTTGCCGTATACATCATCATTAACCATTACTATAGGAGCAAGTCCACATGCTCCAACACATCTAAGACAGTCTATTGTGTACATTCCATTCCCAGTTGTCTCACCTGTCTTAATTCCCAGTGTCTTTTCAAATGCCCTAACTACTGCTTCTGCATTTCTTACAAAGCAAGCCGTTCCAGTACAAATATTGATAACATACTTTCCCTTTGGTTCCGTTGTAAAGTATGAATAAAAACTTACTACACCAAATATCTTGGATGCTGGAACATTTAGTTTTTCGCCTATGAACAACTGGACTTCCATAGGTAAATAACCAAATAGATGTTGGGCTTCGTGTAGTACCTCGATTAATGCTGATTCCCTATTCTCAATGGAATCGATGTAGCTTTCAAGCTCTTCATAGAGCTCATTGCTTAAAGTTCGAGTTAGCATCATAAACCTCCCTTGTTAATTAATAATCAAATTTATGGCTATATAATATCAAATTATTGTTAATTAATAAACATATATTTTTTATATTTGTATTATTTTTGCTTAATAATTTATAGTGGATACATTGAAATCCAATAAAGAGTACCTGTCTTCTTAAAAGCTGTATTTTACTAGTTTTAATTCATTTACTATAGGTTTATATTCTTTAATATTGGTAAATGTATGACCCAAAATACCTAGTAAATTTATAATGTATTTCTAGAAATTCACTTTAATGTCCAATATATTATTGTTATATTTTTGTCATTTCTCGCAAAAAATAACCTCCATTGACAATAGTCGATAAAGGTCATTAAACTTCCTTAATATTACCACCACAAACGCATATATTATCTGGATCAAAACAATACATTTCCACTAGTCCAAAGGTTTTTCTAATACCTATTTTAAGTTTTTTTCTTGAGTATCTGATATCTTTATGTCTGTAGATATTTACTCCATCCACCACCTCAAGAATGTAATCACTAACCTTATCCTGCTTCTTTAGCCTTCTTACTAGAGGAATATATGGACCAGAGCAGCATACCTTTCTCATGGGTAGATCTAGAACTATATCCCTTATATCCTTCTTCCTTAAATAAGATTTTAAGCTTTCACTAATTACTATGTCCATCTATATCTCCCCCTATTACTATCATAACTAATTTGAGAAAAAATACAAAAATAATTAGAATTTATGTATATAATGAATAAATTAAAATAAAGTTAATTATTTCACAATATTTCCAGATTATTGGGTATATAGATTATAACAGGAGATGTTCTTCAGGTGTATAAAGAAAAGAAGGTGTAGAAAATGGAAAAAATTTTAGTAGCAGTGGATGGATCTCCAACTTCAATGCGTGCTGCTAGAGAGGCAGTTGAGCTTTCTAGAAAGTTTTATACTGATTTAATTTTCTTATCTGTAGTTAAGAACCCCGATATACTTGAACGGGGAAGGGTTGGCACAAACAATGTATATAACCTATCCAATGTTCAAGATGAACTAACCCACCAACATAAGCTTATGCTAGATGAGTTTGTTGCTGAACTTCCCGATTTATCCAATATTGCCTATGAAAAGTTAGTTGAGGTAGGCGAACCATATGATGTAATAGTTAATGTGGCTGAAGAAAAGGGAGCAGATTTAATAGTTATTGGTAGAAGAGGATTTTCTCAAATTAAGAGATTACTATTAGGTTCAGTATCCCAGAAGGTAGTTGGTCATGCAAAGTGTCCAGTTATGGTTGTAAATGATACAGAAGAACATTGATACATACTTCATAATATAATCAAGAACTAGCCAAAATTTAGTGGCTAGTTCTTATTTTCTTAACTATTTTACTTTTATAGAGCAATTTTTCTCAACTAATTCATCTATATCCTACAAATATCTATAGAATCTAAGATTGTACTAATTATACTTAGTACAAGTTTAAATATTTCATTATAGTATTATAGATTTTAATAATAAAACAGGGCATGCCTATTATAAGTCAAATATCTTATCATTCTCAATTTCTGTGATTAGTTCCTTTATTACCTCAATGCAATCTCCTACTATACAGTAGTCTGCCACCTTAAAAATTGGAGCATCAGGATCAGAATTTATGGCAATAATTTTTTCTGCATTGGATATTCCAGCTAGATGTTGTATGGCTCCTGAAATTCCACATGCAATGAGTAATTTTGGCGAAACATTGTATCCAGTTTGTCCTATCTGGTAATTCTGGGCCTTCCACCCAACATCAACTAAAGGTCTGCTTACTCCCAGTTTCCCACCTATAAGATTAGCTAATTTTTCAGCAATTTCAATGTTTTTCTGATTTCCAATTCCTCTCCCCACAGAAACAATTATATTTGCATCAGCAATCGTCTCAACTGAATGTCTCATAACTTCATCTAAAATTTTAATAGAGCCCACCTTTTTATTATTTAAATTAAGAGTATGAACCTTTGGTGTAATACTCTCAATTGCCAAGTCCTCCTTAAAGACACCTGCCCTGACAGTAGCCATTTGAGGTCTAGTATCAGGACAGACAATAGTGGCCATTATATTTCCACCAAAGGCTGGTCTTGTTTGCTCCAGAACCTTAGTCTCAAGGTTAATATCCAGTTCAGTACAATCTGCTGTTAATCCAGTTTTAAATCTAGCTGCAACTCTTGGTGCTATGGATCTACCGTAACTGGATGCACCAAATAGGATAATGTTAGGTTTGTTTTTAATAATTAGATCTTGGAATATCTCTATGTCATTTTCTTCAGTCTTTGAATATTCCTCCATACTATAGATATAAACTTCATCAGCAGTGATCCTATCTAAATTTATTGGTTTATCTCCAATAATTAAGACCTTAACCTTGCAGTTTAACTTAGTAGCTAATTCTCTTCCCTTGGAAATAATTTCAAATACCACAGGTAGAATAAGATTATCATGAGTTTCTCCATATATCCAGATATCATTATACTCACTAATATTTGAAGAGTTTTTATTTTCCTTATTAATGCTAATGGCATTTACTGGACATACATCCAGACAAAAACCACACAAAACACAAGAATCATTAACATATGCCTTCTTATCCTTCATATACAAACTATCATGAGGGCAAGCTTTAATACACAAACTACAACCAATACATTTTTCTCTATTAATATCTAAAGTTGGCATGACTAAATCACCTCACTGACTATTTCTATTAGTCTTAAAACCTTATCCCTTAGTGAACCTTCAACTATCTGTGACTTCTTTTCATTTTCCGGTATAAAGGTCTTGACAACACTTGTTGGTGATCCATTTAATCCAATCCTATTTTCATCCACCTTTATGGAACTAGAGTCTATTAGTTTAACATCACCTTCCAAGGATTCTATGATTCCAGTGATACTTGGTAATCTAGGCACATTTACATCCTTGTTGATGGTAAATAAGGCAGGTAGTTTAACTTCTATTACCTTGTAGGTATATTCATCTACCTTCCTGCAAATTACCCTATCAGGATCAACCTGAATGAACTCCTCCACATCAGTAATATGCGGAATCCCCAGTTGTTCCGCCAACTCAGGACCTATTTGGCCAGTGTCACCATCAACAGAGAGCTTGCCACATATAATAATGTCATACTTTCCCATTGATTTAATGCCACTTCCTAGAGTATATGATGTAGCCAGTGTATCTGCTCCTGCAAATTTTCTATCAGAAAGTAAGATTCCCCTATCTGCACCTCTAGCTATGGAATCCCTGATAATATTTTCGGTGGAAGGTATACCCATACTTATAACCGTTACGTTACCCCCAGTCTTATCCTTTATACTCAAGGCTTCTTCCAAGGCATAGGAATCATAGGGATTTATTACAGATTGTTTTGCATCACGAATAATGGTCTTGGTAATGGGATCCATGTTTACCTTATTTGATGAAGGTACTTGTTTAACACATACTATTATCTCCATTGAATTACACCTCTCTCATATTAAACAGATTATCAATTCCTAAAAGTCCTTGTTTATCCAGTTGCAATTTAAGCTTCTTCATCTGGTTAATATTGTGATCTCCATACATAATTCTTAACATTTCAGCCTTAATCTTTCCAATACCATGCTCAGCTGATACAGCTCCCCCTAGTTTAGTAACTTCTCTGGCCCATTGCTCATAGAGCTTCTTCCCTAACAAGTACTCCTCTTCATTGTTAGGTAGTATGTTTACATGAAGATGATTATCTCCAATATGCCCCCATATGGCTGATTGAAGATTATTCTCCTTCAACATTGAAATATACATATCCATGACAGTCTTTAGCTCATCATCTGGTACAGACATATCAGTTCCAAGCTTTGTAATCAAAGGGTAAGTTTTCTTTTTCTGATCTATTAGCATATTTACACTTTCAGGTATAGCATGGCGGAAAAAATACAACTTGTCCTTATCAAAATCATTTCTTGCAACCCATGTGCTTGATGGATCCTCATTTATTTTATCTATTAAACCTTGAATTTTAAACAATTCTTTCATAGCATCTTCTTCATCATTAGCATGAATCTCTAAATATATGGCTGTTTGAGCCTTATCATTTATTCTTGGCAATCTTTTAAAGGCTGGATTGTTGTTCTTCTGATCCCTAAGTATATTCAGAGCACTTTCATCAAAGTATTCAACTGAACTAATAAGCTTTAAATCCCTTCTAATACTGTCCACATAAGCTACTACATTTTCACTATTGCTTAAAAAACATGTAACTCCCCAGATTATTTTGGGCAACTTAAGCAACCTTATTTCCACTTCAGTTACTATACCAAGGCTTCCATCAGAACCTATGAATAAATCAACTACGTCCATATTATCTTCAATGTAAAAACCTGAGGCATTTTTTGTTTTAGGCATTATGTAATCAGGCAGCTGGATAAATAACTTGTTCCCATTATCAGTAATAAGCTCTAGAATTCTTCCCTTTGAAAACACCTGATTCCTTTTTAAAGATAAGCTTTCTCCATTACTTAAAACTATTTTTAGTTTTTCTATGTACTTTCTAGTTGGACCATATAGATAACTTCTTGCCCCTGAAGCATTACAAGCTACCATTCCACCAATTGAAGCTGATGTCTCCGTTGGATCAGGAGAAAAAAACATCTCATGGGATTGGATGAAGGTTTGATATGCCTTGATGGATTCTTCATCCCATTCACTAATATTAAACTTCTTGTTCTTTATATTATCCTTAAGTTGAGAAAGCACTAAACCAGATTGAACATTTAAGAAAAAAACATCATTCTCATCTTTTCTCATGGATATGACCTTGTCCATTTTTGATAGATTAATTACATGCCCTCCATATGGAACGCTCCCTGCAGCCAAACCGGTTCTGGATCCTTGAATTGTAATGGGGATATTTTGATTGCTCATATTTTTTACTATATTTATAACTTCCTTATGTGATTTAGGAAATGAAATAGTATCAGCATTGCCAATGCTCCTGGATTCATCTCTTAAGTATTCTTGGTAACCATCAGATATCTTTCTAATATCCAAACTCATCATATGTATCTTCCTCCCTATTAAGGTATCTCCTATAATTAGATTTGAAATATGTTATTAATACTAGTATACTAAATATTATAAGCAAATAATTTGCTATTATTGGTATTATATTTGCGTATCTTGCTATTAGAAAGGAATTCTTATGAACCTAAAATATGAAATAACCTTAAATGTAGATAATGACTGGAAAATGAATAGGCATCATTTTCATGACGAGTTTGAAATACTCCTATCTCTTTCCGATGCAGGACATGTTTTTATTGAGGACAAAGTATATCCCTTAAGAAAGGGTACTTTACTCCTGATTAAAGATACCATCCTGCACAAAACCATAGTTGATAGCTTAAATACCTATGAAAGATATGTAATACACTTTTCCAGCGATACCCTAGAAAGGATATCAAGCAAGAAAACATCCCTTTACAGTATCTTCTCAAACATAAATATGTGTATCCAGCTAGATGATAGGGAATACAAAGAAATACTAGCTATTATGAAACAATTCCATCTTAAAGAAACTCCGTCTTTTGGAAATGATATTTTAAATGACACATATTTTATTCAAATGATTGTTAAGATTGCCCAACTTCTTATGTCCCAAGATAGTAAGCAGGAATACAATACAGCCGACATAAGTAAAATTGAACCAATAATTGCATTTTTGAAGGAAAACTTGCATATTAAATTATCCCTTGATGCTATAGCCAATAACTTTTTTATTAGCAAGTACCATCTCTGTCATCAATTTAAGCAATATACTGGGTTTACAATTAATGAATTCATTATCAACAGTAGGATTATACAGGCAAAAAAATATTTAAGGGAGGGTCTACCTGTACAAGAAGCAGGTGAACTATCTGGATTTAACAATAATTCCCACTTCATTAGAACCTTTTCAAAATTGACTGGAGTATCTCCTGGTAAATATTCTAGAGAGTATAAGATTACTTAAATAGAAATATCCATCATATATAAAGTTACTACAAACAAAAAACCTCCAAGTAAACATCTATAGTAATCAAACTAGATGTTGTCTTGGAGGTAAAATATTAAAATTCATTAACTCAATAAAATGCACTTATACCGGCATATACTTAAATACCATAAATATTACCAATGACATTGTAATTGATGCTAGTAATGTAGATGAAAATACTGCTTGGGATGCAAAATCAGGCTCATTATCCATTTGGATAGATGTTAATACAACATTTATAGCTGTAGGTGCACCCATGGCAATGACAATAACTTGAGCTGTTATGCCTGTGATTCCAAGAAGTTGAACCAAGAAATAAGCAACTATTGGTGATATTATAAGTCTTAAAAAATTCGATAGGTATATTTTAAAATTTAAAAATTTCACCCTTATTTGAGTTAGCTGAGCTCCAAGTGTAATTATAGCCAAGGCTGAATATCCAGTTGCTATTAAATTCAGGGACTCCATAATAGGTGGATAAATCTTTATGTCCAAATTCTTAAGAATAAATGCCAGTGCTATTGCATACATCAAGGGCATTTTTATTATGTAAGTTAATGTTGCCTTTATACCCCTCTCTCCCGCTCCTGCTGTTAATACTCCCGTAGTAAAAAACAAGATGCTATTAACCAACATTATTATTGCTTGAACTGATATAACAAAGGGGTTATTAAAAAGTAGTTGCATCAAGGGTAAGGAAAAATTTCCAGAATTGAAAAAAGTTGAGGAATTGATAAATACACTTGTCTCTGATTTAGAAAATCTAAATACTTTTGAAACTAAAAATGAAATTATATACATAATAAAAATTGTTAAACTTACGGCAATAACAACATTTAAAACTATGCTGCCATCTAAATCACTGTCATATACCTTGAGAAATAACATCACAGGTATCAATAAATTGAATAATAGACCAGAAAGTGTTTTGATATCAAACTTTAGAACAATGTTTAGTACTGCTCCAGCTAGTATAAGTAAAAATATAGGGAGCATAACATTATTCAAAATATAGAAAAAGTAATCCAATATATCATCTCCTAAAAGTTAAAACTCTGTAGTAGTTTCATGACCATAACCATAATTTGAGGGAACAGAGATATTACTACTATCATTCTAACTATTTGAATAACTACAATATCCTTATTGGATATTCCGAAATCCTCTAATAATAAGGCCATATCCGCAGCACCTGCTGGGGTAGCAGCAAACATTCCTTCTTCTAATGTGAATGTATGAACCTTCTCCAGTATCTTACCTAGGTACACACATGCAAGGAAGTATCCTGTCAAAAGTACAAGAGCAGGAAGGAACAAATATTTAAGTTCTAAAACATCACTCATATTTATACCACTACCAATATATGATCCTGCTAGTATTTGAGCAAATTGTTTTAATCTCCTTGGTACATAAGCTTTGTTGAATTTAATCTTATAAATTATGGTACCAAATAGTGCAAAAGCAAGGGTCCCTGATGGAAAACCAGTAATGCTTCCTAAGTACCCAAATATAAGAGCTATTGCAAAAGTAAGTATCCCATCATAAATAGTATGAGTTTCCTTAATAATGGTATCAATCTCTTGAAGTTTATTTGTTGCCTTTGGTTTCTGATTATTTTTCCCAAAGTATTTTATAATATATGGAAGCACACCAATTCCAAAAATCATCCTAGTAAATTGCATTATTGCTACCTTTGAGGAATCGGCACCCAGTTCATCACTTATTAAGGGCATATATGACATACCACCAGGAACAGCAGCCATCAAAGAAGTTATTAAGTCCATAGGACTTATTAAGTACATAGTTATTCCAGTAAATATACTTAAAATCAACAATCCACCAATGATTATAAAAGCAGGCTTTCCTAATGATCTCATGTGGAATAAATCAGATTTGCTTATTCCAGAACCTATAAAAGCCCCTGCAATTACTTGAGCTACTAATCTTCCTTCCCTAAATATGTAAGCAGAATCAAAAAAAATATTGAAAATAGCAACAAATAATATACTCCCAATTATTAATGCTCCTGGCACTCTAAATCTAAGTAAAATGAACCCACCAATTGCACCCACTAATAAAGTTATAAAGACTTGCTCCATACTATCACTCCAAAGCTAAATATTTAATGATTTTATTCTTTAACATAAATCTATCTGACAATTATACCATAATTATTAATATTTTAATAAATCTTAATAAATTATAGTAGGTCCATTTAAGTGTGTAAGGAATCTGTATATACTTAAAATTTACAAACTAAAAATATAAACAGAAAAGTAAAAAGGACAAGATAGCATGACTCTTGTCCTAATCAATTAGGGGATTATAATAAGTTAGCAGTTTTTAGTATTTGATCTAATTCTTCTTTTTCACTATCTGTTAACTGAAGCATTGGTTTTCTAACCAATCCTCCCTTAAGTCCTAATTTATCACAAGCATACTTTAATCCTGCAATTCCATATTTTCCGGTTACAGCAGCATTAACTGGAAACATTCTTTCATATAGTTCTCTTGACTCATCTTCTTTGTCTTGATCATAATACTTTTGGACATCAACGCATTCACCAGGGCAACAATTTACAAGCGCTAAGACAGATCCTTCAACTCCAAGAGTTAGAGCAGGGTACCATATTCCTGCAGTTCCAACCATTAAGTTGAATTCTTTCATATTAACTCCAGCTTTGAAAGCTACTAATTGAGGTACGCTTCCTGAACTATCCTTCATTCCTATGATGTTTGGATGTTTTGATAGTACTGACACTGCCTTAGGTGATATATTAACATGAGTATACTTAGTTACATTGTATATTAGTATAGGAATATTACAGTTATCAGCTACTTCAGTGTAATAATTGATCAATGCTTGGTCATTCATCTTCTCACCATAATAATGAGGAGTTATAATCAATGCACAATCAGCACCTAAATCTCCAGCTTTATTAGTAAGTGATATGGTTTCTTTAGTTGATTCCATACCTGATCCTACCATTACAATTTTTCCTTCTGCCTTGTTCTCAACTGTAAGTTTAATAAGTTCAAGTTTTTCTTCCTCTGTTAAATAAACAGTTTCACTGTTGGAACCTAGTACTAGGTATCCAGCAATGTCATACTCTCCCCATTTTTTAACATTAAAGATATGTTTCTCATAATCAACTTCATCTGCTTCATTAAAAGGAGTAACCATTGGAGGAATAACCCCTTTGATTTTAAAATAAGTCATTAATATCTTCCTCTCTTACTATAATAAATTACCATCAATAAACTCAAACTCTTCTACTTCCCCAATAATTTCTAAATTTGGATTCTTATTAGCTTCTTCCAGCAAAGTTTCAGTGAAGTAAATATATTCCATATCTAGTGTGTTCTTGATTCTAACAATTTTAGCCTCTTCGTAGGTATTTAAGTTACTTGTTTTAATTGCACCTTGAATAGCAAGTTTATCAGTATCAAGTACCATTGGAATCTTTATGGTATGTTGAACTGTTGAAGTTATGGAATTAGGATATGTCTGATCAAATTTCATCTTATTAAAGAACCTTCTAGTTGTAAAATCAGCTAGACCAATACCATTACCATTACCATGGGATTCCTCAGTTAAATCAAGAACTACTAGCTTTGTAATAACTGGTCCTCCTGATGCATAAGGGGTATGGTATCTTCCTATGATGTTGGTATCCATTCCTGTACCAGTAATATTTTTCCCTATTTCATCAATAACTAATACATCAAACTTATCAAACATTATCTTAGGCAACATATCTTTTGATTCTTGCTGAAGAGCAGGCTCTTTTTCAAGTATTTCATTTTTGTCCATAACTACGAATTTATAGGTTTCATCATAGGCATTTTCTAAGATACCTATACCAAAAACTATATTCTTCTTAGCAATTACTTTGCTACTTATTGCGGGTAGATTCTTGGCCATACTACCAAATCCAGCTGCATGACAAGTTTCTGCCCCCTTCTGTTTGCCAAGACCAATGGCAATCATTTTGGTTACTCCACTTTCATATGGACCCCTGAAGCCAACATGAGGTTTAATTCGATTCATGACTATAATTCCATCTGCCTCATTGGCGTACTTATCCATGTATACTGGAAGACCATCTTCAGTAGTGTCAAGTTGTACTACTTCCATGGATGATAAAATTTCACATCCACAAAACTCCTCTGTTATTCCCATACCCTCTAATACCAATTTCTGTCCAGGCCCATTAGACCCGCCATGGCTTCCCATGGCAGGGATAATGAAGGGATGAGCATCTTGCTCTTTAACCAAGGTCACTAACTCTTTAATTATTCTTGCAATATTTGCAATTCCTCTGCTACCTGCTGTTATGGCAATTCTTTGACCAGGTTTTATGTTTTCTAACAAACCCGATGCAACTAATTCTTCTCTTAATGTTCCCTCTATGTCTTCAATCTTAGGTCTTGGGAAGTTTTGCCTAGCCTTTATAAATTTAGGTACTGGTACAGATCCCAACAATTCGTTGAATATATCCATATTCTCACATCCATTCTATACTCTAGTTACACAGAATAATTCATCGTGCTTTAGAATTTCAGCCTTTGTTTTCTTTCCATTGGCTACTTCTAAAATCGCGTCGAATATTTCTTTACCTTTCTCTTCTAATGATACACCTTCGCTAATAATAGTTCCAGCATTAACATCAATATTTTCTTTCATTTTTTCATAAGTAAAAGCATTTCCTGTAACTTTTACAACTGGAACAAATGGGAATCCAGTTGGTGTACCTCTTCCTGTGGTAAATACAACTATCTGAGCGCTTCCACCTACAAAGCTTGTAACTACTTCACCATCATGACCAGGAGAATCCATTAAGTAAACCCCTCCTAGTTTTTCAGGTTTCTCTGCATAGCCCACTACCCCTTCAATGGGCTTAGTTCCTGATTTGTAAATACCACCTAGAGCTTTTTCAACAACAGATGATACTCCACCATCAAAGTTACCAGTTGAAATTAGTGCACCCCTATGGGCAAATTCTTTCCTAGTCCCAATTTCTCTAAGCTTATCTTCCATTCTAGTTATTGTAGTATTTATATCATTAGCTACTTCTTCATTAACAGCTCTAGCAGCCAGAATATGCTCTGCACCCAATAGTTCAGTTACTTCAGAAAATAGTATAGTTCCACCTTGGTCTACAACTAAATCAGACATTACTCCAACTGCTGGATTGGCAGCTATACCTGAAGTTGCATCTGTTCCACCGCATTTTACTCCAATCACTAAATCCTTCATGTCGCAAGGAACTCTCTCTTGTGTAGAAAATTCAATTGCCCAATTCTTAGCTATCTTAACTCCTTTTTCAATTGCTTTTAAAGAGTCTCCCTCATCTTGAATAACAACCTTTTCTATAGGTTTCTGAGACTTTGCAAGACCTCTCATAAATTCATCAGGTGTAAATCTTTCACATCCTAAACCCACTACTAAAACAGCTGCTAAATTAGGGTTATTGCCCATTGCAATTAAAGTTCTTGCAGTTATTTCAAGATCTTCCCCTACTTGTGAGCATCCTACTGGATGGTGTAAGTATACAGCACCTTCTACCTGTTCTGCAATTCTCTTTGCAACTGTATTAGCACAGAATACGGAAGGAATTATACCTATATGATTTCTAACACCAACTTGCCCATTTGCTCTTTTATATCCCATAAATTGCATATATATTCCCTCCTACTTGCCCCTACGGCATCCCATATTATGATTGTGAATCCATTGACCTTGAGCTATTGACTCTAAGGCATAACCAATTTCCTCACCGTACTTATAGACTGTTTCTCCAGCTTGTATATCTTTAAGTGCAACCTTATGTCCAAAATGTACGTCTTCAAGTATTTTTATTGTTTCACCTTTGTATTTACATACTTCCCCTGGGAAAGTATCCTCAAGTAATACACCCACGTTATCCTTATCGTGCATTACCAACAATTTCTTTTCCATATTACAACCTCCTAAAATATAGTCGCACCTTCATTAGCTGGTCTGACGATTTTTCTGTATGTTTTTAAGAAACCCTTTACGTTATCTTTAGGTACATACTCCCATTTTGATAATCTTTCTTGGAGTTCTTCATCAGATATCTTGATGTCTAATTTTCTTTCTGGAATATTGATTGAAATAATATCTCCTTCATTAATTACTGCAATAGGTCCACCATCAGCTGCTTCAGGTGTAACATACCCTATACAAGGTCCTCTTGTAGCTCCAGAGTATCTAGCATCAGTAATCATAGCAACTGAATCGCCAAATCCCATTCCTACCAATAGTGCTGCTGGAATAGAAAGTTCTCTCATACCAGGTCCACCTTTTGGTCCCTCATATCGAATAATTAATACATCCCCATGATTCACTTTTCCATTATTTAAAAGATCTCTAACCTCTTCTTCACTGTTAGCTATTCTAGCAGGTCCTTCATGTACCATCATTTTTTCTGATACTCCTGATTGTTTAACCACAGCACCCTTAGGTGCTAAATTACCTTTTAATACTGCAATTCCACCTTCATCAGCTAGTGGATTATCCAATGATTTAATAACTTTATTTTCAAGGAATACTACCTTTTCTAAGTTCTCGCTCATCCTTGTACCAGTACAAGTCATAACAGATGTGTCAAGTAAAGGTGAAAGAGCTTTCAATAAACTCTGTACTCCACCAACTGTATGGAAATCTCTTAAGGTATATTTTGATGCTGGTTTGAACTTAGCTATTAATGGTGTAGTTTTGCTTAATTCATCAAAGATATCTATGGTCATCTCAATACCTAATTGTCTAGCTATAGCTGGCATATGAAGAACAGCATTTGATGATCCTCCAATTGCCAATATATACTTGATGGCATTAATAACACTTGCTTCATTCATTATCTTGTTGGAGTTTAACCCTTCCCTAGCCATATCAACTATTCTTTCTCCAGATAACTTCGCAAGTCTCTTTCTTCCAGAAGACACAGCACTTAAAGTACCACATCCAGGAAGTGACATTCCCATGGCTTCAACAACAGTACTCATTGTATTAGCAGTTCCCATCATTCCACAAGCTCCACAAGTCTGACAAGTTTCGCTTTCTATTTGATAGAATTCTTCATATTCAATAAATCCGGCTTTATACCTTCCCATTGCTTCCTTGACATCACTAAGTATTAGATCTTCCCCATTATGGGTATATGGATCCATTGGACCACCTGTTACAAATATTGTAGGTAAGTCTAATGATGCAGCTGCCATAAGCATCCCAGGTACAATCTTATCGCATGACCCAAGCATTACAAGTCCATCAAACTGATTGGCTTCTACCATTAATTCAATAGATGCACAAATTACATCTCTACTTGGTAATATATTATGCATTCCCTTACCTTGTGCAATTCCATCACAAGGGGCAGTTGTATTAAATTCCACTGGCATACCACCATTACTCCATACGCCGTTCTTAACATGTTCTGCTAATTCCCTAAGATGTGCATGGCCAGGTGTTGCTTCTGTCCAAGAATTTACTATTCCTATTAGAGGCTTTTTAAAATCATTGTCATCATATCCCATAGCTCTAAATAAGGCCCTTGGATATGCTCCAGATACTCCCTCTAACATCTTTTTACTTCTTAAATCACTCATATATATCCTCCTTAATGAATCCCAAACCTAAGCTCTAGATTCCTTAATTTTTCTCTTGATAAATGGTATTAGTGGTGTTGCTTGAATTATTGAGATAAATGCAATTGCTAATAATACTGCAGAAATTGGATTTTGGAAGAATATCATCCAACTACCACCACTAATTAGTAACGACTGATGTAAACTGGTATCTAGCATCTTACCTAGTATCATACCAACTACCATTGGCGCTGTTGGCATTTTAATCTTATCCATAAAGTAACCTAATATACCAAAAGCGAACATTAAATATACATCAAATACACTATTGTTAATAGCAAATGATCCAATTACACAAAGTATAATAATTACTGGTGCTAATATTTTATTTTGTATCTTAGTTACATTTACCGCTACTCTTGTAAATAACAATCCTAGTACAAACATTGCAATATTACTAAACATCAAAGCCCAGATTAAAGTATATGTAACCCCTGCATATTCTGTCATAAGAGTCGGTCCAGGCATAATACCATGCACCATAAGTCCACCCATAATAATTGCCGTTGCAGAACTTCCTGGTATTCCAAGGGTAATCGTTGGAATCAAGGCTCCACCAACTACTGCGTTGTTGGCAGATTCTGCAGCTGCCAATCCTTCTAAACTCCCTTTTCCAAACTTGCTTTTAAACTTTGAAAATCTCTTTGCTTCATTATATGCAAACCAACAAGCTGTATCTCCACCAGTTCCTGGAACTAATCCTGTAAATACTCCTATAGCTGAAGACCTAAGGGTAGTCGGAAAAATAAACTTGAACTCTTCCCAGGTTGGTAGCATCTTATCTGTAAATTTACTAATTATCTTCTTTGCTCCCTCCTGCTTCTCAATAAGTCTTATTGCCTGAGGTATTGAGAATAGTCCTATCAAAGCAACTGTATAAGGAACTCCTGAGAACAAATATATATTACCAAATGTAAATCTTGGAGAACCGGTAATAGGGTCCATACCCACTAGTGATAGTAACAATCCAATGACTCCCGCTAAAAGTCCTAAAATTGCTGACCCTTGTGACAGTGATCCAATTATTGTTATACCAAGAATAGCAACAGCTGTTAACTCCACTGGTCCAAACTGTAGTGCAAAGTTACCTAATACTGGAGCTATGGTAAGTAAGGCAATACTTGAAATTACTCCACCTATTAGTGACGCTGTAAGGGAGACTCCCAATGCTTTACCAGCTTTACCTTGTTGTGCCAGTGGATATCCATCCATAACTGTTGCTGCTGCCGCTGGTGTTCCTGGAGTTTTGATTAAAATTGCAGCTATTGATCCACCATACATTGCTCCCATATATAAGGAAGCCAACATACTAATACCAGTAGCTGGGTCCATTCCAAATGTTACAGGTAATAATAATGCTATAGCCATAGTAGCTGATAGGCCAGGCATTGCTCCTACAAATAAACCAAGAGATGTACCAATGGTAACTGCAAGCAAACTCTTTATTGTAAGTAGGTTAGTTAAACCTAACATCATATTCTCGAATATCATTTATGTACACCTCCCTATTTCATTAATCCCAATGGGATTGGAATCTTTAAAAATACTACGAATATCAAATAAACAAACAGTGTGAATCCTGTTGCTATTATTAACATGTTCCTAATAGATGTTGCCTTTAAAAATATGTAAGTTCCAACTATAAATATTGGTGTTATTATAAAATATCCTATTGGTTTTAATAGGAATATATATGATGCTATCATTAAACCAAATGCAACAGCTCTTTTATAGTTTATTACTGCCAGTGATTCTTCAGGATCTTCATCCTCTTCCATCTTCTCATCTATTCTCTTCTTCTTTTTAGAAACATGAGTTGCTTTCCAATATGCTTCTGCCAACATTCCTAAGGTTAATAATAAGATTAAAAGCATTAATATCCTTGGAAGTTTAGCAGAACTTTCCTTAAGTTTAAAGGAGTTAGTATAGAATAACAAAGCGAATGATAAAGTTCCTATTGCTGCTATTATATGTTTGTAAATACTCTTTATTGCCTTCAACAACTACACCTCCATACTATAATTACTCAAAAACTATGAGAGGCAAAAGCCTCTCATTTTTTTAATTTCCGTACTGATCTTTAACTTCATCCCAGATTTCTTTGAATTTTGATTCTTGGCTTTCTAGATAAGCTTTATAGTCATCTCCAACTTTCATATCAATTGGTAGTGCTCTGTCTTCGCATCCTTTGATAAATGCAGGATCTTTAGCCATTTCTTCAAATGCAGCATAAAGTTCAGCTTTTACATCATCTGGTAATCCAGCTGGTGCACTATAACCTCTTGATGATCCAGATACTATATCATATCCTAGTTCTTTTAAAGTTGGTGCATCCGGTACCATTGGATTTCTTTCTTCTGAAAATATTGCTAAAATTTTCAAGTTTCCAGCATCAATTTGTGGATATGTTATTCCAAGATTGTTAAAACTTGCATCGATTTTTCCACCCATAGCTGCTTGCCATGATGGTCCATCACCTTCAAAAGGAATCATGTTAAACTTGAATCCAGTTGCTTTTTCAAATATTAAAGTAGTAAAGAAGTCATCTCCACCTACTCCAGAGTTACCTGCAGTTATTTGTCCAGGATTAGCTTCAACATCAGCTAAGAATTCCTCGATTGTGTTGTACTTGCTATCTTTACCTACAACTATAACTCCTGGGTCAGTTACTACGTTTGCTATTGGCTCTAATTCACCAATATTATAAGTAATTTCTTCGTTCATAATGTAGTTAGTCATAAGCATTGGTGTATTTGTAATACTTAATGTGTAACCATCATTATCAGTTTGCTTTGCTAATTGTGTCCAAGCAATAGCTCCAGTTGCTCCTGGTATGTATTGATTTACAAAAGTTGTACCAAGAATTTTCTCTAGGTAAGGTTGTGTAACTTGAGCTAATGCATCACTACCTCCACCTGCTGCGAAACCTTGTAGTACTGTTAATGGTTTTGTTGGATAATCACTTGCAGATCCTCCATCGTCGTTAGAACATCCAGCTGCAAATGCGCCTAACATAACAACCATAACCATCATTGCTAGCAATCGTTTTCTCTTAATCACTTTAAAACCCCCTATTTTTTATATTTCTACCATGTGTAGGCAGAATACAATTATATATAATGCAAATACCATGCCAAGTCTTTAAAAGTGTTAATCTCAACATTTGTCAGACTATTTGTAATTATTTTTGTTGCATATTAAAACACCAAAATAACAAACCCCTATTTTTAGGGGTTTGTATTGTTGTTTTATGCAACGTTTTGCTTCTCAAATAAAACACTATTCTATTTCCAGTTCTTTAATTTTTCTCCAAAGTGTTGATCTATCAATACCTAAAATTTTTGCAGCTTTTGTTTTGTTATTATTAGTAACCACCAATGCTTTTTCAATGGTTTCTTTAGTAATTGTATTTATGGATAAAAATACATCATCTACTGCTGTATCCTCTTCCAATACAGCATTTAAGTCAGTAGCTTTTATCTCTCCATCTTTAGCTTCCACAACAAGTCTTTCGACAATATTTTCTAATTGCCTTATATTCCCAGGGTATTTTATTTTGCAGAGTTTTTCAATGACTCCATCATTGATGTTAAGGATTACTTTACTATAAGCAGTGGCTTTTTCTTTTACAAATCTTTTTATGAACACAGGAATATCTTCTAGCCTTTCATTTAATGTTGGCAATTTTATATTAAGTACATTTATTCTATAGTAAAGATCTTCTCTAAATTTCTTATCCTTTATAAGGTCCTTTAGATTTTTATTTGTAGCACTTATGATCCTAACATCCACAGTGATTATTTTATCATCACCAATTCTTTGAACTTGGCCTTCTTGTAGCACTCTAAGCAATCTAGCTTGAACTTCCATGGGGATTTCACCTATTTCATCAAGAAAAATAGTTCCTCCATTTGCCTGTTCAAATAATCCAATCTTTCCTTCATCTTTAGCTCCAGTAAATGAACCTTTAACATATCCAAATAGTTCTGATTCCAAAAGTGTATATGGCAGGGCTGCACAATTCACTGCTATAAAGGGCCCATTTCTCCTTAGGCTTTCATTATGTATACTTTGAGCAAATACCTCTTTACCAGTTCCAGTATCTCCATGGATTAATATAGTTGAATCAACTTTACTATAATTCTTAGCTTTATTTATTATCTTAGAAATGGAATCACTTTCACCAATCATGTCATTAAAGGTAAACTTAGCCACATGGCCTTTTTCACTCATTTTCTTTCTAACTTTTTGCTCTAATCTATGAATGTTTTCAGTTTTTTGAAAAGTTATAACTACACCATCAATATTTCCTCTTATCATTATGGGTATTTTATGAACTACTAAATACTTATCCTTTGATTCAATTATTTCATCAAACTTTTTTACACCATCTTCTAGTACATCCACTATGTCTAATTCAGGCACTAGTTTCATAAGATCTTTGCCAATAAAATCATTTGCTTTGCAGTTTAATATTCTCTCTGATTCAGCGTTAAAAAGAGTTACTATCCCTGATTTATCAACTGCAATGATTCCACTTTGGGTTAATTCAGTTATGATTCTTAACTCCTCATAATGAGCTATTTGACGTCTACTTATATCAGCAACATTAATTGCCTTGTAGATGGCATTAGTTATACATTCATAACTATCGCTTTCAATCAACTCACCCTTTATACCATACCTATTGGCAGTTTCAACTGCTATTCTATCTCCAACAATGGCATCAACACCCAGCTCTGAAGCATACTTTACAGCAATTGAACACTCATTTATAGAATTGATAATAATCTCATGAATATCAAGTTCTAAAATGGTTGAAAGGCTTGCAACATTGGAGATTACATTCTTGAATCCAATGACCCCAAGTTTGTTGCTATATTCCTTAGCCTTTTTTATTGATTTGATGATATCAAGGAGGGTAACTTCAATTTCAACCACAGGAAAAGAAAACTCTTCCTTAAGTTTAAGGGCTGTTCCACCCCTTGTGATTACAGCCTCTATATTATGATTCTTCATGTAATTATTAATGTAATCTACAGAATCCTGTAAATTATTCATATGTACTACATTGATCCCAAGCTTCATATCTCCAATTACTAACTTTGCCTTCTCAGCAAGTTCTTGGTATGGAGCAATAAATATTATGTTTTTATAATTATATCTATCCATACAATACCTCCTTTACAACAAACCATATTACTTCCTTCTTCATTATATCAAATATATCAGATATATGGGTGAATTAAGTTGTTTCGTATTAATACCCTTAGATTCATGGTATTAATAAGCCACATCTTTTTGAACACTAGACAACCACTATATGGTTAATTTGTTTCCCCTATGAATGTTGACTATATCCCTTAGAACTGATGCTGCAGCTGGAGTAAGGCCAGAAGCACCTCCTATTATGGTTAAATCTCCAAGAGTATCAGATACGTATTTAACTGCCTTGTTCTTTCCATCTACAATATATAAGGGATTATCGTTATAGACTTTCTCAACCCCTACTGACATTTCTAAACCAGAATCAGTTTTTACTGTTCTACCGACTAACTTCAGCTTATAACCACTGTTTTTAGCATTTACAATATCAATCGGCTTTATTCCGCTGATACCCTCCACACTAATATCTGCTAATTTCTTTTCTGTTCCAAGTATTACATTTGTAAGTATTAATAATTTTATTGCAGTGTCCCATCCATCCACATCCATGGCTGGATTTCTCTCTGCAATACCCTGTTCTTGTGCCTTATATAAGGCTTCCTCATAGGTAATCCCCTTATCTTCCATCTCCTGAATAATAAAGTTGGTAGTTCCATTTAAAACTCCTTCAATGGACCTAACTTCTGCTCCACTTAAGTCAAACAATCCCCCATTTATTGAAGGTAAGGCTCCCCCAGTAGTGCATCCAATTCCCAATTGTACATTGTTTATTAAAGCTATTTCCCTTAATCTCTTATAATTTAACATGATTGGACCCTTGTTTGCTGTAACAACACTTATACCCTTACTAAGTGACTCTTGTATATGAGTCATTCCAGGCTCTCCAGTTTCTTTATCTGTCTGGGTAAGCTCTACTAGTAGATCTATATCTTTATTTCCCATTATGGTATTAAAGTTAACATCCTTTGAGCCAGACTTATATTCCCATATGGGTTTATCATAGCTTAAAAATTCATTGAAATCCCTTAAATCTATCCCTTTACTATCATAAACTCCACCTTTTGAATTTATGATGTAATTAACAGATACACTCAGACCTTCTTTCTCAAGATCATCCTTTTTATCTACTAATAATTCTAGTAGAGCCTTGCCAACTCCACCCAATCCTATTATTCCTATTCTCATTTAATTGACCTCCACAAAGATAAATTGTTATAAATATTATAGAAAGAATTATACCACTAAGCATCCTTATATGTAATAAGATTTGTTAATATTTCATTATACCTAACTGTAGCTCTTAAAGATGGTTTGCCTTTTTTGCAAAATTCTAAGGTTGAAAGCTTGGGATTTGTT
Source organism: uncultured Tissierellaceae bacterium (assembly GCA_964575895.1). Lineage (GTDB taxonomy): Bacteria > Bacillota > Clostridia > Tissierellales > Tissierellaceae > Gudongella. Next base: position 15,690 of record CAZNTE010000015.1, on the reverse strand, counting down.
CTTTCCACTAGTATCATTCCATTATGGTCTATTTTCTTCTCTAGTTCTTTTAATACTTCTACATACCTTTTGTCCTTAACAGCTTTTCTGTAAAAGGAAAGCACATATACATAATAAAAGAGATTATACCTTAAAAAAGGATACTCCACCTTCATAAACTGAGATCCAATACCAAAATGACATGGTCCTATGGGAGTTTTAACTTCCCAATGTCTTAACAAACTTTCAACAGCTTGATCAAGCTTCTCAATAGTATTATTTAATCCTGCATATCTAAAAGTATCCAAGACCATTAGAGTCACTCCAGGATTAGAATATTCTGTTTCTGGTCCTCTTCCGTATAAGAATTTCTTACATCTCCATCCTCCGTCTGTGTGCTGACTATTAAGTAAATAATCTAGCATCAGTTTAACTTTCTCATTATTGGCATATCCATTCTTACATAAGGCCACAGCTGCAACAGCTATATGACAAGGAAAGATTGATCCCTTTGGAGATATTTTTATCCTGCCATCTGGTCTAATAAGGCCTAGTAAAATTTCAGTTCCTCCAACTATAGCTTCATGGTCACTATTTATTCCTAAATCACTTAGTGCAGTCAATGTTCCAATGGTACTAAAGACTCCCCCCACTGCTACTTTATTATCTGGAGTAGCCCAAAAATCAGACCCATTATCATATCTTTTTGAAAGTATGTACTGCAAATCATGGTTTTCCATAGTGATTCCTCCAAATCTAAGTTAACTTATAGTTAAAAGGGCTAAACAATATATGCCTAGCCCATCTGATTCTTAAATTATTAAGTTCTTAGTCAACCTTTTCCTTTAACAGAACTTCTTTCACAAATACTTCTACAATCTCAGGATCAAACTGTGATCCAGAACACCTATACAACTCAGAAATTGCTTCTTCCTTGGTTAGTGGGTTTCTGTATGCCCTTTGCTCTGTCATTGCATCATAGGCATCAGCAACGGCAATTATTCTAGACTTTATTGGTATGTCCTCTCCCTTCAATCCACTGGGATATCCTGAACCATCTATTCTCTCATGGTGATAAGCAACCACATCTACTATATCTTGGTACTCTTCAATAACTTCCAAAATACTAGCTCCCTTAATTGGGTGAAGCTTCATAATATCCCATTCCTCTCGGCTAAGTTTACCAGGTTTATTTAATATACTCTCATCAATCCCTATCTTGCCTATATCATGAAAACTTCCCGCTACTTTTAGTTTGTTAATTCTCTCATTATCCCAATTAAGGGACTTGGCAATTTCTTCACAGAATTTTCCCACTCTAACTGAGTGTTTCTGCTCCCTTTCACTTTTCTGGAAAAGTGTACTCATCATGGCAACAATCATTTGGCTGTGGGTACTTCTCTCATTGTATGATTTCTTTCTCTTTAAGTGAAGTTCTGCTTCCCTTACCAGGTAGTCCATATTCTTGGATATATTATCCTGTATGGAATAACCATAGGATATTGAAAGGAAGACTTCAATCTCACCCTTACTACCAAGAGTTATGGTTTTCTCTAGACCCTTTTCTAACTCATTAGTTAGCTTATATACCCTATCTTCATCTGCATTTGGAATGAGAATCATAAATTCATCTCCACCAATTCTTGCTAATAGGCTGTTCTTAGGAATTATCTCCTTCATTATATTTACCGATTGAATAATAAGCTGATCCCCAATATTCATTCCATAAGTGTCATTAACCAACTTCAATCCATTTATATCACCTAAAATTAAAGCTAGGGGCTTATTTTTATCTTCATTTAACTTCTTAAATGTCTCATCCAGATATCTTCTGTTGTAAACTCCTGTAAGATGATCATGATATGCTAACTTCTTAATCTCTCTCATGGCGTTTTCTTTTTCTGTTACATCAAATATTGTTAAGAAGAGAACCTTCCTATTTTCAAAATCAATTTTGCTTCCATAGCCATCCACCATTTTAACTTCCCCGTTTTTCAATCTATGGGGAACCACATAATAATCCTTGTTATTAAGTGACATATTCTGTCTCATAAATTTTAATGCATCTTCATCCAACATGTTAATTTCATTTATATGCATTTTTAACAGTTCTTCATTGGAATAACCATAGAACTCAGAAGCAGCTCTATTAGCGTATATTATCCTTCCATCATCAATTTCTAAGAACATCATTACAGCTCTGTGATTCTCCATGGCAGTCTTTATTTGTTCCAGTTCCTGCCTTTCTTTTATCTCGAGCAGTTTTCTATCAGTAATATCAAGCCCCAAGGAATAGTATGATATTAGTTCATTGGAATCATCAAAGTTTGCCATTTGTTTCCACTGAATCCACTTGCTTTTATCTTCTATATGTTGAACATAGTCTCCTATTTGATTAGTAGGAGTTAATCTTAAATAATCCCTCTTGATTATTTCTCTTTCATTCTCAGGTAGTAAGTGTAGAACACAACCGCCCTTATGCTTTTCATACGCTTCTGCAAAGTGGGACTTAAATCCCTCATTAACATACTTAATACTACCATCAATATTTACTTCACTAAATATTATTGGTAGTTGATTTATAATCTTATCAAATCTATCTCTTTCTTCCCTATTCATTCTAGCCTGTGTTTTGGTTTCATTTATAAACCAGGCACTGTGAATTAATATGGTAAGCTGATTTATGTCAATTTCACTATAGTCTTCCTTTTTATTGGCAAGTCCTACAGTGGCTACAATTTTCTTGTCATAAAATACAGGTATAGCCATAAATCTCTTTATGCCTACATGGCCTTCTGGATACCCTTTCTTTAATTCACTAGGTTGATCATAATCATTCATGATTATTGCTTTTCTCTGTCTTACCACTTCTCCCCATAGTCCAGTATTTTCAAGGAAGTATATATCTGGATTAAACTCAGTGGTACAATCTGGCATAACTCCGTTGGTCCAGGTGTGTAGTGTAAACTCTTTTTTATCATCATCATATAGGAAGATATATCCATATTCACTTTCAAAAATCTCCAGAGCTCTATCCAAGACAAACTTTAGAAATTCATTTATATCTGAGAAATCCTCATTAAAGGTATTTATTATTGCATCTTGACCCTTGATAACTTTTTTTGCTTCAAGATATTGTTTCTCCATAAGAACTTCTTTACTAACATCCTCAACAATGGTTACAAAGTAACCATCTTTTGGAGAATAAGCTAAAACTCTAAACCATTTATTCAAAGGTGCTGAAAAATTTGTGAAGTTTAGCTCTAAATTATCATAGGCTACTTGAGAGTAGGTTTCAATCCAATCAAATTTATCTTCACTGATTGAAGGTAGTATTTCAGTGACTCTCTTTCCAATAATCTGATCATAACTTAGTCCCATATACTCTTGGAATTTATTATTCAAGTCAATATACTCATAATCACATGGAATACCCTTATCGTCTTTTATGAACTTGTGAAGTGCATACCCTATTGGTAATCCTTTAATAATTTGTTCCTTAAAGTCTATGGTCATAAATTTTCCACCTTTTGGTTTTTCTTGAAAGTTTCTTAAAATTCAAAATGAATTGTTCTTAGGTATTTGCTAGTTATTTTCTTAATCATATACCCAGATTTCACAATATTAATTCAATTTGGAATATTCATTCATTAATATTTTAATTTTTTTAAATATGTTCTAAACTTAAATATTAGAAGCTCATATAAATACACAAGGAAAGATTTATATAGAGCTTCTAGCATTTTTAATTGAATTATTTGGAGGTAATTCAATATGGATTTAACTAAGTATTAGTTATTGCCTTTACCAGGATTAGTCGGTTTATTTGGTTTTTCTGGTTTTACAGTATTATTGTCATTTTCAACTTCATCTACTTCTTCAACTTCATCTTCTGTCTCTTTAACTTTATCTACCTTATTCAGTCCTGGAGGTATTTCCGGTGCCTTGTCTCCAGCTTGTGGATTTCCCATATTAGGTGTGTTCTTGCCATTATTTACTTTTTCATCTTTATCTTTATCTTTTTCTTCATTTTTTACTTTAGTATATGTGCTCATTAACTCCTTAACGGACATTTCACTATTCTCAAGGGTTACTTCTTCCCCAAGTAAATTAGTGATAATATTGTATTTCCCAGGAGTTATATATATTCCTTCTTCTTCCAAAGCTCTAGTGCTTTGCACCATTTCATATCCTACTGCATCTATTGTAACTTCTGGATCTATCTTATCCTCTTTAGTTTCTTCTTCAACTTTTTCTTTTAACTTGTCTAGCAACTTCTCTGTCTTTTCAATGTTTTTCCCTGTTGATGCAATAACTAGGTTGCCTTCATTATTATAGAAGTATCCCATATGTGCTAAATTCTTTATAGTCTGCCCAAGGGCATCTTCAACATCTAGATTTTTCAGTTTTAGATCCTTTATGGCTTCTTTAGCTTCTTCATTTAATGCCTTTACTCCTATAACTCTTTCAAACATATTTACTTCCATTAGTATTCCTGGATTAACATCAATACTTACATAATAGCTTGGTGTTGCATAAGCGAAGACTCCAGATGTAAATATTAATCCAAAAATTGCTGCAGTAGCAATAAGATTCTTGATTCTTTTAGTCAAATATGTTGACTTATTATTAACCTCAATTACTTGTCCAAGATCATATCCCTTGTTCTTTATGTTCTGAAATGTTCCATCATCCTTAAGTATAGATGCTTTTTTTTCATCAGTTCTAACTATTATTCCCTTCATCTTCCGTCATCCTCCCAAACATATCTAAAATACTCCTTAAGATAAGGATATTCACCACTTAATATTTCAATTGCTGCTATTATATATTTACGATGACGTTCAATGTTTTTTCGGGGTACCTTTAAATTTTTGCTTAAAATTTTTAATGGTAACATCTTTGTTCTCTTAACTTCTTCTAATAAAATTGAAGAATCTATAATGTTTCTAATTACATCCTTACATGTTTCTCTTGTTTTTAGTGCTTTTGGAGATTGTCTCTCCAATTGGATAAAATCTATATTGTACTCCTTTAACTTTTCAGTTATTTCCAATATTTCGTACTTTATTTCACTTATATTAGCTTTCTCATCCTCAATGTCTTCAATAAATTCAGTAGTTAACTCACTATTATATTTCCCTTGAGTTCTAAAGTAGTCAATTAATCTTCTCTTAATGACTAGTTCAGAAAAAGAGATAAATGCTCCCCTATCCTTCTTGTAGCTTATTATAGAGTCATAAAAGGCATTTAATGCTATAGAGTATTCATCATCTCCTAGAGATATGTACTTTTTTGAATACTTAGAGGCACATTTAATAATGAAGGGCTTGTAATTATTAACAAACTCTTCTAGTTTCTCTTTGTCTGCTGCTGCATCAATTGCCATATCATCAATTTCTCTCATGGATGAATCCTCCAAATGTTGAAGATATTATATTTGATAAATATATAATACCTATTTAATAATATACGAACACTCTAAATTAATTTTTGGGGTAGATTAAAAATTAATCAATTATTTTTTACTTAGATATCATATATAGCTAAACAAATATAACAAAAAAGATCCTAATTAATGGATCTTTCCTATAATATAATATTGGTACGCCCAGAGGGATTCGAACCCCCGACCAACTGGTTCGAAGCCAGCTACTCTATCCAGCTGAGCTATGGGCGCATAGTTACCTTATTAGTATAATTCTTGGGGCTTTTAATGTCAATTGTAACCACTTCTATATATATGGAATAATATAGAAGAGTTAAGTATTATTTTACCCCATATATAATACATTTATAAATCATTTCTTCTAAATAAAGGGAGTTATCTAGATTAATAGATAACTCCCTCATTATGAAACTCAATGATTAACTTTATTTAAGTACAGGATAGGTAATAGTAGACTCATCTTGCCATTTTAGATATGGGTATGAAGATATATCAATATCCCAAATACCGTCAATATCCTCAAAATTCCAATCTTCAAAAGTTGACAGACTTATCATTTCTTCTGTGGTTTTAGGTACCCCTTTACCAATGTCATCTGTTTGATTTGATGTTTGAGAATTGTAATAACTATTAGCTACTGTTGGCAGTATAGGACTTGTTGTTTTAGATCCTATCAAGCCACCCACATTACTAGTACCTGTAACCAAGCCAACTGAGTAGCAATTGTTTACTGATGATCCTACACTTAGATAACCAACTAATCCTCCAACCTCATCACTTCCTGTAACACTACCACTAGCATAAGAATTATTTATAGCCGTATTTTGGGCAGATCCAACAAGACCGCCTACTGAAAATACTCCTGTAGCACTACCATATGCATATGAAAGCTTGATCTCACCATATCCCGAGTAACCAGAAATTCCACCGATGTATTGATTTCCTTCTACAGTACTTGTTGAGTATGACTGATTAATAGTGCCATTATTGTCTCCAACTAAACCCCCTACTTTCTGAGTTCCTGTTACACTTCCAATTTTATGGTGGGATCCTTCAATCAATGAGCTATTATAACCAACCAAACCACCTATATAGTAAATCCCACTTACAGTTGCTGTAGAATAACTATCTCTTATAATGCTATCAACTCCACTAATACCTACTAGACCTCCTATATATTCTTCATTTCCCGTAACATTTCCTTCTGAGTAACAATAATCCACTAAACCATTATAGTTTTCACCTACAAGACCACCTATGGTTTCCCAGCCGTTTACAAAGCCTTTTGCATAAGAGTTTCTAATTATTCCCCCACTGTTATATCCTACCAAGCCTCCCATCTGATAGGGATAACCGCCTGATGCAGTACCAATTGGGGATACATTAGCTTCACTGAAACAATTAATAATTTCTCCATAATTTGTTCCAACTAAACCTCCTGCATTGAAATCAGAAATTTTAACAGTACCAGTAGTTGATGAATTTGAGATGGTTCCTGAATTGTATCCAATCAACCCACCTGCATAATCCCATTCATTCAAGACCTCCACATTATTTGAAGAACAATTAGAAATTTCACCAGCACTATATCCAGCCAGGCTTCCTGTGTATCTGTATCCATAAACATAGGAGTTAGTTAAGGTTATGTTAGTAAGTATTGCTGCCTCATTTAGATATCCAAATAGACCTTGTTCTATATCATTTAGTTTGTAATCAGGTCTATTAATATATAGGCCATCTATTGAATATTCATCTCCATTGTAACTGCCTTCAAATGGCGTTGATGCAAATCCAATTGGATTCCACCCTTCCTCATCATTCCACGGCGAAACACCTAAATCTATATCTGCAATTTGTTTGAAATGGCTGTCCAAGTATTCTCTAACATTATTTAGTTGTGTGGCATTTTTAACTAAATATGGATCATCTACACTACCACTACCTCCTTCAAATATCTTGTTTTCAGGTACTACTGGATAGAGAATAAAGTCATCGTCTAAATAAGGATAGGATCCTTCATCTATTGACCAAATATCTTCAAAGTTCCAATCAATGAAACTTTCCTGATCTATCATTTCATCAGTTCCTAAACCTTGCCCAAAGTCAGATGTTAGAAAACCAGAAGCATCCATATCCCAGTAGCATGTTGTATCAAGTATTGATATCCTACGGTCACTGGATGAGTTATCATTGGCAAATCCTGATACATTAGTATCACCTAGTACAACACCAGTGGAATAGCAATTGCTTATTTGAGAAAGCGTAGCATCCCCTACAAAACCAGCAATTCTATCTTGGCCTGTGACACTACCTGTAGAGTAACTATCTCTTATTGTAGAACCATCAGCTCTCCCCACAAGACCACCAATGTAACTCCCTATACTTATATTTCCTGCATGAATGGATGAACTAATATCTCCCAGGTTAAAAGTTTCACTTATATTTCCATATAAATCAAACCCTACTATTCCTCCACCATCTTCCACAGTGGCGATTATATCTCCTCTATTATAGCTTCCCATAATATATCCATCATTAAATCCAGCTACTCCTCCAACCATGTAGCTTCCTTCAATGGTTATATCATGATTTCTAGCATACTCAATAGATCCAGTATTTGAACCAGCTACTCCTCCAATATAGCTATATCCTATTACATCTCCAAAGTTAGCCACATCATATATACTCCCAGAATCATCATTACCTCCAACAATACCACCGACACCTTCAGTATTATATAAGCTAGCAACTCTTAAAGGAGTAATATAGTAATACTCTCCAACACTTCCCATATTAACACTATAGGATATCTGGGATGTGTTTCCTCCAACTATGCCTCCAATATAGCCAGAGCTTTCTTCTGAACTCATGTTAATTACCTTTATGTTCCCAAAATTTGTAGCTGAAATTATTGGATTAGCTGAACCACCTGCAATACCTCCCACATATCCTACTCCTACAATCTCACCATAGTTGTTTGAACTAATTACTCCTACTTCAGGGGTTGATTCTACAATCCTTCTTGCATCAATCTCTAGAGGTATGCTACCACCAACGATACCTCCAACATAGGAGTAGGCTAATACATCTAGATTGTTTTCACAATCTACTATTAAACTATTGATGCTTCTACCTACCAGTCCTCCAGCTCTTCCTCCTGGGTAGTCTCTACCTATAATATCAAAATCATTAGTGATATCCTCTGAGCTACTTTCAATCACTGTTTTTAAGGTCCTAACCTTACTGATTGTTGAATTTTCAACCTTACCTGATAATCCTCCCACAAGATACGACCCAAAGACCTTGAAATCTACTAGATCAACCCTATTAACACTCCCATCTAATATATATCCGAATAAACCAGCATTTCCGTTATATGAGGTTCTTTTTGTATATATTTGCTCAATACTCAGATTGCTTATCTTTCTATCATTTCCATCTAATACTCCCCTAAAAGGTTCTTCTTCATCTCCCAAAGGGTTCCAATTTATTTCAGTCTCCATTCTATATTCAGTCGGGACTATAGGGCTTAGATCTAACATATCTATGTCCGCAACCAGTACATATCTATCCCTTAATCCACTTGTAAAATACTTATCTTCCCATATTGTTCCCTTTCCAAATAATTCTCTTTCTTCAGAGAAGGTTAATCTAATCTTATCTAGTTCGTTGGCATTTGCAACTGGTATATAGCCTTCCTTGACAAGACTATCTGCTCTTTGTTCCTGAGCATTTAGTGTAGGTCCAACAGGTGGATAGTATATTACTGGTACTCTAACTACAATAACCAAGCTAGTATCACTGTTTGCTTGAGAATTAGCTAATACACTCTGGGCACCTTCTTCAACCATCTCAGGAGTTAATCGTCCTGTACTATTTATAAGGTCTTCTATGGATCTTGCTATATTCAAAGCTGTTTCTTTATCAACTCTTCCTTCAACCTTTATTATACCTCCAAATAAATTCTTCCATGGAGATCCAGGATTATTATCCTGATCAACTAATCTATTCCCATTGAATATAAAGCTGTTAAACACATAGCTATTCCCTTGGACCACAACCCTTGCTAGACCATCAACTTTAGTTATAATAAGTCTAACAATGTATGAGTTGTTTATATCTATGGTGTTTGAACCTCCACCTTCAATATAGACTTTAGATAATGCAACAATGTTGTCTAGAAGTGCATCCCCATAAGCAACAGATTCTTCAACATATATGTCTCCCACATAGATAGAATCCTTAAGTATATCACCTGAATTCTTGATTGACACATCTTCTGAAACTATAGTTTCGTTATCTAGAATTTTAGCAATAAGTTTTGCAGCCTCAGCTCTGGTAAGTTTTCCATCAGGTCTTAGAGTTCCATCTGGGTAACCACTCATATAGCCTTTTCTAACTAGGAGATCCACGCCTTGCAAAGCTTCGTCACTTATGAGTTTATAGTCATTAAAATCTTCCATTGCTCCCCTTGGAGTTTCAATCTCAGGAATTATTCTGCCTAACATCTTAGCTGTTTCTTCTCTTGATATTGCTTGATTAGGATAGAATGATTCTTCTAAGTCCCCTTGTATGTATCCAGTAAAACTTGCCTTCTGTAGTTCCTTATAAAACCAGTCTTCTTCTGTAACATCTTCATAGAGAAGTTGCACCACGTTATCATCCCGTAATCCTAAGGATGAGTTAAGCAGCTTAATAAACTCTGCCTTTGTTATGTGACTATCTGGTCTAATTGTACCATCGGGATATCCTTCTAAAAGTCCTAAATTAATTAGTTTTTGGATATCTTCATAAGCCCAATGCCCCTGGATGTCCTTAAATTCAGTCTCTCCAATTGAAACAGGTGTCATCAAGCTTAAAACAAGCACCAATGACAATAATAAACTTATGCTTCTACTAGCAGGTCCTCTCATAGTTCCACTCCTTTTCTAGTATATTTAACTATCACCATAATAGATATTGCCATTTATATATCAATACTGTATTTTTTTACCCTGTGATGCATTGATTAATCACTTTGATAAAGTGATTTTTGTAAAAGTCAAAAAAAGTGTACCTGATCTCCCTTGAAAAATCAATCAGGTACACTGTCTTTAATTTATTCTTATAATTTAGTTCTTTTCAATAAACTCCATAATCCTATATAGTATAGTTGCCATTTCAGCTCTGGAAATATAACTCTTTGGATAAAGATTAAATCCATCTCCCTTGACAAATCCTGCCTTTATAAAGGCATTCATTGCATCCTTGGCATAATCACTTATATCTTCTTGGTCATTAAAAGAAGGAACATCTCTATCTGATCCATCAATTGGCAGCTGAATTTCGAGTATCTCCAATGTTCTAAATAATAGAACTATGGCATCTTCTCTGGTTATGCTATCATCTGGTCTGAAATTCTCTCCATCACCCTTTGCTATATCCATAGCCCTTGCTATCCTAATAGCATTTGAGTAATACATGGACTCAGGTACATCGTTAAAGGATTCACCCAGATCCCCACTCACTTTAAATGCATTAATAGTCATTAGAATAATATCTCCACGCTTAAAGTTAAGGTTTGGTCCAAATTTGCTATCACCAATTCCTTGGACAATACCCCTTTCTGTTAGGAAATTAATAGCCTTGACTGCCCAGGTTAGATTAAGGGATAAGTCAGTGTAGTATTCATCTGCCTTGTCAGATGGCTCAGTCCACCCTTCATCTACTGGTTGAGGTATTGGAATATAATAAGGTGTTGATGAGTAGGTAAATGTTGTTGTAAAATATTCCCCTCCTTGAAAATCTGCTGCCTTTATAGTATATGTTCCATAGGGAATAGCTCCTACATTAATATCTTCACCAAAGAGCTTATCTATAACCAACATGGTTCCAAAGTAGAGAACATCTCCATTAGGTCTAATCACTTGGTAAGCTATGGCTTCTGTACCATCATTCATAAACTCTCCACTAATTGTAATTAGGCCAGTAGAAGAATTATATGAAGCATTTAGACTGGTAATTGAATTTGCAACACCACCAAAAGCAGAGTTAAGTGGTAATAGAAGTAGAGCTAATAATAGTATTATACTTAGGATTCTCTTGCTTGTTCTTTTCATTATCTACTACCTCCTCTTTCAAATTCCATTCCATCTTTTCCGCTACCCCAATCAGGATGGGTTGGTAATAAGTGTCCCCAACCTGATCCAAATCCAAATCTTGCCCCATTAAAATAACTCTCACTTAAACTAGTATTTAAGAGGAATGAAGATACCCTATTGGCATCCCTAACATCCATAAAGTCTGGGTCAAATTCATCATAAACCTTTACTTCATACATCTTTCTATCAAAACTCATTTCATCATAATTAGGATAATCCATAGGTATAGCAAATTCCTTAGTACCAATTATCCTGTTATTATTATAGTAGTTTACCACAATAACCTTACCCCTAATATCAAAGGTAGGATAGACAATGTCCTCTGGATATCTCATATCTTCAGGTTGTGCATCGGAACCATATGCTCTTATATAGGTCATAAGGGTCATGTCATTTGTGTTTTCTATATCATCTCCCCAGTAACCAGACTGAGCACTTAGGGCAGTCTTTCTAATCACAAGCTGCTTGTAGTAGGACTCTACACCTCTTTGAATCTCCAGATCAACAACAGTATCCTCATCATAGCTGCCCCCTAGTGGGATTCTCCAGGTTCCATCTTCATCAGTAATATCTTCCCCTAATATTGATACTCTTCTTAATGAGTAATCCTTCATCAGATAATCAGGAACTCTTAAACTTACAAAACTATTCATAAAATACACATATGAAACTGGTTGAGTATAGGTCCAGTCTTTTGATAGATTTGTTACACCACTTTCCCAGTCTGCTATTCTAATATCTGGTTGAATATCCAGTGTAAAGAAATCTTCCTCATAGAAAATTACAAATGCACCTTCCCAACTATTACCTAGATGATACTGGCAGTGTAGTTCAACCGAGCCATAGCCTCTGTTAGCTGTAATAAGCTCAAAGTCCGAGCTATCACGATTAACACTTACAAAGGCATCCCTATCAACGTTATATTCCAATACTCCTGTAAAGCCCATTTCAGGTTTTGTAGTCATGGTTACCTTGTACTCTACCTGGAAGGAATCCATTGCTGGTAGTTTATACATGTATTGTCTCCATATGTTTGGAGGTTCTTCATTAGTTATTGGGATAGATATATCTTCCAATCCATCTTCCCTAAAATTTAGATCAATTGTTGCATCATCATAGCCAGGTTGCATAAATACTATTCTATATTCATCACCTTCATATTTAGTAACAGCTGTAATCCTCTTTAATGGTTTGTCAGCCTCAAAGGATATTGAGTTTCCACTTAGGGTAGCTCCAATTTCACTTAACCATGTTGAAACTGCAGTCTCATTTCCCTCCATTTCATCAACCATAACTGGAAGTATTGGATCTATCCATACTTTATCTGGATTGTCTAAGAACTCAATAGAAAGAGCTCCTTCTGATACTGGAACATAAACTAGTAAGTCCCTTTGGGCTTCAACACTTTGATCAGATCCATTAACCTTGAAGTTTATGGTTTTTGTAGGTGGTCCCCCTGGTCCTCCTGGTCCATTATATACATAGGTATAATCCACCAGGTCATAGCCTATAAAATCATAAGTATCACCACTAGAGCTATAATAAAGAATCATCACCTTATAGGTTTCTCCATCAACAGGTACAATATCAATATTATCAGGAGAGCCTATACTTCCAATATTATTTGGACTTGGCAATCCATGAGTACTCAAACTCCATCCATCAAATAATACATGGGCATCAAAGTGGGTAGCAGCTGGGAAATTTGAGCTCCTTGTTTCAAGTCTAACTTCTCCTCTTGATCCCTCTGTTTCATCAGTGAATACTCCCATACTTATTTCACTTAATCCATCACCAGAATTGATTCCAGTTTTATTATATAGCATTATATCCATGCCCTCTGGATTATACTTGTTATAACCAACTCTGTCATTTGTGTTAGCTGTAAGTATATAGTTTCCCCCCTCTACATTTTCATTAAAATCAAAATAACCCTCATTATAAGTTGCACTAGCTACTATAGAAGTATTGTTATCTAGATTTCGGTAATGGATAGAAACTGAAGAATCTGTAACTAAGTTAAAACTAGTATCAATAACTCTATTAACAACCGGTTTATCATAAGTTTCTACTTGATAACCAACTACATCATAAGTTGAATGATCAGTATGTTGAGTTTCTTCCAAATAGTAAATAACAAAGTTTTGATTATCTTCTAAATTATTCAAGTTTGGATCATTATAGTAATCACCTAAAGTTACTAATTGCTCATTAGCATAGTTAACTGATGGGAATCCATAAACTTCAATTGCATTAGGATACTTAACCAAGGGTTGAATATAAAAATGGGTAGCATCAATTGCAGAAGTGGTTGTAACCTTGATTCCACTTAAATCCATAGTAACGGTAGAATCAAATATATTTTCTACACCTGTTGGAATGGTTATCTCTACTGATGGACTATGTCTATCAGTTAAAGTGTATGCCTTCACTTCTCCCTTATCTACAGCAACTAAGTACCAATTATTATCATCTTCAGGTATGGAGTATTTTGTAAATATTCCATTTATAGCTGTTGTAGTTGTGTAAGATGATGTTTCATCTATATTATCTCCATCCATTCTATAATAGTTAATGTTTGCACCAGATACCAATTCATTTGATGTGGTTCTTACTTGGGAAATATTATCCTCTTCATTAAACTCTACTAAAAACTGAAAACTTCTAATGAAACTAGTATCTTCTCCATTAGGCGTAATTATATAGGTACTTGTGCTATCCACAAAAACCATATCAATATCATTGTCATCATAAAAGATTTGATTAATCTTGTAGCCTTCTGCAGGAATGACCCTTACAGTAATTTCTGAGATTGTAGTAACATCAAATACTTGAGTTTTTGATGTAAGTTCTACTTCTTCTGACATGGTGTTATCCTTATAGAAAATATCGCCTGCATTAAGATTGTCTCTGTCATATCCAATGTTAGCGGAAATTGGCTCAATTGCATTTACTAGGGGTGAATAAGTAAATAGGGAAAGTATAAGTAGTAGTGATAGAGTAAGAGCAATTGTTCTCCTGAAACCAACCATAATAAACACCTCCATTTTGACTATTACACACAATACATATCTAGCTCTTCATTTTTAAACAAGTATATACTATACTAACCTAACTACTTCATTTTTCACACCTCCAGATTTATCCTCTTAAATATTAATAATACTTGTGTTCAAAATCAGTTCCCAGAATATCCTCTATCTTTACTGCCCCATTATCAACAAGGTACTTAATTAGTGGTGTTCCATCCTTCATATCACTTTGCACAGCCATAAAGGATAGAGTTGCAATATTCCCTCTAAAAAGTAACATTGCCTTGTCATTATATTCATCAGAATGGGCCAATCCTATTTTAGCAGCCAATAAGATGGGATTATCCCATGTAAAATCACCTTTTGAGTCATCATAGCCTAAAGCCCTTAAAATAAAAGTCAAATACTGATTTGCAGATATGATATCTCTTCCTCCAAACCTATCACTAGATATTCCCTTTGTCAGGCCATTGTTGTAAGCATATCCAACGTATGGATCTGCCCATTCAGAAACATCAGTAAATGGATGATCCCATTTCTTTGATAGAGCTTCTGTCTCCTTACCAAGTAGCCTAACCAGCATAGTTATAGCTACCTGTCTGTCTGGTATTCCTGTTAAGTCATAAATTGGCTGACCCTTTGCATCCGTACCGGTTCCTTTAAAGAGTCCTATTCTATTTAAGGATTCGGCAAAATGAATCCATTGATTAGTCATATTAATGATATTTTCATTGTTATTCAGTCTTATGCTTCCATTATTGGTGATTGTGCCGCTAACCTTAAATAAATCTGGGTACTCAAATAAAATATTCCCTGTGTTAATGACCTTTCCATTAACTATAAGTCTCCCTCCTTGATATATCTTTAATCTTCCTTTATTATCTAATTCTTTCAATGTAAGAGTTTTCCCATCTGCAATATTTACCTCCACACCTTTTTCAATTATCAACTTATCCAAGCTCGGACTATTGTTAAGCGTAAAGTTCTGAGTAAGTCTAGTTTCTCCATTTTGAATAATGTAGCCGCTAACTATTTTAATTGAGAATCTTGCATAATTGCATTCTCGGTTGAAATAAACAAAAACACCTCA
>CAZNTE010000014.1:0-69312 GCA_964575895.1 uncultured Tissierellaceae bacterium | reverse complement strand
TGCTTGTAAAAAAGTTAGTTATTTCAACGGTTAAAAATTATGCAATTTGCTCAATCAAGTATATTATATCATTTTTCTAAGATTTGGTATACATAATTCTTAAGATCCTTAATAAAATACAGACTCTGACCTATGTCTTCCCTACTAATCATTATTCTTTTAGTCTAACAGCCCTATCCATTTCATAAGAGTAATTTATCAAATCCCCAATAAAAATATTCTTCTCTTTTAAAGATATAGATGGTATATCCATAATTATTTCCTTACCACTTGATTTAAGATAGATCCTAGTTAAGGTCCCTAAGTATTCTATCCATTGTACCTCACCAGGTTCTTTTCCATCTGTTGACATTATAATTCCATCTGGTCTTAGCATAAATGTCCAATTATCTATCTCCAAGAAGTTACATTTTCCCATAAATTCTGCAACAAACTTATTTACCGGTTTTTCGTAAATCTCATTAGGTCTTCCAATTTGTTGTATGATTCCCTTATCCAGAATTACTATTCTATCTGCTATAGACATTGCTTCTTCCTGATCATGGGTAACATAGATTCCAGTAGTATCCCTTTCCTTTAAGATGTTTCTTATTTCCTGGCGCATGGATACTCTTAATTTTTCATCCAAATTACTCAAAGGCTCATCAAATAAGAGTACATCAGGATTAACTACCAAGGCCCTTGCCAGGGCTACCCTTTGTTGTTGTCCCCCACTTAATTCACTAATCCTTCTATCCTTTAATCCCTGTAATTTAACTGTCTCCAGTACCTTAGCCAATTTAATGTCTATATCTTTTTTGCCTATCTTCCTTACCTTTAGTCCATACTCAATATTTTTTTGGACACTCAAATGGGGAAAAAGAGCATAGTTTTGAAATACCATTACTGCATTTCTCTTTCTTGGGTCAAGACCGCTAACATCAGTATCCCCAAAATATATTTCTCCACTTTGAATTGCTAATAATCCTGCTATCAATCTTAATAGGGTTGTCTTACCACACCCTGATGGTCCCAGAAGGGCTACTATCTCTCCATGATTTACCTGAAGGCTAACCTTATCAAGAACTAATTCATCTTCATATTGGTATGATATATCATTAATCCTAATGTCCATTACATAACCTCCAAACTAAACCTGCATAGAAAAGTCCAAATATACAACTGTTGCATCATCATGAGTCTTAAGTCTTCCAATGGATCTCTTATCCTTATCAGTTTCTTCTAAGCCTCTTAACTCATTAATTATATTTCTAACTCCCTTACTTCTAATCTGATCCAAGAGATTTTCTCTAGAATATTTAACACTTAAGGGAACAATACCATCTGTTGCCAGAAGACATCTATTTATCTGAGTAATATCCAACTCTCTATATATGCCAAAATCAATTGCATCCTCACTATGGCCAAGAATAAAGTATCCTCCTGGTTTATTCATCCTAGACCTATTCCTAACTAATACATCCAATTCTTCTTCAGTAAATCCCTTAAATACAACCTCATTTTCTCTGTGTTTATTTCTTCTCATAAGTTCAATAACCTCTGAATCAAAATCCTTAAGGGCAGTATCTGTAATAATATAGCAAACTCCTGACTTATCCTCTACAGTAATTTCCACATCTCCTAAAACATAGGACTCAAGGATATTGCCGTTCTTTCTAATTATAGCAAGGCCAGCTGATAGCTGTTCATGGGCTAGTAGTGATGATATATCAACAAACTTACCATATTCTCTATTAAACTCCCTAACCCCATTTTTCAATATGGATTGAATTGTATAGGTTGTATCATCTATGTTTTTATTAAGATACTCCTTCCACCAATTTACCATCCAACTTACATCGTTTTTATCTGGAGTATAGCTATTACTAGAAAGTGCTGATGCCCCATCCAATACAAAGGCGCTTTTTTTAGTTAGTCCATATATGTCTTCATTGTATTTTTTTACTGTGTCTGAATGATATTCGATTCTCATAATACACCTCTTCTATTCTATATATCCTTGCAGTTTTTTAATAATTGTTGAACCAAGAACTGTCATTAATAACACTAGGCTTCCATATGCCATGGCTAATCCAATTTCAAATTCAAACATGCTATTTACCATGGCAATTGAAATTGGTCTATTTCCTGCAGTAAACAAGAATGCTGATATTGTATACTCTCCTAAGCTCCTAATAAAGACCAATAAGAAACCAGCCCAAACTCCAGGAGATACCAGTGGTAATACAATCCTAAAAAATGTTGTTATACCACTTGCTCCAAGATTAATGGAGGCTTCCATGTACTGATCCTTTAGTCTCTCATATGAAATGGTTATGGATCTAACTGCCATGGGTAGCATGGCTATAAAATAGGCTAGGGGAAGTAATATCCATTTTCCAAGTAAGACACTACTAAATCCATTTATCATATTTATGGCTATGGCACTTGCAGGTAGAGCAAAGGGCAACATCAGCAAAAATTCAATCAGTGGTTTAAGCTTTGTTTTTGTCTTAGTTACAGTATAGGCTGCTGGTAAGGCAAGCCCCACTGCCAATACTGCTGCTAGAAGTGCCATTTTAAAACTGTTTAAAAATGGTGCAAGACTTCTACTTCTCGTAAATATTCTTATATAATTGTCAATCCCAAACTCCTGAGGGAAAATCTGGATCATCCATGTCCCTGGTTTTACAAAGGATAAGATGATTATCGTAACTATTGGTAAAAATATCATTAAGACTATAAAAACAGCCAGTAGGATAAAAATACCTTTAATTAATGGATTTTCAATTCTCTGATGTTGAATTTTATGATCCCTTAAATTAATCTGAAAGGATATCTTTTTCTCATAATATCTTGATAAGCCCATATAGGACATAGCAAATATTGATAGTATTACTGCCTGGGCAGCAGCCAGATTCATGTACAAGTTGGCCTTGGATAAAAGGATCTGGGTAGTAAGCACCTTGAATCCACCACCGATTATATTTGGTGCTGAAAATGATCCTATCCCAGTCATAAAGGTCAATATACTGGAACTTATTAAGGCTGGAGCTAAGTAGGGTAGTATTATAGAGTAAAAAACTCCAAAGGGTGAAGCTCCAAGATTAACTGCAGCATTTACAATATTTCTGTCCAACTCCTTTATTGCCACTGATACATTCATATAGAAGTAAATATACTGAGTGTAGGCATGGACTAGGAGTATTCCCGAAAGTCCACTGAACTTAAATGGAATACTTTTTAGGCCCAAAATTCCCTCAATGGTTTTAGTTACCATTCCACTTTCTCCATAGAGTTGTACAAAGGCAAATACTATTATCAAACCAGGGACTACCAGGGGCAAGATAAGAACCTTATCCAGGATCTTGTTAAAGGGGAATTCAAAGTAGTGTACAAAAAACGCAAGAAAAGTACCAATAAATCCGCATATTAGTACAGTCATAAACCCCATTATAAGTGTATTTTTTATTGCCACCAGTGAACCTGCTGTTGTTAAGATATATCTGTAGTTTTCAAAAGAAAAACCCTGGTCAGTGGTTAAACTGACCAGTATTGTTCTAATTGAAGGATAGAGAACAAATAATCCAAGTACAAACAGCAAAGCTAGTTTGATAGTTTTCTTCATCTATTTCACGTCTTTTCCTGTATCCTTTATTTCTGTATCCCATTTTTGCATCCATTCAGATTGTTTAGCTGAAAGGTCAACCCAATCAACATCCATTGCTTTGAATGTTATCTCTCCCATCCATTGTGGAGATGTAGCTAAAGCTCCTGGGTGGGTTGGCATACGGTTAAATGCATTAGCTAACATAGCTTGTACTTCAGCACTTCCTGCAAACTCTACAAAGGCCTTAGCTGCCTCTGGATGAGGAGCATTATTAATTGCTGCTATTCCATCTGTGATTATTGGAAAACCACTTTCAAGTTGTACTATTTCAATTGGAAGATTGTTCTTTAACTTGTTATCAACTATATCGTTTAGAGTTGAAAAACTTATACTTGCTTCCTTTCTACCAATGGATTGCATCATCAATGATCCACTATCAAAATACTGCTTTGTATTTTTATCTAAAGCTGTCATAAAGCTCCATCCTTCTTCTATAGAAGAATTTCTCTCATATTGTTGGATCAAGGCTGAATACATAACTCTTGCTGATGATGATAAGGCATTTCTAAATATTAATTGTCCCTCATATTTTGAATCCGCTAAATCAAACCAATCCTTTGGAAGATCATCCTCACTTACCATTTCTGTGTTATAGAATAAGGCCACTGGAGTTTGAATTGTACCAAACCAGTAATTATCTGCATCTTTAAACATAGGATCAATATCATTAACCCACTCCGGTTCAAATGAGACGAACAGATCCTTTGCCTTTAAGTCCATAAAAAGATTTGATGCTCCACCAAACATAACATCTGCTTGAGGATTATTCTTTTCTGCTTCTACTCTTTCAGCTAGTTCACCCTTCAGGTTGATATACTCTACACTTACTCCTGTTTTCTCTTCAAAGGCTTCAGCAACCATTTCTAACATGTCTTCACCATGGGTTGAGTAGATTACAAGCTTATCTTCTAATACTACTTCTGCTGGCTCTTCAACTGGTTCTTCAACTGGCGTTTCACCTGCTGGTTCCTCTGGTGTTTCTTCAGATTGTGTACATCCCACCATGGCAAATACTATTAAACCTAAAACTAATAAAAATAATATGGATTTTTTATTCATTAAGTACATCTCCTTACATGATAATTTCTATCACTTATACTACCACTGAAAATATGAGATTGTAAGGGATATTAGTAAATTTAATGGTAACGAAAACCCTATAATAAAAACAAATAAAGCACCTACATAGGAAATAGAATATACATTCTAAAACTTCTTCCTAGTTTAAAGTTTTCTTATTAAGAGAATTGGTGTATTTTTATTTTCCCTTGATTGTATACTATTAACCTCTATAAAGAATATAAAAAGTTTTTTTACATTCCTTCAATTTTATATATCTATTTCAACACACATAAAAATTTTATTTCAGAAATGGTAGATGCTTAAATCAACTTTACTAAATTTTGTAATAAGATATTTTCCCCATAATATCTTACCTATCTATTTAGATTCCTAAATTAGCTTTATGTTTGTATTCTTCTTAACTACTTTACTTACATAAAAAAAGAAAGCATTAAATACTATAATGCTTTCTACTTAAGACAATTTTCTAGTTTGAATTGAATTATCTTTATTTAATTCCCTCTGCTTTCTTTAGCTGATTAACTAATTCTCTAAGAGCCTCCTTGAAACATTCCATAGGCGGATTTGTAATACCCGCTCCTATCATACCAATTCCTGCTTCCTTATGGGCTATTGCAGTATTAATTACAGGTAACATCCCTGATTCAAGTACTTTTCTTAAGTCTATTCCAGTTGGAATTCCTCTGAAATTAAGGATTGGTAAAGTTACATTTGGATTCTCTCCATAGGTTATTTCATACATTTTCTTAGTTGTAGCAACAGCTTCCTCAACTGTGCCTCCTACTAATGATACTATTGCTGGTGCAGCTGACATAGCAAAGCCACCAATACCATATGTTTCAGTTATGGCTGAGTCTCCAATATCCAAACCAGAGTCTTCAGCTTTATAACCTGCAAACAATGGACCAACTACCCTCTGAGCAGGGCCTGTGAACCAATGATCCTTGTCTAATCCACTAACTCTAATCCCAAATTCAACACCATTTCTTGCCATAGTTGTTAATATAGTACTATATGGAACTCCATGTGCAGCATCTAATGCGTTTTTTGCCAATGCCATCCAAGTCGGTCCTGAAAAGTAGTCAGATGATAGAACAAAATTCAAAACATCCACTTTATCTTTTGTAGAAAAATTGGTTTGAACTAGGTAAGGTGATAACGCCTGAATTAGTAGAGTTGTACCTGCAACATTTCTATTGTGGCATTCATCCCCCATGTGGAGAGCCTGAGACAATAATAATCTTAAATCTATCTCCCCTGCTATTTCCATCGCTTCTTTAAGCATTGGTCCTAAAACATCTCTCATCCATATCAACCTATCAATTACACTCTGATCATTTGCTCCCATTCTTAATATCTTAGATAGCTGTTCGCTCAAATTTGTATAGGAGAAATTTCCATATGTCTTGTTTTCTACTATGTGCACATACATACTAGCTGATGTAACGCCTGCCATTGAGCCTACTGAATTATGTTCATGACAGGGGGAAAATAATATTTCACCTGATGCAGCTACCTTTTCTGCTTCTTCAATATCTTTTGCAAATCCTTCAAATACAATAGCCCCTGTTACAGCACCTTTCATAGCTCCACACATATTTTCCCACTTAATTGGTGGACCAGCGTGAATAATCATATTTTTCTTCATTCCTGGAATTACATTTATCGCCTTATCATATCCAACCAATACCGGTCTTGAAGTGGTTATTCTTTCAATTACTTCCTTATTTGCTTCTTCTATTTTTTGCTTAATATGTGGTAATTCAAGGTAATCAAGAGCATCCAGTAAATCTTCATCACCATCTGCAGGAGGAATAAAGTTAACTTGATTGACTTTAATACCCTGTTTAGTCATATCTTCCTTAAACATTTGCAATCCAATATTTATTACATCAAACTTTTTATTAAAGAGCTCATTAATCAACTTAGTTTTCCTCCTTCATTATAAAACCTCTAGATAATAACCCTGTATTTTCACTACTACTGGATATGGTAACTCCTGCATCCATTAATTTTTTTACCTGATTTTCAAAGTTTTGAGGATCAAGATCTGTTCCTAATACAAATGCTAATATTTCAAGATGTCTACCTTGTTCTTTAGCTATAGATTTTGCCTTTAGGATAGCTGGTAAAGTCACTCCTGCTGGATCTGGATGTGAACCATATCCTAATATTATATCTACTACTAAAACTCCAACCTCTGGATCATTTGCTTCTCTAATTATTCTTTCTAATCTAAGGCTTGGATCAATCATTGGATGTGGTCTACCATTAGTGAATTCATCATCTCCAAAATCAATAAATGTGTTCTCTTTGCTTATATTAGCATCCTTTAATTTATATAATGGATCTTTAGAAATATTACTATACACATTGTTAAATTGTTCTTTAACTAATGATGTGACTTCTTCACATATGGTCCCACCACAAAATAATCCTCTGATATATTTCTGATCAGGGTTTAATTTCCCCTTAATTTCCTCGATTAGTGGTAAGTTTAGTGATCTCTTGTTTATTGTACTTTCTTCAACACCTGACAGTATAACTGCCTGTAGCGCAGCTTGTTTAGTCGTCTTACCATAAACTGCCCCTGCTGACTCTATCTCATCTTTATCTCCACCTATAAAGCAAATAACCACTGGTTTTGAGATATTACTAATTTCCCTATATATTTTTTCCGAAATGATTTTTGCAGGTCGTTTAGAAACTAAAACAATTACTTTCGTTTCATCATCGTTTGCTAATGCTTTCATGCCATCAAGCATCATCAAACCACCCACTTCAAGGGATAAGTCTCTTCCCCCAGTACCAATTAGTTGAGATACCCCACCACCAAAATCATGAATTCTAACGCTTACTTCCTGTGCTCCAGTTCCAGATGCAGCTACAATACCAATATTTCCTCTTCTTACTTCGTTAGCAAAGCATAGACCTTTTCCATTGATTATAGCAGTTCCACAATCTGGTCCCATCATTAGAAGACCTTTCTCATGTGCTTCTTTCTTTAAGCTTATCTCATCATCTATTGAAACATTATCACTAAACATCATTACATTCAGCCCATTATTCAAAGATTTTCTGGCAACTCTACCAGCATAAGCTCCTGGAACAGATACTACAACTAATTTTGAGTCCTCATTATATTCTAAAGCAGCTTCTAAACTGGAATATGTGGTTTCTGTATTGGTGGTACTACCTGTTTTCCTAATCATTGATTGTTCTACTTTTTCAACCAATTCATTAAGATCATATCCTTCAAGACCTTTGACTACTATCATCAGGTCTCCCTTCCCCGCATGTTCAATTTCATCTGTAAATAATCCAGCATTTTTCAATACTTCCTTATTCATAGTAGTTCCCATCGCAATATTGACCTGACTAACCCCCTCAATTTCGTTTGCTAAGGTTGATATTGCCATAAGAGAAACTGAATCAAAATAAGTATTTTTCTTTATTAAAGTCTTTATTGACATTCTTAGTCTCCTTTTCTATTAATATTTCAAATCCTGTCCTCATACCTAAAATTAAGTCATACCCAGATGAATGTCCAATTGAGAGTACTTCGTTTAGACCCTTACTGATATTTTTATCAGTACAAATAGATTCAACAGTATCTACTAGGATACCTCTGTAATATCCTTGAGAAGATCTCAATAATCCTTGATAGCTAATATCAGTAGTAGCACCAATCATTCCATGGATTATTTCTCCAAGAACTCTATCCGATTGAGGAATTTTTGAATTCTCTAAACCAAGCACTAAATAAATTCCCATCAAGACATCATCACCAGAAGGTGTTAAACCTTGCCCAAGGCCAATCAAGCTTCTTCCCCATTTAATAATATTATCCGTATTCCCTTCAAAGTAAGCGTATTTCATTAGTTCAATTCTCTCCATTATGAGAGCATTTGCAATGTTAGCAAAACAAGATTTTTCAGTATCTTTTATCCCAACAATTATCTCATCAAGATAAAATAGATTTTTTCTTATAGTATCAGTATTCTTTTTAAATCTACCTCTCTGAAGTTTATAAATATTTGTTGTACTTAAGTCTATAGTCGTTTCGTTTATATATATTTTATTAGTCATAGCATCTACTGTATCTCCTATGCAATCAATATAGGAACTAAAATCATCAGCATCGACTATAACTGAGTATGGAGATCTATCAACGTTTTTAGTTACTATAGAGATAATATGGCTATCATCATCTAATAGATTAATTACATTTCTAAAAACTGAGTGAATTTTAAAGTTTGAAGTTTTAACTTCCAGTTTATTGCGAAACTGATCATGCATCCTTAAACCTATTAACATAAGATTCTCCCTTAAACTCATTCCAGAATATTATCCTCTATTTTCTTAAATCAATTAAGATTTTCTTTGCTTTTTCAAATTCTCCCATTAGTTCATATGACTTAGCTTTGTGCTTTTTATACAAGTTATTATTGGGATCAATTTCTATTGCCTTTTCTATAACATCAACAGCTTCATCATGTTTACCCAAGGATCTTAAACTATTAGCTTTATGGAATAAATAATCATATCTATATGGATCCATAGACAGAAGAATATCCATTTCAGCAATAGCTTCTTCATGTCTTCCTAGTTCTCTAAGATAGTTTGACTTGTGATACCTATAAAAGAAATAATATGGGGAATAGTCAATGGCTTTGTCATATTCCATTAAGGCTTCTTCTACTTTTTTCATAGTCCTATAAACATTTGCTATATAAAATAAGAACTCAGGTTGTCCACTTCTATGTCTTAATCCTTGATTATAATAGTATAATGAATCCTCATGTTTATCTAAAAGCGAATAGCAATAACCCATAAAGAAGATGCCTTCAAGATTATCCAACTTATTTGCCTGCTCAATAGCTTCTTCATAGGATTCTTGGGAAATTAAACTGGTTATCAATTGATGATTATCGTCAAATCCACCTCTTAGTATTCCTAAAACGTCTCGTTCCTTTCTTGCTGAAGCCCAATCAAGTGATGTTTTTCCTTCATTGTCTTTCAAATTTGGGTTAGCACCATTTTTCATTAGTAATCTTATAATTTCTTTATAAAGATATCCACCATTTCCTAATATAACAGCTTCCTGTAAAGCACTCCATCCAAGATCATTGACATGATTAACAGATACATTAGCCTTTAATGCAATCTCTACAGTCTTCAAATATCCTTTTTCGCTACTTGGTAAAAGTACTGTTCCTCCAAATCTATTGGTGGAATTGATTTCTGGATTATACTCTAGCATCAACTTTAAAAGTTTATGAAATCCGTTAGCTCCTGCACACAACCAAGGGCTTAACATTGAATTATCCTTTACATTTGGGCTTGCACCCTTATCAAGTAGAATTTTACTGGTTTTATAGCTGTTATTTTCAACCGCATACATCAATAGAGTTTTTCCATTATCATCTTGTGTATCTATTTCATTATAGTTTTCAAGTAATAGTATTGTTTTCTCTATGTTATCTTCAATCAATGCATTCTTTAATTCAAGATTCATGTTTTACTCTCCTTTAATAAGCATAAATTCCTCACCATATTTAGCTACACGATAATTTAAATATTTCAATTTTTAATTTTAAACAATGAGTTGGTGAGGTTGATTATCATAGCTTTTCTATTCTAATTCTATTAATATAATCTAAAAATTATATTTTGATTATTATTTTAAAATATCATAATGGCCTCAGATCTTTATTTACTACTTCTATCCCAAACTATTTTCCCCATGGAAATAGTTTTTTCTATTGTACCTCTGAATCTTTTTCCTAAATATGGGCTTTGTTTATGTCGATACTCCAGATCATCTATTCCTAAAACATATTCTTTGTTTAGATCAATTAGAACAATATCTGCATCACTACCAACCTCAATTGTCCCTTTCTTAGGGTATAATCCAAATCTAGTGGATGGATTGAAGGATGATATTTTAACTATCTTCTGCATTGAAATTCCTCTCTGAAAGTATCCTTCTTCTAATAAAATCGGTAAAGTTGTCTGAGCTCCAGAAATTCCTCCCCAAACATTAAATATACTGGTATTTTCATCTATTAGCTTTAATTCCTTTGGAGACGGGGAATGATCAGATCCTATAATGTCTATTTCATCTTCTTCAATATAACCCCATAACTTCTCGATTTGAGCCATATCTCTTAGTGGAGGTGCACATTTAGCAACTGCTCCAATTCTTTCAAAGTCTTCAGTGCTCAAGGAAAGATAATGTGGGCATGTTTCTACAGTTATATCCACACCTCTTTTTTTTGCATCAGATATATACTTTATACAGTCTCCATTGCTCAGATGAAGTATATGTGTTTTACATCCAGTTACTTCGGCAAATTTAATTATTTTGAAAATTGCCTCCTCTTCTGAAGCAATTGGTCTACTATTTACAAAATCTCTTATGTTAGTTTTGCCTTCCTTAATATACCTTTCCTTAAGGGTATTGCAAATCACATCATTCTCTGCATGTAATGCTAATATTAAATTATTCTCTGCTATCTCAAACATTGTCTTTAATAATTCTTCATCGCTTAAATGTGTGAATTCACTGATACCACTATTTGATAAGAAAGCCTTAAATCCAATTACACCACATCCCGATAATTTCTTGATCTGCTGAAGGTTTCCAGATACTACTCCGCCCCAAAGATAATAGTCTATCAAGGATTTTTTCTTTGCATGATTATCCTTAGCATAGTACTCCACAGGCGAAATGAGAGGAGGATTGCTGTTTAGGGGCATATCAAAAAATGTTGTCACCCCACCTGCTGCTAGGCTTTTAGTCCCGGTTATGAATCCTTCCCACTCTTCTCTACCTGGCTCATTTAAATGTACGTGGGTATCAATTAAACCAGGTAATATGACTAATCCTTCAGCATCAATTTCAATGTCAACATCAATATCATGCTCAATTTCTTCTTCTATAGATTCAATTTTTTTGTTCCTAATTCCAATATCAGCTTTAAATTCTTTATCATGTGTTATGATATGGGCATTTCTAATTACTAGATCATATTTAGAATTAATCATATTTCCCCTCCTTGGAGCACCTTGTATACTAGTAAAATCAAGGTGCGACTATTAACAGGTCTTATATATAAATTACTTACACCTTTATTCTTATGGTTTCAATTGGAGTGTTGCAATTCAAGTTCTCAAATCCGTCCTCTGTTACAACATAAGTATTACCAATATTCGCTCCAGCTACCAAAGGCTCTGTCCATTGAGGATGAAGAACAAAGACCATACCCGGTTTACATATTTCTGTATTATGTGAAGTTACATCAAAACCATGTGGATCTCCATGCATTCCAGTACCATGTCCAAGATTTGGATTGTGAGGACCTGTAACTGGTGGATAAACATGCATCAACTTACGACCATATTTTTCTAGATCAACATCTTCAACATACACTTCTGGTATTTCCAAAGCAGATAAGTCATCATTTGGAGCCCAATTATATGGCATGGTAGAAGTTTTGTCGTCTTTCAAGTATCCTTTTTCAACAAATATAGTAAAACCTTCCCTGTTCACTTCACTAAGAGGAACTCCAGGTTTAATTTTCTTTTCAGCTCTTCTTAATGATTCAGTACAGATTTCTAAAACTTCATTTTGTTTTTTAGTCACTTCTCCAACTGCTATCATCCTTGCCATCTGAGCCGTATATCCTCTATATGATATACCTGATACATAAAAATTTATTAAGTCTCCAGGAACTATAACATGACCATATGCTTTACCTATGTGTGTTCCCCACTTGTTAACTCCTATCTGATACCCATCAGCATTTTCTCCTCCTCTAGCTAATTGAGCATAGGTAAATGCTGCATAAAGTTCATTATCTGTTACCCCAAGCTTGCATGCATGTACAGCTGCCTGAAAACCAATATCCATTAATTGCGCTGATGCTCTGATTTGATCAATTTCATTTTTAGATCTTGTTTTCTGCATTTCCATAATTACATGGGTTATATCTGTAAATCTAGATTTTGGTAATGCTTCTCTTAGTGCATTCCAGTGTCTAGCAGAAGAATTATCTCCAATAATTCCTATATTAGCTGACTTATAACCTAAGTCTGTTAATGCTCTTGTCACTCCTTCAATAAGCTTATCAGCAGATGTTGCTGGTCTACCAGAGTACTCTCTTCCAAGAGCTCCCACTTGATATAATCTTTCTACACCCACAGCCTCTCCCCATGAAGGAGGTAGAATAACTGCTTGTGTATAGAAGGAAAATAATTGTAATCCCTTATCTTCATCTGATGGGATAATTAATATTCCTTCACGGTTCCAATCACATGCATACCTTAGGAACTTATTTGTTGTATGGTAATTTAATACACCATTTGCATTAACCAATGTTACATCTAGTTCTGCTCTTATTGCTTCTCTTCTAATATGTGCAATTCTTTCTTTGTACTCTGCTTCAGGTATTGCTTTTGGTGCAATAAATTCAAATGTAGGTTCAAAACCCTTCAATAATTTTTCATATCTCTCAAATGACACAATATCAACTCCTATTTGTAGTATTTATGATTTATTTTACAGATTATATTAACAGTTTGACTTCCTAGTTCCTCTAGAACCAGAAAGTCAAACCTCTATTAACTTAAACTAAAATAGCTTATTCTGATTTTTATTTATTAAAATTATGGTGGCTGATTACTGATTCATATTTAGTTGTTATTAGCTTTCTTATCTCTTGAAAATAGGATGGTTCCTAAAATAGAAGTTAACATTAATCCTGCTCCAATAATGTAAATTGGTGTTCTGTTATATAGGACAATTGAGGCTGCAAATGGTAATACTATAAAATTCCAGAAGAATACAGCATTATACACTCCTAAAGCCTCATATATCACTGATTTGTTTTCAGGATCAATAGCTCGAACCAATGAAAGTCCTTGAGCATTAGAACCACTGGTCATTCCAAACAACATCAAACTTTTCTCAAACCACTGATCATGACCTAAGTATCTCATCCATGCAAATATGAATACTGCTGAAGCAGATAAAATCACTATCCCGTGAATTAAAAGAGGAACAATTAATTGGCTAACTATATCTAATCTTATGGTAGTAAATGCTGCTAAAATTACTACTTCCAAGGTAAAGTTACTAATCTGATTTATTGTACCTTTATCAACATAATCATCTAATTTCAATTTCATCATTACTGGCCATAAGATCAATCCACCAACTAAACCCCACAACATAGGACTTACATTTCCTAGGAAAGGTACAATATTTGCCAATGTCTTGAATATGATTTCACCAAACCTAATACTTACTGCTAAAATTCCAAACTGTAGAGCTATGGCTGTAACATTAGTTGGATTCACTTTTATCTTGCCAATGGAATCTTGTTTCTCCTCTGGTAAAGTTCCTCGGAAGAAGTAAAGTGGTTGTTTAGTAACATCAGTTGTAAATTTAGTTAAACCTTTACGAGCGCCATAATTTGCTATTGCCATGCCTGGTATCATGGCGAACAGGATTCCTATGGTAGCCATAACCATTCCTATACTCTGTGCTCCATACTCACCGGTCTTATCAATAACATCAGATACAACAGGAACACTTCCATGAGAACCAAAGTATGCTGCATTACCCATCAATCCCCATCCTTCTGGTAAGCTTGGCCAAAACTTTATTAGTACTGCTCCCAATAGCAATCCAAATATCATCTGAAATCCAAATACTGTCATATTAGCAAAAGTAAAATCTAGATGCTGATATATTCTCTTAGCTGTAACAGTTATTCCCATAGGTACACATGCCATTATTATTCTCATTCCTATGCTGGGAACCTCTGAGAATACAGTTGGAATATCTATAATTCCAAGTAGTTGAGGGCCAAGGACAAGGCCTATGATCCCACCTATTAAACTGGCAGGCAATAATACTTTCTGGATTGGTGGTAATAGTCCTCTGATTACAACCCCTACAATAAGTAATACTCCGAAAACTAAAAATGAATTAAAAACCTCTAACATAATAACCCTCCCTATATTAGTTCTATCTTGCTTAACTTCATGATTTTTCCTTCGTCATCAATAACTTTTAAACATCCTCTGATCATCCATTAGTGTGAGTATATATTAACTGAAAACATATGTGTACTAGTATTAATATTATTTAAAATTACTTTCTACTTAGTTTAAATTACTACACACAAACTCCAGTCAATACATTTAAAGCCAATAATATATCCCTCAAAATATGAAAATTATTCATGACCTCCTTTCGCCGAATTTAGTAATGAAAACGTAATCTTTTAGTACAGAATATATAAGTTGTTTCTTTATTTCCTATATTAATATATTAGTCTAACAATCTCTTTGGACATATTGTATAATTATCTGTAGTTTTCTTTGGTTAAAATATATAAATCGAATTGTAAGTATGATAATATGTGTATAGCAAATAATAAACGAGGTGAAAGTATGCTAACTGTACGTCAATTCCTAGAAATCCCTGATTTTCATGACTTAAAGATAATATCTGGTTCAAAGGGTATTGATAATATCATATCCAGTGTTAATATAATGGATAATCCTGATGCTCTTGATTGGTTTTCTCCAGGTGAACTTCTATTGACATCTGGTTATTTTTTTAAGGACAGCATTGAGATTCAAAATCAAGTTGTAAGGCAATTAAGAAGCATCAATTGTCCTGCTCTTTGCATTAAACCTAAAAGATACTTGGGTAAAATTCCTCAGAACATTATAATTCTAGCTGATGAACTTAACCTCCCAGTTATTGAACTTCCTTACGGTATGCCCTTTTCAAAGATAGCTAATATTATTAGAGAAGAAATTTCTGATAACTTTGACACCCTTAACAAGAAATCCCTGGAGATTCATAAGGTTTTTTTCGATATTTCCCTTAAAGGTGGTGGAGTTTCTAAAATTTCCAGTGTATTAGCTCAAATGATTTCAAACCCCGTAATAATATTGGATAAATTTTTTAATATAATAAACTGGACAGATGTTAAAGATAATTCATATCCTTTATATAAATATATTCATCATGATTCTTCAAATGAGATACTTAACTCTGATTTTTTCAGCTCGCTGCCTCCAGACTTTGAACAATTACAAAAACCATTGGTTAGAAAAATAAGTTTAGATGAAAACCCCATAAATATTGTAATTACACCTGTGTTAATACAGAATTTTCACTATGGATATATTCTTGTGTTTAATACAGTAAAAGAGCTTTCAGACATAGACTATATTGCCATTGAACATAGCACTATGACCTTTGCCCTTGAGAGAATAAGAAACAATGAAATTGAAAGAACCAAAAATAGAATAAGAAGAGACTTCCTTGATGAACTACTTATGGGTAGAATTACGGATTATGAAAATCTAAAGTATCTATGTGATATACATAGAATTAACATTAACCTATCCTATGTTCCTATTGTTTTCTCCTTGAATTTCTTTGGAAATGAAGACTTAGATATGATAGAGAAGAAGAGATTTGAAGATAAAAAGGTACAAAAATTTCTATATTTTATTGATAATTATGGTAATGACAAGCCCTATACTATACATGGTTTAAGTATCCATGGGAGAATAATTGTATTGTTAGGCTTTAAATCCGATTCATTTGATAGTAGAAATCAAAATTTCAAGGATATCTGTTTAGATATAGTTCAGAAAACAGAGGAGAGTTTAGGAGGACTAATGGTTCACTGCGGTATTGGTGGTGTCGCTAAGAATATAATGGGAATCAATCACTACTTTAACCAAGCTTCGGAATCTTTAAGATTAATAAATAAATCCCCCTCCCTGAAAAAAGTTTGTCACTTTGATGACTTTGTAGTTCATAATTTCTTGGAGGAAAATATCGATAATATAAGTATGAGAAGGTACTTTGAAAATACCCTTGGAGAACTGTATAAATATGATATTAAAAATGAGGCTGACCTACTTAATACACTTGAATCCTGGATAGAAAATAATCTTAACATATCTAAAACTTCAAGGAGTCTCTTCACTCATAGAAATACAGTGCTCTATAGAATTGAAAGAATATCAGAAATTCTAAATGCAGATCTTAAGGATTCAAATGAACTCTTAAAATATCAATTGGCTCTAAAAATTTATAGACTTCTAGATCTGTAATATATAGGCTATATCTCTATAGAACGATAGTATGATATATTAAAGCTCACCTGTTAGTATAGTTTATGGTTAAATTATTCTAACTTGTGAGCTTTCTATTTCTATCGATCATAATAAAAATTATAATTAGAGAATTATTCTTAAATAACTCTTTTCCATAAAATCATAGTATATTTTACTTAAAGGTTCATCCAATATCGCAATAGCTTTCTTTTTTATGCTATCAGGTACAATATATGCCCCTTCCGCTATACTACCAGTTATAGCTGCTAGTGTATCACTATCTCCACCAAGAGAAATTGCATTCCTTATGGCATCTTCAAAGTCACTACTTTCTAAAATTGCAGTTATGGCTTCTGGAACTGTCTCCTGACAACTAACATCAAAAGAATATGTTGGTCTAATTTCATCAAGACTTCTATTTAAATCATAATGATAGGTGCTTTCAATATACTTTTTAATCTCATCCTTGGATTTTCCAGTACGGGCAAGAAATATTGCTGCAGCTGTAGCCTGTGCTCCCTTTATTCCCTCTGGATGATCATGGGTAACAGCTGCACTTATCTTTGCATAGTACTCAACATCACTTAAGGTATCAAAATACCAGGCGACAGGCGATACTCTCATGGCTGATCCATTACCCCAACTATTATAGGCTTGTGTTTCATCAGAAAATATCCAATTTATAAAATTCCCACCATAGCCTGCATCAGGGTATTCTTCTCCATATTTTTTCATGGACTTAACAAAATCTTTCTCAGTTCCACCATTTAACAGGGCTTCAGCAACAGCTATGGTCATTACAGTATCATCGGTAAAGAAATTTAAGGGACTAAACAAGGGAAAATCCTTTGTCTTAATATTTTTCCATTCATAAACTGATCCAACTATATCGCCAATAATAGCTCCAATCATTTTGATCTCCTTTCCCCTCTCTTTTTATAGTCATCATCAATTTTCTTTTTCCAATCCTTGGATATTTCTTTGTTTGATCTCATAACACTTATTGTCTCACTAATTACTTCATAATTAAGTTGAGTTCCCTCACTATCTGCATTGTAGTTGGTAGCTCTATCCTTATCAATGCCAAATCTTTCCGCTGTCCTGATTGCATCAATATTTGCTCCTAGGAAGATAAACTCCCAACCATATTTTTCCTTTTCATGCTCTATCATGCTTCGAATCATATCATAGGTAAACTCTCTACTGGCATTTTCCATTCCATCTGTGGTTATTACAAACATAACATTTTCTGCTCTTTCTTCCTTAGCTGTATACTTCTGGGCATTTTTAATCTTATTTATTGTATGTCCTATGGCATCCAAAAGTGCAGTTGTTCCCCTAACATAATACTCTTTCTCACTTATGGGTAGGACACCTTTAAGACTACACCTATCATGTAGTAATTCGTATCTGTCATCAAATAATACAGTAGTAATGATCGCTTCTCCTGGTTCCTCTTTCTGCTTCTTTAGCATGGAGTTATATCCACCTATGGTATCACTCTCTAAACCACTCATAGACCCGCTCCTATCAAGAATAAATACTAATTCTGTTAATCCTTTTTTCATTGCCATATCCTCTCTTTCTTTTATTAACATAAGAATATCACTTTTTAGAAAAAGAAAGGTCGCATGGCATGCGACAAATTTATACTCCTAGAGTTTTTTGTTCAAACTCGAATAGGACTCCATTTATTTCAAAAATATCATAGTTCTCCTCAAGGATAAAATATTCAATTATTATGTCAAATATTCTACTTCTTGATAGTGAATAGCCTGCACTCTTAAGTAAGTCCTTAGTTTCATCTAGGTTTAACTCTAATGCAATTGCAAAAGCAAGGACTGTTGATTTACTAGGTGTGTAATCTTTATCATTTTTTATTCTAGAAAATAGCCGTCTATCTATATTTGCTCTCTTATATACATTAGTATCTTTCATTCCTCTTTCATCTATTAATCTAATTAGCATTTGTGAGAAAGTATCATCCAGGTTATTAACTAGATCATCTAATTTTCTTTTCCTTTTAGGTTTTGGCTCTTCATATATGGAACTATCAGCTGATTCAATAGTAGTCCTCTTAAGTTGATAGTATATGTCGTTAGGCTTTGTTGTATGTATTATTCTACTATCAACATACTTATCATCAATATATTCTTTTATGGATGTAAATAGCTTCTCTGAGAGAGAAAATGCAGTCTTATCATACACAACTAAGTAAACTGTCATATCGGTTTCTAAGAGAAAACTACCTATTTCCGCTATGGCAGTTTTTAGTGCTTTATCCTTTGGATAACCGAATGAACCAGATGATATTAAGGGAATAGCTACACTTTCAAGACTATGTTCCTTAGCTAAATCTAGGGAGTTCCTATAACAATTAGCTAGAATCTCCTCTTCACCACTTTTCCCATCCTTCCAGATGGGGCCTGCTGTATGGATTATATGTTTGGCAGGCAACATGTATCCTTTGGTTATTTTAGCTTGACCAAATTCTAATCCACCTAATGCTTCACACTCTTTGACTAATTCAGAACCAGCAGCCATGTGTATTTCTCTATCCACTCCTCCACTACCAGATAGAAAGGGATCAGTGGGATTAACAATTACATCAACTTCAACCTTTGTTAAATCATTGCGTATAATTTCCAGTGGCAAAACATTACCTCCTCGGAACCAATATTTCAAATCAGGATCGAATGATTTTATCATATACTTACATTATTAATTGTTTTATACAGTGATTTATATAAATAGAGCTAGTACAATGCCTACCATAGTTACTAGGAATTTCTTATGATAATACAGTATCCATATAGGATACCCTTCTACCTTAACCTCCATCTTAGAAAATGTACTAGCTCAAATAATCTTAAAACATGTTCACTCCATTTCTTGAAATTACTTTACCATTTCTAAATACAATTCGATCATCTGGACATGTTACTATACACTCAGATATTGTTCTTCCTTTTACTAATACAAAGTTTGCAGTATTTCCTTCAACTATACCGTAATTCTCTAACCCAAATACTTTTGATCCATTGTAAGTACAAGCTGTCATGGATAATTCCAAATCAGAATCCTTTCTAAAACCATTCTTCATAGAAATAAGTTGCATCCTTTCTAATATATCACCCGTTCCATAAGGGGTCCACATATCACGCATGTCATCATTTCCACCAGCAATATTTATCCCCATATCCATTAATTCTTTTAATGGTGGTACAGCAGGTAGATATGCTTGATAACAGTTAATAATATTAATATTAGCCTCTTTAATCTTCTCTTTTAAGACTTGGGTCACCTTCTGATTTGGCATTCCTAAGCAAAAAGCATGACTAATGGATACTCTTCCCTGCATCCCCATTGCTACAGTTTTTTCTATAATTAATTCAAGATCAAAAGCGCCTAATTCAGCAGCTTCGTGTATATGTATATCTATAGGCTTATTGTGTTTTTCAGCAAGTTTAAATATTGCATCTATACTTCCCTTTGGGTCTCTATCAATCCAAGCTGGATCGATTCCTCCTACCACATCAGCACCCATACTAAGTGCTTCATCCATCAACTCATATGTCCCTGGACGTACCATCAATCCACTTTGAGGGAAAGCAACAATCTGTAAGTCAAATAAGTCCTTATATTTCTCTCTTGCTTCTAATACTTGCCCCAAGCCCTTTAACTTATGCTGAGTATCAATGTCAACATGGCTACGCATATGAAGAACTCCAAACTTAAGAGATAATTCAATGTATCTTGAAGCTTGCTCGAAATAGTTGAAGTTGATCTTAGCCCTTTGATTTCTCTCATTAACTATCCTATCAATTCGTTCATATCCAACATCATTACAAAACCAGTCCAATCCATATACTGTTTTATCAATGTGTGCATGCCCATCTACAAAACTTGGGAACATAACATAATTTTCTCCATCAATGTAATCATAATCTTGCTCTAAATTAAGTACATCATCTGAAGAAATAGTCTTAATCTTATCTCCTTCCAGCATAACATTGACCCTACCATAAGTAGAATGAAGAACATTTTTAATTATTGTATTCATTGCCTACCTCCTCCTTAAATCTTAGAAATACCTCAACATCCATCTTACACAAACAATGTTTAACTAAATCAGTTTATTTTCTTTTCTATACTTTCTATGTGTTTATTCTTAACATGATCTGTTGCTGTCCTATAATATCTTAACTTATAGTAATACTTAAAGACTTCTTTCAAATAGATTAATAGGATTCAATTATCAATTTTAAAATCTTCATTTTAAATATTATGTGATATATTTCATCTCTTGAAAAAATTCCTTGCACTTCATAATAGTAAGCATCTGAAATAGGTAGAGTTTGGTTGAATTAACATTTAATTCATCTTCTCAAAACTCAGCTCAGGTAATATTATCTTAATCTCTCTATCACTATCTTCTTTTTGCCAAAATATTACAAATCTTACTTTTGATTCTACCATAAAATATCCTTTTTTGGATAGTTCATCAATTTGATTAATCATGGACTTAGAGTATTTTAAGACCTCTTGTCCCTCACTATTTAGGCACCCATCTTCAGTGGGATGCAAAATATCGCCACTTACTATATTAAGAATTTCCCTCTGCCGTGAATAAAAGTAATCCAAGTAAATATCTTTATGGGTAAGTTGTATAACTAAATTGCTAGGATTATCATATATTCTTCTATCATACTTTCTACTTAAACCCTCAAGATCAATATTATCAAAGTAATTGCTATTGGTATGAATTACTAGGTTATCTTTAGCTCTTGTCATCCCAACATAAAGTTGTCTTATTTCCTCATCTGTACTAGGAGAAAATCCATTTAACATTAATATAATGTTTTCAAACTCTCTGCCCTTTGCTTTGTGAATGGTAGATACAAAGATAGTATCCTTTTGCTCTCCTAAAAAATCTTCCAACTTTGATTCTCTAATAAATACTTCTAAATCAGATTTATACTTGTATTTGGAATTAGTATTCTCAAAATCATCCAACATATTAAGTACTAATGGAAGGTTAGAACTCCTCTGATATTTAAGAGCTAATAGCCTTCTTGCTTCAGTCCAGATATCATCACTTATCAAGTGAACTCCTTCCTTTAATTTAAGTTGATGCAGGAAGAATCTCACTTCCAATAGATTATATAAGGAGAAGCCGTCATTTGACTGAATGAGTTTTGCATGCACTTTGTTTTTAATTAACATCCCAGTTATCTGCAATGCTTCATCATTAGTCCTTGTCAGTATACAAGTTGAACCCTCAATAACAGTATTTAAAATATCACTAACAAGTGGTGTAATTAGATTAGTGGTCATGTACTTATGGATTCTAATATTTCCATTAGTAGCTTGAGCAGAGAATATTGGTATCTTCTTAAGTCTATTAGATATCTTAGCTCCATAGTAATTAGTAAACTTTACTAGATTATTCTTACTTCTATAATTTTCCACTAGCTCTATCTTTTTAGACTCCTGTTTTTCTAAAAGTTCTTCTAAGTACTTTGAACTGGCTCCTCTAAATTCATATATGTTTTGATCATCATCCCCTACAGCAATTATTCTCAAATCATCATTGTTCTCAATTAAAGTATTGATCAATCTAAACTCATCACTATCTATATCCTGGGCTTCATCAATTACTAGTACAGTTTTAGTAATTTTGCTCCTTTCCACATCCCCTGATTTAATCCTATCTATGGTATCAGCTATAATTTTATCTGACTTTTCAAGTGTTCCCAATCTACCCAATAGATCAAAGCAATATGAATGAAAGGTCTTTATCTCTATAAAGTTTGCAGCATTTCCTATAAGTTTAATTAATCGTTTCTTAAACTCTGTGGATGCGGCTCTAGAAAAAGTGAGCATCAATAGTTGTTCATGCTTCACATCCTCCATTAACATCAAGGAAGCAAGTTTATGGACCAACACTCTTGTTTTGCCACTACCTGGTCCAGCTGCAACTACAATATACTTGGATTCATTGTCCTTTATTATATTAAGTTGTGCAGGGGAAAGCTGTCCAAATAACTCATCAAACTTCTTAGGTGTAATATTTCGCTTTAACTCATCTTGCTTACTGCCTTTAAAGTACTTATCTAGAAAGGTCTTGTAATTCAGCTGGAAATAATCATCTACAAATTCCAAGGCTTCCTTGTAATCACTAATGACCTTTTTTGCATATTCCCCTACTATGTGAATCTGCTCCATGCGATTATCATAATATTTCTTTAACTTCTTATAGTCTTCAGCCTTGTATCTCTTTCTTAGATCTTCCTCTAATCTTTCAATGTCCATAGGGTTATAGACCACCAGAAATCCTCCATCGATTTTTAATGCTTCAATTTTGGAAAGATAATATAAGGCGTTTTCAATATCTTCAAGGGTTATTAACTTTCTTTTAAACAAGGTTATCTCTTTTTCATAGGCTTCCTTTAGTTCCACTATTGAAAATTCAACCATATCATTGTCCTTGGTTTTCTTTGCTCTGGCAAATAGATATTCCACTATAAATTTGGTAAGATCAAATCGATTGAGGATTTCATCCTCCATCTCTTGTTTATTAAGTAATCTTAATAACTTTACACTGTCCTTGTAATCATTGATTCTTGCTGACTTGATTAAATTCTGAATAGACCAGAAGTTAATAATGGTCTTAAGTTTGTTTATTGATATATTTTCATGATTAGACTCTTCTGCCTCTTCATTTAGTAATTTTAAATTGTATTCTCTTTCTATCCCACTTATTCTACTTAATAAAAACTTTTCAACTTCCCAGTAATTCTTTAAGATAGTCAAAGATGTATTAATGTTGTCACTGGTCTTTATATAGGCTCTCATATCCTTGGTATCAGCTAATAATTTATCTTCTCTAAGAATATTTACAATCCTTATGACATCTTCTTTTGGAATACCTAGATGATCAGAAATATGATCCACCCTGGACTCTGGTATCTCATCTACAGACACCTTTCTGCTTTTTGCAGCTATTAATTTCTTCATAATTCTGGTAGCCTGTACTTTTTGTTTTTCATCCAACTTCCCGGATTCATTGATACTATCAATGGCTTCTTGAGCATTTTTTGCTAGAATACTATCAGCATAAATCCTAGGTTGATTCTGACCCCTTTTTAGATATCCTGCCTCTTCAAGGGCTGATATTGCTGTATTTACCCTCATATCAATATCAGATATATTATCATCCCACCCTGCCCTTCTTGCTATCTCTAGAGCAGACTGGGACACCTTAGATTTGAACCGGGTAAGATCCTTAATGGCTTTCCAAACCTGCTGGATTTCCTTGATACTCATCTTGGTTTGATTAAGTAGAAGAAAGTGCTTATTCAAATCTTCATCATTGAATAACACATAACAGTCAGCGCTGATATTTTCATCCCTACCTGCTCTTCCTGCTTCCTGAATATAGTTTTCCAATGAGTCTGAAATCTCATAATGTATTACCATACCAACATCCTTCTTATCAACTCCCATCCCAAAGGCAGATGTTGCAACAATAATGTCCACATCTCCATCTATAAAAGCATCTTGATTCTCAATCTTTTCCTGTTTATCCATTTTCCCATGAAAGGGTCTAGCAGGATAACCATCTGCCGTAAGTCTTTCAGCTATATCATATGCTCTTCTAGTTCTTGATACATAGATGATTGTAGGACATTTCTTCTCTTCAAGTAGTCTTCTTACCT
Organism: uncultured Tissierellaceae bacterium; assembly: GCA_964575895.1. GTDB lineage: Bacteria > Bacillota > Clostridia > Tissierellales > Tissierellaceae > Gudongella. The sequence continues at coordinate 44,703 of CAZNTE010000014.1, read as the reverse complement.
CACTATATTTCTCCACATCTGATTTTCTCTCAAAAACCTTGTAATTTAAATTTGTCCTTGAAGCCTTAGAAGTATACACCTCTAGATCTAGAGATAATTTATCCTTAAAATATTCAACTATATCCTCTATGACCTTTTGTTTTGCCGTGGCAGTAAAACATGATACTGGTATACTTTCCTTTAAATTCTTCTTATCCTGAAGGTTCTTTATGAATTCACCTATATATAAGTAATCCACCCTAAAATCCTGTCCCCAGGCTGAGAAGCAATGGGCTTCATCTATGACAAATCTTACTACATTTCTTCCCAATAGAAGGTGTTCAATGGTCTTTGATCTTAAGGACTCAGGAGATATGTATAGTAATGTAGCCCTCCCATCTGCAACTCTTTCAAAGGCCTTTCTTCTTTCTATGGGATCTAGCATTCCATTTATTGTTACAGCTGTAGTAATAGTATTTTTCTCCAAGTTATCCACCTGATCCTTCATGAGGGACTGTAATGGAGATATTACTACTGTAAGTCCCTTAGATGTTATACCATTCATAAGGGCTGGCAGTTGAAAGGTCAGGGATTTTCCACCACCTGTTGGAAATACTGCCAAAAGGGACTTATTGTCAATTGCTGCTTCAACTGCTTTCTCCTGTAAGGGTTCTCCTCCATAAGTTCTAAAGGAATCATATCCAAAAAATGATTTTAGTCCCTTAAAGGAATTAAGAGACTCATTACAATATTTACACCCACTTAAGCATCTATTGCTTCTTAAGAGATACATTACTCTTTCAACCACTGGGAACCTCTTTAGGACCCATGGTGGAGTTATTGAGTAGCTATTATTGGCATTTATAAGTGCCAAGGAATATGATAATTCTATGGGGTGGTCTACTATTAATTTTTCTAAATCACAATTTCCACAAATACTTAAAGAAAACTTTAGTTTTATAGTATTTCTTACATCACTATCATGAAACTTATAATCTATGTACTTAAAGAATCCACTAAATCCTGGACTATCCTTTAATAGGGAATACAATATCCCCTTCATGTGATTATCCAGATTATTAAAAGCATTTATCTCATCATTGAATAAATCCCTTGATTTCATGGAATCATTTAAGGGGTTATTAATATCATCAGTCTGTAACTTATCATCCTTAACCAAGGCATGATAGGGGTTGGTGGGAAATAACAAGGGAGAAAGATATAAGGTGTCTATGGATAATGATAAGTCTATCTTAGTTGAATCAGTGACATGCTTAAGGTATCTTAAATCATGATCTATAATATTGTGACCACAGACATATTCAACCCCATCCAGATACTTAATAAAGTCAGCTATGGCATTGGAATGAAAGGTAGCCCCATCACTCCTGATACTACCAATGTCTATTATCTTCTTATTATTTGGATTTATCTCTGCATCAATAAAGGCAATAGACTTCATTCTATCTCTCCTAATTTGATTCCTAACAACTACTATTAATCGTACTTTACTAGGTCATACAATCTTTTATTCTGGTAAATTCTCTCCTTACCTATCCTCTCTGAAGTAAGAAAACCCTCCTCCTCTAAAGTGGATAGATAATTAGCAGCTGTTTTTCTTGTTACAGATAATCCATTTTCAATATATACTATTTTAGTGTAAAACTCGTAGAATAATAGTTCAATTAACTCCTTTGAGTATAATTTGGGTAGTCTTTCTTTTATCTCTGCACTCATACTTTCTACTTCCCTATTACTCCTCTTAACCAAACTCAATGTCTCTTCTGCTGTTTCTTCGATACCCTTAAGTATATATATTATCCAATCCTCCCAATTATCATGGGTTCTAACTTCCTGCAGAAGTCTATAGTATCCAGCCTTATTTCTAATAATATAGCTACTTAAGTAAAGAATAGGACTATCAATTAATTTCTTTAGAACTAAATAAAGTACATTTATAATTCTACCAGTTCTACCATTCCCATGGTAAAATGGATGAATGTTTTCAAATTGATAGTGGATAACTGCTAGCTTAATCAAAGGGTCAAGATCACTGTAATCATAATTAATGTATTCTTCAAGATTGTTTAAAAGTTTGATTATCTCATCTTCACCTGCTGGTGGAGTATATACAATATCTCCTGTTCTCTCATTTCGAAGAACAGTACCTGGTAGTTTTCTTATTCCAGCATTATTATATTCAATAATACTCTGTATCTCAATAATCATATTTGTTGTAAGCATATTACTATTCTTAACCAACTCATATCCTTTCCATAATGCAGTCCTGTAGTTTACAACTTCCTTTGCCTCAGCACTTGCACCACTTGCATTACTAATTGCCTTGTAAAGATCATCATGAGTTGTTATTATGTTTTCTATTTCAGAGCTGTCCTTAGCTTCCTTTATAGTAACAGCATTTATCAATATGTTCTTATTAGGAATTATATCTGAATAACCTTTTAATTCAGCCAAGGAGCGATTTGCTTTTGCAAGTTGCTTTAAAACTTCTTTGGTTTCAAGTTCAATATTGGGTGGCAACATAGGTAATTTATTATGGCTCATTACTTACACCTCCATTATATAGGTATTATATAGCATGTTTTCACCTACGTCGATATTACGCGTGTAATATTTATGTTTTTTTACCTATGTTTGCAAATAAAGCAACCTAATTATCTAATAATATCAATCAAAATAGCTAAACAAGGTACTTCATCATATGCATAGCTTCAACTCAAAAGAATCTTGGCTTCTCATCTAGTTAACAATTGCTATTGTTGCTTCACTATGTCTTCAATATTATCTAAGATAAATTGTTTCCCTTTATCATCTATTACAACTATTTCATATTCTAACCCATTAAAGTTTCTCTTCTCCAAGTGAAAACCATAAAAATGGGACTTATCATTGATTGTAGTTCTTTTCTTGCCTTCCTCATTTATTGCTTCAGATAGGATTCCCATTCGTTTTAGACCACTATTAATTGAATACCCACTGGTTTTCTTACTGACTAGAGGATGCAATTGTTGGTTTATACACTTAGCTATCTCATTTACTCCAATATTACCCTCAGTGAATGTAACTTTGGCTTTCTCTTCTTCTGTTATAATAAAATCATTTGCCTTTCTATTAGTATACTCACCTTTAATTACATTATCTAGAACTTCTGTGACAAAATATAAGCATCTAATTATCCTAGGGTCATTGAGTAAAATATCTCCCTCTATAGCCTCACCATTAATTGGATTGGTCCCATCAGCTATTTTCTTAAGAATAATTTTTGCTTTTTCAATCTTCTCAAATTCATTAAGCATTTATACTCCCCCTACTAGAATATGATATTTTTTGATCCTAATAATACCTATTGCTTACTAATTAGAACTTTCTTGGGAACTTCTCTTTTCCAAGTTGCCATAAATATTTATCTATCTCCTTAAGCGAATATTCCTCTAGTCCATAGAAAGTCCTAAACTCAATCAATATCTTCTTAAATTTAGAGAACTCTTTTAAGTCACTAGACTTGAAGTTAGTGAAATTATCCTTATCCCTAAAATATCTAAGAATCTTATCTACATAACTGTCATATATTGGATAATCATTAGGTTTATGATGACTACAATACTTTGTAGCAAAAGAGTAAAAATTTATTATATTCCCACTATCCATTTTAACTTTTGCTATATCATTAACCAAACTCAGATCATTTGATTCTAAACGATCATCAATTTGTAGCCTGATAATATGTTTAGCAATGGTGAAAGGCGAAAATATATTTGTACTATAAAAATCATTGAGTGTGGATACCTTAATCAAAACATCTTCTATCTCTCTATTATTAGGATACGTTTTATGAAACAACTTCTCCAGTGCATTTTCCTGTAGGGAATAATTCTCAAGGTCATTCCATTTATTCAAGTATTTTATTACTTCAATTTCACAAGGTGTAGGAATTATTTTACTCTCCATACTAATAGATTTCTTTTTCTTAAAAGAACTATCCGAGTCTTTTTTAATAGATGAGTTCATGCTTGTTGCTACATCCTCTGGTACTCCTCCATATTTAATATCTAGAAATTCCTTTAATATTTTTATTGAGACCATATAGGTATATGAATTGTTCTTTGGAGACTTCATCCTTCTTACATCCTTGAAATAATCCTCAAGCTTTTCCCTGCACAACTCCAAAGATCTTTCATCCCTTAATGCATCCCTAAAGCTTATTCCAATATTGTGCCTTAGTAGATAAAAAGCATCACTTAGAATAACATTCTTATTTTTTATATGAGAATATTCCTTTTCTAAATATTTCCGAAATTCTTCTCTTATCTCTTTTATAGAATCATTTCCTATGACCACTTAATAGCACACCCCTCTTATATTCTAAGCAAGTTATTATTAGATATCAGTTTAGCTAAAACTTGGTATACTTTTTTGCATTTCCAAAGCTTTTACTTATAGGATATTTCTCTTTGTTCTTCTCTAACTTATTTCTAACCGATTCTTCAAGGTCAATATTTAAGCTATGACATAGACTAACTAGATAAGTATAAACATCTGCTATCTCATCTTTAACTTCCTCTATGTCATTTTTATCTACTAGCACTTCTATATCTTGATCACTTTTCCATTGAAAGCATTCCATCAATTCTCCGACCTCAGCCCCAATGGCTATTACTAAGTTCCTGGGAGAATGAAACTTCTTCCAATCTCTTTCCTCAATAAATTCAATAATTTGCTCATCTATACTTTTCTCATTCATAGGAATCACCTCGTCAGATTAGTTGATAAAATAAATTTATATCACTACTAATGAAAATATCCATTTAAGGGCATACTCCTTAAAACTTCATGATTATAAAAATTCAAAATTTGCTTATAAGCCCTAAAGTAAAAGGTCTTCTAAATATTTCAAGCTAGTTAACCTATTATTAACAAATATTTTATTGTCATCTATTACCTTTACTACACTATCTCCTAAGATATAAGTGTTATTATATTTTTTGATTTTGATGCCTTTAGAAAGGGATGCACTTTTAAGCTTTTTATATACTGCCACTTCTAATGGACTTTTAAGTTTCAGTTCATGCATATTTTCAGCATTCAAAAGCAGATACTGAGTTGTGTATCCAATTATTTGGACACCAACTTGTATTGGACTTATATTGACTATTTGTTTTACATCTTCTAACTCAAACCGTAAATAAATCTCATCCCTATTATTAAAAGGAAGTTCTTCACAGGTTGATCTATTATATTTATATATATCTTTAATTTTCCCATAAAACTTTATACCAGCATCTTCTCCAAAAGATTTTAAAGATTGGTAAAATGCAAGATATTCTACACCTAGTTTAACGTTACCAAGTCTTTTCTCTGGTATGTGGTAAAACTTATTATTCTTGTATGCCTCTAGATGGATTCTATCTTTGACGTTTACAATCATAACATTTTCATATTTATATTTAGAATAATCGTCATAATCATCTAACATAATTCTATCTACATTTGCTTCTATTGTAGTCTGATTTATTATCTCTTTTAAATGTTCCTTAATAAGGTTTGTACTACCTGGTAACATTGGAAATGCACCTACATTAACCTCTTTTATACTCCTATAATACTTATGATCCATAAATCTCTTCTCATCACTGTATGGAAACATTACATATGCTCCAAAAGTATCATATTTATACCTAAAGTTATCTCTTAATTTGGATACTATTGCGTCTCTATATCTGTGCATTACATTTATATCTTCATCTTTAGGTCCTATACAATTGAATGGGTCTACTTCCACCCTATATTTAGCATCAAAGATATAAATTCTATCACTTTTTTCCCCATCTATATGTTTAATATATAAAACATTATCAGGTCTTTGATTAGTTGTTGGTAATGAATATGACTTGTTATACCAAAGTTCTAGTCTATTGGTATTATTAGTATAAGTCATCTTAGCACTTTCATTTTGTATTAAAGATAAATGCATACCATCATAACTCGATTTAATAATCCCGTATTCTTCTATATTATATCCCAATTCAACTAAAATAGAGTGGATCTTCATAAAGCACCACATTTCATATAACTGATGGATTTTCTTTGGTGAAATCCTAAATAAGTCCTCCCCCAATGTTAATCCTTTTCTAAGTAGTGAATACTTCGAGTAGAATTCCTTATACCCTGGTGCCATTTGAAATACTAGACTCATGCTTTTATTACCTTTTAAATCACTAATTCCCCTAAAATATTTATTAAGGTAAGTATTTAAGTTGTTAATTGTTTCATCAATAAAGTTAATATACCTAGTATCACCAACTCTATTCTTCATATGAATTGCTTTGATTCCATCTAATCTCCTAATTATTGATTGAATCATATACTTAACAAATTGATTCTCATATATATCATTGGTTGTATATTTTTTCTTTTCAATAACCTTAGTTGGAGAATATATCTTATCATTTATCAATATATATCCATTTGGATTCTCATTTAAATGGTGAGTATTTCTTCTTAAATATGACAATGTTCTGGAGGAAATCTTCCTTGCTTGATAATCAGGAACTACTCGTTCAGTAGTTCTTATATTATGTTTCATGTGTGTCACTATATATGTTAGGTGTTTAAATAGCTCATTAGAGATTTCTTTTAAAATACTTAAATACTCTATGCTAGTTTGTCTTTGAGTATCTACCGTTACTGAACTAATGGTGGTTCTATTTATAATAGTGAATGCTAAACTTGCAACTTCTTCATTTATTTCATTAATTATTGCCTTATAATCTTTCAAATAATCCATTTTTAAAGGCAAAACTTCAATTGTTATGGACATATCTAGCTTCTTATCTCTAAATATATCTATTGTAGTAAATCCTACATCTGAATTAAACTGAATAAGTGTCATAGTTACATTGGATATTTTTGTTGTTTTATCAGATATACTCTCACCATTCATAAATATTTCAAAATAGGAATCTTTTCTGTCTTCAATATTCAACTGATATGAACCATCTTCAAAAAAAGAGGGCAACATAATATTCGAGTAATTATAAGCGAGAGTTCCATAATCAGTAATTGTTTTTAGAAAAAACTCATTTGAATTAATTGTTTTGATAGATATGTGTGCTGAAACGTTCATATTATTTCGTAATGCACTATATCTCTCATTTAGAATCTCCCCAGTAATAGTTATTGAATAATTACTATTACTGACTTCTATTATTTTGGAATTTTTACCAGAAAGAAGCATAGCCATCAGAAAAACCCCTTAACATTGCTACTATTTTTTTTGCACTTTTCATGTAAACAGCATCTTCAATATTAGTCTCAGCCTCATCTAAATAGTTTATATCACTCAGTATCTTATTCTGAGGATTACAAAAGTTGTACAATTCTACTAGTATTTTCTTAATGCCATTATCACTGCCAGCTATCTGAGGCAGTATCTTCTGCATGATCTGATAATCAAAAGCTTCATCTTCATGTAACAATCCTAAATTCTTGTTTTCAATCATGTAAAATACTATTTGATCCCTTATCCTATAGCCAAAATGTCTATTATAAACTGCTAGGATCTCATTAATATCAATTATCTTTTTATTTATACCTAAAACAAATTCTCTATCATCTTTCAGAGCTTCTTTAATTGATAAATATTTTGACTTAAATACACTATTATTAAATAGCTTAGGCTCAATATAGTTATCTGGGAAGTCCATAATATCCAATCTAATTTCTGAAAATTCTATAGTATTCGCTCTATCTAATACCTTCTTACTAAACGAATAGGTTGTATCATCCATGTTGACTGTACCAACTATATATAGGTTTTCTGGTATTGAAAGTCCGGAATACTTACTCTCCCCATTGAAATACTCATCTGGGAATATTTTATTAGTTTTAAACTCTCCATTTACATTCTTTCTTGATTCAAGTAAGCTAAGATAATCACTGAAGTAATGTTCAACTCTTGCTAAGTTCATTTCATCTAAGCATACAAAGAATGGCTTGTCTTTATTAGTATATTTAGATGCCTCATAAATAAATGATGTCAACTCTCCTGGAACATATTTCTCATTTATTGTCTTATATCCAAATAATTCTGTATTATCGCTCCAATCAGGTTTTACACTAATAACACACAATTGGCCATTTTCTACTGTAGCACCAACTGCTTCACTGAAAATTTCAACCAATCTGGACTTCCCAGTACCACTAATACCAGCTAATATTACAAAAGGCTTTGTTCTTAAGCTTAAGTAATAATTGCATAAATCTTCATAGGGAAATATAAATCCTTTTGATCTCATATATTCTTCTGTTCTTTTTATCAAGTTGCTATTAAATTCTTTTACTATTGAATTATTATTTAAATTATCCTCAGTTTGTTCAATTATAACTTCGATATGATCTTCTACATTATTATTAGAATAATTCAATGAAGTATCCACATCATCTGCAAATGAAACATATAATGGATTAGTTAGATTCCCCAATGCTACGTTTCCCCTATTACTTTGATATCTTTGTAAATCATTTATTATATTTGGGTTTATTTTGTCAATTTTTTCGATTAACAAACCTGAAACACACCTATTAATGTCCTTGTGATAATACTCTGGGACTAAATTTTTCTTGCTAAACACCTCTTCATTACTCAATATATCTTTAATCAGCCCAATATTAGTTATTCTTCCACCAGTTGCAAAAAATACATAAGTTAAGTTACCATCAGAAATTTGTTGCTTTATCTTATTAATTTTGCTTGATCCTACACCAGGACTTGTTTCACTGGGCTTAATTATCCCCCATATCACTTGATTCTCTTTGCTTTCAATACTCTTATGTTCAGCAATTGTATCAACATTGTAGATAGTATCATTATATTTAAGTAAAACATGCATTATCTCAGACATAAAATCCCTCCTTTATTTGATTATTTAAGTGTTAACAGCTCAAACTTACAGTTATAGCTATTGAATATATTTCATGAAGCAAGTAATACTTTATGTTTCTTAATATCTATTCTCTTAGATTACCTATATCAATATAAGTTTTAATAACACATATGATTGATTCAATAGATTCTTTTTTCTGGAATTACTCCTCGAACACCACCTCTAGGATTTTCTATATCCCCTTTATATCTAGGTATTAAGTGTATGTGTAAATGCATCACCGTTTGTCCAGCTGCTTCACCGCAATTTATACCAATGTTATATCCATCTGGTTTAAATTTTCTATCTAAATACTTTTTGCAATTCTCAACCAGTTCCCACAAAGAACTTTTTACTTCTTCACTTGCACCAAAGTAAGTTTCAATATGATTCTTAGGTATTATTAACATGTGACCTTTACTGACTGGATACACATCAAATATTGAAATTGATTTATCGTTTTCAAGTATTATTTTGGACTTTTCTAGTTCACAGAAAATACAACTCATTCTTACATCCCCTTTAGACAATATCTATTTAATTTTTCTCTAATCTGTTTTTATAAAACTCTTTTGTTCTAAAAGTAATAACATCCTTTAAGTGATTAATAAAAATTCGGTTTTTTTCAAGACTTGCTAAATCTCTATTAATACACATATTACCTTTTTCGTTAATGTAGAAATAGATACTCTCAGTTTGAACTAAAAATTTAATTGGATTCCGCTTTGCTAAGTTGACATATTGTTCTTTTTCCCATGAAACAAAGTCCTTAGTGGATAAATCTCTTAGCATGTCCACTGCATTAGTAGGAATGGAGTAGAATTTTTTGAAGCTCTTGTAAACATCATCCTCATCAATTTCTAGTTTAAAACTTCCTTCATTATAAAAGGCTAATAAAATTGGCATTTTGTAAGTTTTAGACATGGATGTCTTCTCTATCATTGATATAAAGTCACCTGCAAGTGAATTTAGTATTTTAGTTTCTTCATCGTTTAATTCACCTATTTCACTCAAATACTTTAAGTAATTCCTTAGAGGATTTTTATTTGTATTTCTTCTAGCCAGACTATAGATTTCATCCTCCATATGTACAAATAATTCAGTTCTAGTTGGAACCCTTCCAACAATATCTTTAATTCTATAGTACTCTTGTTTTATTCTATTAGCTATTGAGATTTCTCTAGTGGATAACTCTTTAAAAATATCTATTACAGTAAGGTCAAAATCAACATGGCAGTCTTCTGGGTACTCAAAATCCAACACAGAACCCCTTATTATTTCATTCTTTGAATAAATCTTACCACTTAGCAAAAATGGTATTATATTTGCTTTTTTATAATTTCCGATGAAATCTATTACTGTTAACTTTTCTTTACCCTTACTCTTCCTTAAACCTCTTCCTAATTGTTGTAAAAAGATAGTAGAAGATTGTGTAGGCCTTAAAAACATTACTAAGTCTATACTAGGAATATCAAGTCCCTCATTAAACATATCTACTGAAAATATAACTCTTATTTTTTTGTTTTTTAGTTGACTAATAGCCCTATCTCTTTCTTCTGTATATTCCCCTTGTTCGCCGCTATATACTGATACTGAGGAAATGCCATTCTCATTGAAATATTTAGCCATATACTCTGCATGAGCCTTCGATGAACAAAATCCTAGAGCACTAGTAGACTTATATTTGTTGTAATTTTTTATAATTAAATCTGCCCTTTTATGTATCTGTAATGCTACTTCCAATTCTTGATCATTATACCTACCATATTTAAACTCTATCTCATCATAATTCACTGTATTATCATGAATACCATAGTAGTTAAAGGAAACTAATTCTCCTCTATTGATTGCTTCTTTCAATCTTAACTCGTAGACCACATTATAATCGCATAGCTCAAAAACATCTTTATTATCCATTCTCTCTGGAGTGGCTGTTAAGCCCAGTAAAAACTTTGGTTTAAAATAATCTAATACTCTTTTATAAGAATTGGCAGCAGCATGATGAAATTCATCAATTACAATATAATCAAATTGGTCAATCTTAAAGTAATCCTCATTCAAATATTCCTCTTTTCCTATGGTATTAACCAAAGCAAATAAATTATCTCTATTTGCTTCCTTCTCATCAGAGAAAAATAAGCCTGTTGTTTTTTCAGGAGATATAAGACTAAAACTATCTCTGGCTTGTTTAATTATTTCCTCCCTGTGAGCAACAAATAGAACTCTACTAAAATCTCTAGAATCAAATGCAGCAAGATATGTTTTACCAATACCAGTAGAAGCTATAACCAAAGCTTTATCAAATCCTTCTTCTCTGGTTTTCTTTAACTCATATAAGGCCTCTATTTGAGCTCCTCTGGGTTCAACTATATTATTAACATTATATTTTTCATCGTCAAAGACGTATTTATATATATTGGGTCTGACCCAAGTTCTTGAGTAATTTTTTAATACTTCATTGTTTATATCATAAGAGTGATTATTCCAAAGATCATTGAAGCTTTCTAGAAAAACTAAAAAATCTTCTTCATTGCCCTCTTTTGATAATCTATAGTTCCATTCTACTGAATTAGTTAAAGCGCCTCTTGAAATATTAGATGATCCAATATAAACTTCTCCTCCATTATCATATTGAAATATGTATGCCTTTGGATGAAAAGACTTACTATGATCACTATAAAATCTTAGATTAACTTTTTCACCCAGTTCAGCTCTAATTAAATATAAAGCTTGTGGTTGTGTTATATTAAGATAATTTCCTGTTAGAATATTAATTTCTATTCCCCTACCTATTGCATCTTTTAAGTCATTTATTAAAATCTTAACTCCTGATTCCATAATAAAAGAGACAATAATATCAATCTTATTGGCGCGAGTAATTGATTTCTTAAGCCAATAAGAAAGTACATTGTCTTTATTTCCATTGATTACATTTATTGAATTTTCAATAGTAGCATGATCCATAGAATTGCCTCCACACTTAAATCGATCTAATAATTATAGATTCTGTTTTGGTTAATTATAGCATCTAAATCCATATAAGAAATTATCTATTATTTCCCAATTTTTCTATGTGTTAATCTAATGTGCTTGAAAATCGAATTTTATAATGAAAACTATAATTCAATTATACAATAAATACAATATTTTTCCATATAGTTTTCACATTTTTCTGAAATTAGCCTAGTAGTATTTTATTATTTGATTGTGCATATACATCAAAATGTCAGAAAACCTCATCTATAAAGACAAGGTTTTATTTGGTGTACCCAGAGGGATTCGAACCCCCGACCTACTGGTTCGTAGCCAGTTACTCTATCCAGCTGAGCTATGGGTACATGATATTAAGATGTATTATTTTGTGTTAATTGGTGTTAAAATGTTCAAAATTACACGATTGTAAAAATAAGATAAAATTGATGATAGGGTGCTAAATCTTAGTTAGTGTTGCTTAATCCCTGCTAATATTATTCCTACTGCACCAGCGTTGCACCAGTCCACGAAGATTATTGTACCCTATAAGGCCTGGATTGTCAATGAATAGAGTTCTAACCTAGAGGCAATTGTGTTTAGATTAAACTATTTCTTCTTAAAGTATAAGTCATCATCTAATAATCCTAATCCCTTTAGGTAGACACCAGACATCTCTATTACCAGGACATCTTTATTGACCCTGATATTATTTGTCTTACCATCTATCCCAACTGTAGTTTCCCTTTTATTTGGATCATAAAGTATAACTTTTTGATCTGGGTCATAACTTATTCCTATTACACCTTCTCCTTTGTCCAACTTAAGTACTACTTTCCTCCCATAAAAATCTGCTTCCCAGGATCCGTTGTGTGGGTAGTATAAGAAGTTAAAAAAGATAAAAGATGCTACAACTATAAATAATATTCCTATGATTACCAATTTCATCTTAGGAGTAAGGTTCCTTCTATATGAGACTTTGATATTGGGATTTTGGAAAGTTGTCTTCTCCTGATCAATAGTACTATTTCTACTCTCAACTGATATTTCTTCATCTAGTTTATTATAATTACTTACAAGTTGTTCCTCGCTTTTATTCTTCTGTCCTTGAGCTTTAGATAATCTAATCCTTTTTGATACTATTGGAACAGAAATGAATAGACCTAGTAATAGATATCCTACTCCAATCATGGTTCCTAAAGTTTGCAATCCCTCATGGGAGAAACCTATATACTGAAATGTTGTAGATACACCTAATACTACAGAAGTTATGCCCAATGGTAATAAACTAATCTTCTTGTTTGGCAAATAAGAGAACAATAGGTATAGTAAGAAAAATACTACTCCATACATTAAACTCCTCTCATTTGCTTCCAATGCCCACTGGTATGTACTACCCTCATACTGAGAAAATATATAGCGACTTATAGCCCAATCCTTATATGTCCAGACTGTGGTCCATGCAAAATAATAACTTAAAACTGAAGATAAAGACTTAAGAAATTTCATTTTATCCCTCCAATAGAGATTGTATTTAAATTAAAAAGTCAACGATACTTTTTCTCAGGGCAATTTAATAAAATGTGTACCCAGTAAGGATCTTTACCAGTTGAATTCGTCAGATATTATCTAGATTCCACTTAGGATTTTAGCTCTTTTGTTCTGAAATTCTTCCTCTGTAATTAATCCTTCCTCTCTTAATTTAACTAATTCCTTCATTTTGGTTACATTATCACTTGAATTTCCTGATAATACTTTTGTATACTGTCCTACTTTACTGTAATATTCATATGATTTATTTGGTATTAGCTCAACAAACTTACTGTATGAATAGTAGTCAAAGTACATTGTATACATAGAACTTTGATGACTGAAATTCATAAAAGTTCGTCTACTATCCTCGGTAACTATTGTAGTTTTAATTGGATCTCCCTTAACTTTCTTTCTGCTACCAATTACGGCACCAACTGGTCCTGCTACTAATCCCCCAACTGCAGCTCCTGTAATGGAACTCCCTCCACCTTTAACCTCTCCTCCACTTACAAGAGTTTGTTTATTTATTTCACCTTTTGTCGCATAATAAACAATATCCTCAAGATTAACTGAAAAAGTATCCACATCTTTATTTATATCAACAGGATGGAAGTTCAACTTGCCATTTTCAATCCAAACATGTGCATCAAATAGTTGTTTATCTACTTCAGGATGACCCCCCCTATAGAATACAATCTTGTTTTCATTTGGCAATTTATCTATTATCTCCTGATTTTTCTTGATCAAAGTATCAACTTTTTCTTTTTCCATGCTTACATCTTGCATTTGATATTTGTCACCTTTATCCTTTTTACGCTGTGTTGAATAGATGCTAAAAATAATAATTACCACTATAAAAAAAATAAGAATTTCCATATTACTGATCTCCTTTCATATTAGTTGGGTTAATATTAAATAGTATATACTTGTTAAATTCATCTAAAATAACCTCAAAGTTTTCATTTCCGCCAAAGAAATTTAAGAAATGGTCAGCTTTTACATACCCTGCATACTGATGCAGAATTACATTGTCATCATTTTTAGTATAATCAATTTCATATACCTTTATTGGATTATCTCTCCTAAAGAACTTATAAACATAATATGATTCAGTAGCACTAGTATATATCCTTTCTGTTCCAGCGACATAATTGCTTAATTTAGGAATTATTTCTCCATCTACAAATTGATTACTAGATGGAATTATTTCAAAATTGTCTTCTACACAATCTAATATCATAAGCAATGGCTTAATTCTAATGAAGAACTCTCCATCTCTTAGTATAATGTCAGATACTTCTCCCCTTACATCATAGAACCCTTCCCCATTAATTGAGTAGAATAAGCCCTTATAGTCTGTATAACTAACTATTTCGTCTTCATCGATTTCTGTTGGATAATAATTTGTATCATTTATACCTGCTGTTCTAGTGTCATTATCCCATGTTATATCCTTGCCTGTTAATCTTCCTATTTCTCTCATTGGAAGATATGTAGTTCCTTTATAAAGAATACTATAAGGCACTTTTGTACCATCACTTAAACTATAGCTTACACCTGAGTTGGCAACAGTTGAGCCATTCATTGAAATATTGATGCTATTAAAAAGTACATTTACAGATTCAGATACTGCTGGTATAAAACTAAAAGTTATAGCTCCAATAATGAATCCAATTATCAAATGTCTAATTTTTTTCATCTCATACCTCCTAATATAGATCCTCATCCTCAACTACCATACCATTTTTGATTTCTCTACTATCCTAACATTTCTAAACCTTGGTAATTTGCATAGAAGCCATCTCCTCTAATTGCAATTGACTTATTGAAGTTTTCCTCTGTTCTGCTACCAATACTTACACTTGCAAAACATGGAACCCCTTGTATAGACTTGGAATATTCTACTATCTTTTGTTTAAGAGTAGTCTCTAATTTGCCAAAGAATGGTGCTATTTCAGTATGTACAACAATAATGTAGTTCCTATTATTCTTACTAGCAACTATCTGGGGATACTTCCCTAACTCAATATCTACATTTTTAATTTTGTATTCTTCTTTAATCAGTTGATTATAAACTACTTCTATTCCAAAATTATGTACTTCTCTCTTAGTCATATAATTAGGGTAAACAACAAGTTTGTACTTAAATAACTGTGGCATGCACAAATCTATCCTTGTTATTTTTTCATCTTCAACTTTCATTAATATTACAACTCTGTTGCCACTTTGTTCCACTACAACACAATAGTCATTTGGATTATATGCCAAGTTTGCACCGCGGGTTATATCATTCTGAATAAGTTTTGCGACTTTAGCTATTGTAATGTGGTTTTGATCTAATATTGTTTTTGCTTTTCCTTTTAAATGTTTGGATACATTATCTCTCCCAATTAATGGTGTTATTACCCATTGGGATTCATAGATGACATCCTCAGATAGGAACTTAGTTAATTCTTCAAAATTAGCACTATTATAGCTATCTCTTAGAAGTTCATAAAATTCTAGGTTAGTATTACCTTCCATGTTATACTCCTCCTAATCTATTGAGTTAAAATAACTTAGCCAACTTCCTTCTAGACTAATATCTTTTATATCTACCTTATTAAGACTTGTATTCTCTTCTTTGCTTGTATAAAGCTTTAGAATTTCCTCAATATGCTCTTCCTCCAATTGATTTGTTTTAGAGAAGATATTGGGTCTAATTCTTTCACAACATCTTGAAGCATCCAAGAATTTTATATATCTCTTGCTATCAGCCTCTAGATTCTTGTTTTTATCTATAATCCATATGTAGTATACTATGCTAGATTCATAAAATAATCCTTCTGGAAGCTTTATAATTCCTTCAAGGTAATCATTATCCAATAACCATTTCCTTATATTTGCAACACTGTTATTCCTATTTCCTTTCTTTTCTAGTAGAGGATAAGGTGTAGATAAAAGACAAGCCCTACTTCTTATTTCATCTTTAGTAGGCAAAGTTGATATTACATGCTGAAGATACATATAAAAGGAGTTCTGATCCTTAGGTATTCCAGCTTTAAACCTATTATCACTTATCACTTCTTTATTGAAAATCTTAATCCAGCTAGGAAATTGCTGTTTAGGCTTCATAACAGAGTATGTATGACCCATCTCCCAGCTGTTATTGTAATTAGTTATACAATCCCTTATCATTAGTCTACTTGTATCGTATCCATATAAAATAATCCTCAATAAACCAATGGAGTAATTAAGAGTACTTGGCTCCATTCCTGTAATTATTATTCTATCATCAGAAAAACCTAGATAATTAAGTTGATTTAACAATCCAATTAATAAGTCTCCTGTCCCAAAGGAATCATCATTAATGATAATAGATTCCTTATTACTATATGCAGCGTCAATATTTTCAAGAGTTAACTTAGCAATTAATTCTGCAATATCAGCTGGTATTAAATTTAAGCTATAATTGCCAATT
Organism: uncultured Tissierellaceae bacterium; assembly: GCA_964575895.1. Classification (GTDB taxonomy): domain Bacteria; phylum Bacillota; class Clostridia; order Tissierellales; family Tissierellaceae; genus Gudongella. The sequence continues at coordinate 27,819 of CAZNTE010000014.1, read as the reverse complement.
TTATGAATAACTAACTTTAATACATTATCCATTGAATACCTACTTATAGAATTAGTGGACAAGTCTATATCTGCTATTTCATTAAATATATCCTTTAAAATCTTATTTTCTCGTTTAGCATTTTTTATTGTTGTTGATAAGTTTAATTCTCCTACTAAGTATCTAACTTCTGGATGATAGCCCTTTAAGTAACTATCAAAATTTAATTCAATATTATTAATATCAGTTGATAATGATTTAATTGAGAGAGATGAATCATTATAATAGAAATTCTTTAGGACCCCATATTTGTATAGTTCTGATCTGTCAGAGTTAGATTCTTCAATAATAGAATCTATGTACAGACACTCCATTCTTCTTAGTACCAATAATCCAAATATAAGATATATACCTTCTATTTTGCTAATAACTTTATAATGTATTAGTTCACTACTTTTGCTTAGACTTTTATAAATGCAGTGTTGTATAGTACTCATCAAATCTACTCCTTAAAGTTTGTATTATGAAGGAATTTTCCCATAAAATTATAACCTCAGAGACTAATAAATATTGCAAATTCTACTAAATCATCATATATTTCCCAAATTTAAAGTCGACATAACAATATAGTCTTACTCAGCTCTATTTTACTTATTACTTTACCATATTACTGGAATAATTGCTATCGTAAAAACATTACATATGATAAAATACAAGTGTTAGGTATATTTTACTCTTATATAGATTAATCTTAAGATGCGTTGATTCTAATAATTGTACAGGAGGAAGGAAAATGATAGGAGCAATAATCGGTGATATAGTCGGTTCTGTTTATGAATGGAATAACATCAAGACTAAGGAATTTGAGCTTTTCCAAGATAAATCTAAATTTACTGATGATACAGTAATGACAATTGCTGTTGCTAAAGCTATCTTAGATAGTAACAAAAACATCAAAAAATTAGATGAAGTTTTAGCTCCAACTCTTCAGGAAATTGGTCACCTCTACCCTAACTCTGGATACGGAGGTTCATTCTTTAGCTGGATCTACTCTGAGAACCCTGAGCCATATAATAGTTATGGTAATGGAGCAGCTATGAGAGTAAGTGCTTGTGGATTTGTCGCAGATTCAGTGGATGAAGCAATCCAATTATCCAAATCTGTAACTAAAATAACTCATAATCACCCAGAAGGAATTAAAGGAGCAGAAGCAACTACAGTGGCAATTTACTTGGCAAGACAAGGTAAGAGTAAGGAAGAAATTAAAGAGTATATAGTAGATAACTACTATGACTTAGACTTCTCTTTAGATGAAATCAGAAGTACCTATGATTTTGATGTATCATGTCAAGGTACTGTTCCTCAAGCTATGGTTGCTTTTCTAGAATCTACAAGTTTTGAAGATGCTATAAGAAATGCCATATCCATAGGTGGAGATAGTGATACTTTGGCTGCAATAACAGGAAGTATTGCAGAAGCCTATTATGGTGTGCCTACTCCTCTAATAGATGAAGCTGTTAATTATTTAGATAATAGATTATTAAGTATCCTTAAAGAGTTTAACAGTAAATACATGAACTATAAGCTACCTGATATCCAAAGTAAACCAATTAAGAATAATAACACTAGAAAGGAAATCAAAGATATTATGACTAAAAATGGAACCTATACACAAGAAGAAGTAAATAACACTCTATGGAGAGCATGTGATACCTTTAGGGGTAAAATTGATTCTGCAATATATAAAGACTATGTATTAGTTATGCTATTTATTAAATATATTAGCGATATTTACAAGGAGCACAGAGAAGCTCTACTAATAAAATATAGTAACAACCTAGAAAGAGTAGAAAGACAAATGAAAAATGAGCGATTTGTACTAAATGATAATGCTACTTTCGACTACTTATATGATAAAAGAAATCAGCCAAATATCGGTGAAATTATAAACATGGCTTTAGCTAATATCGAAGAAGAAAACAAGGTAAAACTTAGAGGTGTATTCAAGAACATTGATTTTAACTCTGAATCAATTCTTGGGGGCACTAAGGAAAGAAATGCAATGTTAAAGATCTTACTAGAGGATTTTAGTGTATTGGATTTATCCCCTTCCAGATTAATAGGTGAAGATGTAATAGGAAATGCTTATGAATATATGATATCTAACTTTGCATCTGATGCTGGGAAAAAAGGTGGAGAATTCTTTACCCCTTCGGAAGTTTCAGAACTTCTAGCTAGACTAGTTAAACCTGAAGAGAATGATAGAATATATGACCCAACTTGTGGATCTGGTTCCCTCTTAATCAAAGCCTATAATAAAATACCATCAGGAAAAGCACAAATATATGGTCAGGAAAGAAATGGTCAAACCCATTCTCTATGCAGAATGAATATGTTCTTACACAATATAGATGATGCAAAGATTGCTTGGGGTGATACCCTTGCCAATCCATTACATTTAGAAAATGATAAACTTATGAAATTCCAAGTTGTTGTAGCTAATCCCCCCTTCTCTCTTGATAAGTGGGCTATGGGCTTTGCTGGCGAAGGTGATGATAGAACATTTAAGATGGATGAGTCCTTAGACCCATATAATCGATTTAGCTGGGGAATTCCCCCTACATCTAAAGGAGATTATGCATTTGTACTTCATATGCTTCATTCACTTGCTGAAGGTGGACGAATGGCTGTAGTACTCCCTCATGGTGTACTATTTAGAGGAAGTAGTGAAGGAAAGATAAGAAAACAAATTGTAGATATGAATCTTCTGGATGCAGTAATAGGTCTACCTTCAAATCTGTTTTTTGGAACTGGTATACCTGCTTGTATAATGGTATTTAAACAAAATAGAAATAAGGATGATGTCTTATTTATAGACTCTTCAGGTGATGGATTCTATGAAAAAGGAAAGAACCAAAATAATCTTAGAGAAGAAGATATTCAAAGAATTGTAGATGTCTATGAAAACTATGAAAATATAGACAAATTTGCTTATGTTGCAACCAAGAAAGAGATACAGGATAATGACTATAACTTAAACATACCAAGATATGTAGACACTTTTGAAGAAGAAGAAATGATTGATATGGAAGAAGTAGCCGAGAATATTGAGAGTATAAAAGCTGACATAAATGAAGTTGAAGGTCAGATGAAAAAGTATCTTGAAGAACTTGGGTTATAGGTGGTGAGATTATGAAACATGAGATTAAAAACAAGATGGACATAATTAAGAATCAAAAAGAACTAGATGGGTATAGAATTACCGCATTGGGTGTTTATCCAAGTAAATGGGAAATCAAGAAAATAGAAGATATAAGCATTAATGTAAAAGCTGGTGGTACCCCAAGTACTAAGTATGATAATTATTGGAACGGAGATATACCATGGATGAGTTCTGGTGAAATCAATAAAAGAATAATTTTTGAGACAGACAGAATGATAACAAAACTCGGATATGAAAATTCAAGTACCAGCATGATCCCTGAAAACTCTGTTTTAATAGCTTTAGCAGGACAAGGTAAGACTCGAGGTAAAGTAGCTATTAATAAGATTAAATTGTGTACTAATCAATCTTTAGCATCAATAATCACTAACAATACTACTCATTATTACTATCTATTCTATAACTTGGAATACCGATATGAAGAAATTAGAAGTCTATCATCAGGTGATAGTGGAAGAGGAGGGCTGAATCTTAAGATAATAAATAATATTAGTATCCCTTTGCCACCCCTCCCAGAACAACAAAAAATAGCCTCCATCCTCTCCACTTGGGACAAAGCTATTGAGCTTAAGGAAAAGCTTATAGAAGAGAAGAAAAAGCAGAAAAAAGGACTAATGCAGAAGCTTTTAACTGGTGAAGTCAGATTGCCAGGATTTGATGAATATTGGAAAGAAGTAAGATTGGGAGATATTATTAAAAGTATTACAAGAAAAACTAAAGAGAATAATCAATATGAAGTACTTTCATGTACTAAAGATGGTATAGTTAAACAAAGTGATCATTTTAATAAACAAATCGCAAGTGATAACAACATAGGATATAAAATTTTAGAAAAGGGACAACTAGTACTAAGTCCAATGAATCTGTGGATTGGCGGTATAGATATATCAGATTTTGACATTGGAATAGTATCACCCGCATATAAAGTATATACAATTAATTACAATATTGTAGGAAAGAATTATTTTAGAACATTGTTAAGAAGTGACTATATGATATCTATTTATGATTCAATATCCCAAAAAGGTGCAAGTGTAGTTAGAAAGAACTTAAGTATAAGTGATTTTGAAAATATTATAGTTAGGCTACCTAATAATAAAGATGAAATTGATAAAATTGATACTATTTTACATCATTGTACAAAAGAAATCTCTCTTCTAGTGCAAGAATTAGAAGCTCTAAAACTACAAAAGAAAGGTCTTATGCAATTACTTCTTACTGGAATAGTCAGAGTAAATACAGAAAATTAATCGAATAGGTGGTGAAATCATGATTCATGCACAGGATTTTAATGAAGTAAATATCTCTCAAAAGCCAGCTTTGGAGGTCTTATCTAAAATAGGCTATACCGTTATATCCCCCGATGCTGCTGAATCCATAAGGGGGAATCTATATAATGTGGTCCTTGAAGATATTCTGAGAAAGCGTCTGAAATCCTTTAATAGCTTTGAGTATAGGGGAAATAAGCACAACTTCTCAGAAAAGAATATTGAACAAGCCATATTAGATATTGATGAAGATCTTACTGATGGACTAATAAAAACTAATGAAAAGATATATGACTCTCTCATCTACGGTAAAAGCTATCCAGAAAAGCTCAATGGGGTTGATGGCACAAAATCCTTTAATATTAACTATATCGACTGGGAACATCCAGAAAACAATGTCTTTCATGTAGTTGAAGAATTTACTGTGGAAAGAGAAAATGGTAAAGGACACATAAGACCTGATATTGTTCTATTTATAAATGGTATTCCTTTTGGTGTAATTGAGTGCAAGAAAGCATCAATCTCAGTTAATCAAGGAATTGAACAGATGATTAGAAATCAAAGTCAAGATTATGCACCCCATCTGTTTAAGTATGTTCAAATAGTTATGTCTACTAATAAGAACGAGACACAATATGCTACAGCAGGAACTCCAAAGAAATTCTGGGCAGTATGGAAAGAAGATAAAGAATCAGAGGATTACAAATGGTTCTTGAATGAGATAAAAAAGGCAGTAATTGGTCGTATCCCAACTACTCAAGATGAGAATATAGTCTCTATCCTCCACCCAAAAAGAATCCTTGATATTATAAGATACTTTACTCTATATGATAAAAACATAAAGAAAATTGCCAGATATCAGCAATATTTTGCTGTGAAGGAAATTATAAAGACCATTTCTGAAACTGATAAACGAGGTAACCGTCAATCTGGTGTTATATGGCATACTCAAGGATCTGGAAAGTCTTTAACTATGGTTATGCTTGCAAGGTATATATTGTCTGAATTAGCAGATGTCCATCCTCAGGTATTAGTCATTACTGATAGGATTGAGCTTGATGATCAAATACATGCAACATTTACTCATTCTAGATTAAAATCAGCTAAAGCCTCAAGTGGTATGGACCTTGTAAAATTGATAAATGATAATAGTGCAGATATAATCACTTCACTGGTTCATAAATTTGAGAAAGTAACACAATTACAAGAGCCTTTAAAGTCTAGGGATATCTTTATATTAATAGATGAATCTCATAGATCTATGTATGGTGTATTGTATTTAAAAATGAAGCAAATATTCCCAAATGCATGTTATCTTGGTTTTACTGGTACTCCCCTTATGAAGAAAGATAAGAGTACAATGATTAAATTTGGAAGTAGGATGATTCATAAATACACTATTAAAGATGGTGTAGACGATAAATCTATAGTCCCCTTGTTATATGAAGGAAGACTTGTAGAGCAGTCAGTCAACAGAAATGCCATAGATAAACGCATTGAGATGATTACAAGGAACCTTAATGATAAACAAAAGGAAGAATTAAAATCCAAATGGAGCGAGTTTGAGAGAATAGCTTCTTCAGAACAAAGGATAAGACTTATAGCAGATGATATATATGTTCACTTCAATAAGTTTTATAAGGGAACTCCCTTTAATGCAATGCTTGCTACAAATTCTAAATTTGATGCAATTAGATTCAAGGAAGCTTTTGATGAATTCGATGACATAAATACCGCTGTAGTTATTTCTCCTCCTGATGAGCGAGAAGGTTTTGATGAAGTTGATGAAGAGCCAAAAGATAGAGTCATTAGATTCTGGAGAAAAATGATGGATGGCTATACTGAACCACAAAAGTATGAAAGTAGAATTAAAAATGAATTTGTACATGGTGATGGAATTGACATTCTAATAGTTGTAGATAAACTACTAACGGGCTTTGATGCTCCAAAAGCTACAGTTTTGTACATTGATAAGCCACTTAAGGAGCATTCCCTTCTACAGGCTATAGCAAGGGTAAATCGTCTTTACGAAGGAAAAGACTTTGGCCTTATAATAGACTATAGAGGATTAATTGAAGAACTGGACTCTGCATTAAAGACCTACTCTGGATCTGGTTTAGAGAACTTTGATGGTAAAGATCTTGATGGTGCTTTGGTTGATGTTATAAGTATCATTGGTAAGTTAAGGCAGGCTTATTCAGACTTAGTTTCTATATTTAAGAGAATAAAAAACAAAAATGACAAGGAAGAATATGAACTGACATTAGCTCCTGAAGAAATAAGAAATGAATTCTATGATGAGTTAAGTGGATTTGGTAAGTACCTAGGGATTGCCCTAGAGTCTGAGCATGTATATAATGCATTAGGGGATAAGGATATTTATTTGTACAAGAGGGAGTTGAAATTCTATCAAGAACTTAGAGCTTCAGTTAAACTTAGATATTCAGATACCATAGATCACAAGGAATATGAAGCTAAAATGAGAAATCTTATGGATACCTACATCGCTGCTGAAGATGTTATCCAAATAACTGCTCCTGTAGATATTATGAATAAAGAAGAATTTGAAAATGAATTGTTAAGACTTGGTTCTTCTGTTGCAAAAGCTGATGCCATCAGAACAAGGATTTCTAAGAGAATTACTAAAAAGTGGGATGAAGATCCTGCTTATTACAAGAAGTTCTCCCAGCGAATTGAAGAAATTATTAATGCATATAGAGAAAAAAGGATCAGTGACGCTGATTATCTACAAAGAATGCATGAGGTTATGAAGGACTTTATCAAAGGCGACTCAGGCATAAAGTATCCTGATAAAATTAGGCATAATCAAAATGCACAAGCATTTTATGGAGTTATTAAACAAGTACTGGAAAGTGAAAACATCTACTCCCCTATTATAGATACTGCCAATGAATCCCAAGCAATCTATAACTTTGAACAAACTTTAGGCTCTGTTGCATTAGATGTTGATACTACCATTACTAATCTTATAAAGGTAGATTGGCATGATAATCCAGATGTCCACAAGAATATTAACTCAAGTCTCTCTGATATACTTTATACTATGATGATAGAGAATAATCCAAATGAGTCTATCGATTATGATGTGATTGATTTGCTAATTGAGAACATTATGAAAGTAGCTCTTGGGAGGTATCAATCATAAAATGATAAGACATTCAATTACCTATGGTGATAAGACCATTGATTTTGAGATTATAAGAAAAGATGTTAAGAATATAAACTTAAGTGTTAGACCAGATATGAGTATTTTTGTGTCAGCAAATGAAAAAGTACCACTTCAAGATATTCTTGACTTCGTCCATGGGAAAGCTCCTTGGTTAATTAAGAACACACACTACTTTGAGGATGCTCAACCAGAGCACATTTCTGAGAAAGAGTATGTAAGTGGTGAAACTTTTAAATATCTGGGAAGACAGTATAGGTTGAAGGTTGAAGAATCAGAAGAATATGAAGGAGTTAAGTTTTATCAAGGTTACTTTTACTTGTATGTAAAGGATAAAAAAGATAGAGTAAATAAAGATAAGCTTATGAAGGCCTGGTTTAGAAGCAAAGCTGAAGCTACTTTCTTAGAAAGTCTAGAGAAAATATATCCAATTATACAAAAGTATAACATCAATAAGCCTAAGATACAGATTAAAACTATGAAAGCAAGATGGGGATCATGTTTGGAGGATAAAGGAGTAATAATACTAAACTATGAGTTGATTAAAGCTCCTAAGTTATGTATAGATTATGTAGTATTGCATGAGTTAGTTCACTTTAAATACCATAATCATGATAAACAATTCTATGATTTTATTACTTCTCTAATGCCAGATTGGAAAACTCGTAAAGAGATATTAGATGAAGAAGTAATAAAAGACCTATAAAAAGACCTAAACGGGGTGTCTCAAAGGATGCCCTGTTTTTTTTATGCCCATTTTTGTTAACAGTATTCTATTTCTTATTATTTTTCGAGGGTACTAGGTGAATTCTTTCCTTGGGAAAAGTAATTTAGATATGCTCACCCCTTCTATATGAGGAGTAAGTAATTAACCTGTGATAAGAAATGAAAGGAGTGAAGTAAAATGTCAATTAACAAAAGTAGTTCCAACTTACCAAAGAAGTCCTTATTATTGGCCCATCACTTGTCTAAACAAGAGTTGTATGGGTCCAGTCCTTGGTCTAATATCTTAAGACTAAGCTGGGGAATCACTAAGAAGCAAATCCATCTAAGTAATAGTTATGCTAAAGGTGTAACATTCTCCAATGAAGATGGAGTCTCAAGACAGAGAATCCTTAAAGCCTTAAGTAAATATCCATCTGATGTAATATCTCTATCCCTCATCCCTGAACCTGATAATGGGTTTGATCCAAACGCTCTTTCTATATGGGCAGGTATTAAGGATAGAGGATCAGCTAAGGTTGGTTATGTAGACAAGAATCTTGCAAACATAATCCATCTGTATATAATGGAAGGATTTACACCCATTGTTATCTTTAAGAAGGTGTTCCTTAACATGGCATATATCTATAGCCTTGAATTTGCCTATGGAATAGTAGATTTATCCTGTGATAGTCCTAAATCTCTTGTCCAAATCAATAAAAGTGATAGTAAAGTAAACCTTGAATCCAGGTCAAAAATAGCGAGCCTCTAGAATCGATTTCTAGGGGTTTTATTTATTTTAGTCAAGAGTTTGCATGCCTTAGATGATAAGGAATCGCTGTGAGCGCTCTGGTATCTCTGAGGGCTATGTATTGGGTTAAAAACAAAAAGGAGGAGTAAAAATGTTAAATTATGAAAGCTTAAGTACAAAAGAATTGGTTAAGCAAGCACTAAATTTGAATGATGAAAGAATTGTTGAAGAGGTTACAACTTACTTTGGAAGTCTTGAAAGCTTCTTGCTTCACTCAGAAACCGAAGAGTTGGAAACCGTAGGTATTACCCCTTCAAGATTAAGACAGCTTCTTGCCTTTAAGGAAATGGTAAGAAGAATCAACGAAGTAAAACCATTAGATCCTGTTAGGGTAACATCTCCTGATATCTTATACAACATAGTTAAGAATAAGCTTTCCAATTTGGAGTATGAGACATTTAATGTAGCTCTTCTTAATACCAAAAACAATATTATAGACATCATCGAGCTATCCAAAGGTACAATAAATTACTGTGTCGCTGCTCCAAGGGAAGTCTATAAGGTGGCCTTAAGAAGGAATGCTAATGGCATTATCATAATCCACAACCATCCCAGTGGGGATCCAACTCCATCTAGTGAAGATATTAATCTTACCAAGAGAATGGATGCTGCTGGACAAAACATCGGCATCAAGCTTCTAGATCATATAATAGTAGGAAGTTGTGGCTTCAAATCATTAAAACAAGAGGGGTTGATGTAATGGATCCATCTCTCTCAACTTCAATAATTTGTGTTTATAAGGGACGAACCTCCCCATATAACTTAGTTTGTAACAAATGTGTAGAATTCATGGAGACTTGTAACCCTATTATAAGTTCTGATGATGGATTCTCTTCTGTAAGCGAGTGTTCAAGGTACTTGTGTGAAGGTTGCAATAATCTTGAATGTCTCTATAACCCAAAATATTAGTTAAATAAGAGGTCATATTTGGCCTCTTATAACCTTATCCTTAATTATCCTATTTTGCACATATGGTGCTTAAATTTAGATTATAAACTTATACAAATCCCTAAAATTAAAGGTTCATATATGGATATTAATTAATTTATGCATTTCCCACTGGATTTGATGTTATGTTAGTCCATTGTGGGGGTTATAAGTTAATTTGGTAAAAAACACTTAAAGGAATTCCGACAACTTGAGCATCCTCTCGATGTGCACTTATAATATCATACATTGTGTTTGCACAAGGTATAAGTACTATGTTATCCCCTTCAAACCAAATTCTTCTTATAAGTAACTTTGAACTTAGTTTTACAATATAAACCTTACCAGGTACGGGTTCCTCATCTATTTCTTTCCATTTGACAATAGAATGTTTTCTAAACCCTAATGCCTCCATAGATTTATCATAAACAACCAAAGTTGATGCTTGTTCAATTATTGCCCCTCCTTTTGTTCCACTTTTTGTACCTGCTTCTTCAAAATCATTATAAAATTCACCTACCTCATTTTGCATACTTAACAAATATCGTTCTATTTCATCTTGTGTATCACCCTTCACAATATAACCTCGTGGTTTAATAAATCTTTCAAGTCCTAGGATTATATGTTGCAAATCTGCCTCTAGTATATGAACAATTGTAAATAAGTATCTCAATGAAGGAGTTTTCTCTCCTCTAAATATTGCTGCTAGATAAGAAGCAGATATCCCAGTAGCTTCTGATAACTCTTGAATAGATTTATCTCCATACTTTGGTGAGTTTTTGAATGCTTTCTCTAGTCGGTCTGCTAAAATAACTCTAGCTTCACTTGTTTTGGTAACTTCTGCAAAGTTCATTTTACACCTCCGAAAAAATATTTACTAAAAAGGCATTGACATCAGAATTGTTTTATATTATATTTTATATACAGGAGTTGTTCTAGTATTTTTTTAGCCCTCCCGATTCTGTATTTCATTTTGTATTTCAGAATCTAGTTACAGATTAACATTTATTATTAGTCCCGTCAATAGTCTTACAAATATTTATTAACTATAAATTGCCTTACACCAATTACTAATGAAAGGAGTTGATTGAAATACCCCACTCACCTCAACCAGTTAAAAATAGTAAAATCCTTAAGAAAGACAAACAGGAATTGAGAAATATCTTTATTCCTTGTCAAGAAGATAGATCATACCAAAGAAAAATCCTTTTACCGCAATTGGAAAACCAGATTGATCCATATCTTTCATCCAATTCCTTTGCATATCGTAAATCTATATCCACTTATAAAACTGTTGAATATTTTAATACTCTAGTAAATGATGGTTTCTACTGGGTTATTAAATTGGACATAGAAAAATACTATGACAGTATTGATAGAGCAATATTGTATAAGACTTTATCGGGTATACTCCCATCATATTTACTAGAGGAAGTAAAGCAAAGCTTGGAGGTTCCCTATATTTATAAAAACAAGTTATATCCTAAGAATAAAGGTATTTATCAAGGAATGCCTATATCCCCCATCCTTTCCAATCTCTACTTAACAGAATTGGATAGGGCATTTACTCATAATAATAAGGTTGCGACCATTAGGTATAGTGATGACATTCTAATACTTTCAACCTCAAAAAAGAAGCTAATAGAGGCACTGCGTAAAATTAAGAGAATACTGAGGAAATTAAAACTTAAATGGGAACAAAGTGAAAGCATCAACCTTAATACTGCAGATATTGTATTTGTAGGATGGAGATTTGCTATAGAGGAAGGAAGGTTAGTAGTAAGAGCATCAAGAAGAGCTGAAACCTCATTAATAGAAGCACTACCAATAAAGATCACTGATGAGGAAATAACCAAGTGTGTAAGAGGTAAGATATACTACTATACTGTTGGTCTTAGATACTCAGACTTCTACTTGGTTGCCAAAGATATTGTAACAAAAATGAAAGGTGGTGATACATGGAATAGGTTAGTTAGTAACGGCCTTATTCCCTCCATGGTATTGTAGCAACTGTAACTACTAATCACTGCTGGCCTGTAGCAGAGCCATGCAAGAGTGGTTACCCCTCCAACAGGGATAGAGCAAAGTGCTGATGGGTAACCCCTGCCCAGATTGTGGATGCACTTACCATCGCTTGATTACTAATACCCATTAAGTATACTTCTGGTGGATCCATTTTATACTACTAAGGGATACATGATACAGAAGGGAAGGGCCAAATAGTAAGGGATTACCATTACCAATGGTCACCTCTACCTTAATGGGAATAACGATTGGGGATGCTTAGGTAGAAAAGAAGTAGAAGTTCTCCCGCGGGCTCACCTAACTCGGGGAAATTAGCAATAAGGCTAGTTTCGATAAATAATGATTAACAATGTAACTTCAAAGGTCTACTCTGGAGCTTCTTATCTCCTTATAACGAGTAGACAATTACCAGCATGAAAAGTACTTGCTGTTTGCATATCCTCTCCTCCTGATTAGTTTCTAGAGCTATTCAGGAGGACGGGGCAATACTATTAATAGTTGTAATTTCAGCTGGATTATAAGACAAAGGCGAAAAATGAAATCAGAAGATAAAGACAAAGGCCATGACTATATTTCTCATGTAAAAATTATATGGGACCATAATCAGGTGACTGAATTGGAAAATAACATGCAAAATAATAATGTAATACTATCAGTTGAAGAATTTGCTACTTTTATGAAGATTGGAAGAAACACTGCATATAATTTGGTAAATACGACTGGATTTCCCTGTTTTAAAGTTGGAGCTAAAAAAATCAAGATTGATTTAAATGATGCTCTTAATTGGTTAAAGACTAGATCTTAGCTACTAATGAAGGAAAGTTAACTAAAGGAGGTTCTTCATTGAAAAAGAAGAAGAAAAAGAATAGACAAAATAGTAAGTTAGATTTGCAGAAGAACAATGACCACAATCAGAAAGGTAAATTCATAATAGGCTTAAGACCTGATGGAACTCTCTTTCATGAGGCATTCTTTGGTACTACAACTGATGAAGTTGATCTGAAGATTAATGAATATGTAGAATCACTTCAGTCAGGAATAAGTGAAAATTAAGATCAAGTCTTTAATCTATTCATGGGGTCATACTCTTGGCCCCATACTAATTAAAATTCAGGAGGTTAAAAATGGGGAAAAATAGAAATAAAGCAAATGGAGAAGGAACTATTTATAAGACGGAGAATGGTTATCGTGGCCAAATTACTATTGGTCTGGATGATAATGGTAAATTAATCAGGAGAAGTTTTAGAGGGAAGACAAAGAAAGAAGTAAGTAAGAAGATTAATGATTATTTTGCTTCTCTTCATCATGGAACTTACATTGATTCAAATAATATAACCTTCGGGGAATGGTTAGAATACTTTTTAGAAACATATAAGAAGAATCAAGTTAGTCCAAAGCATTATGATACAACAGAGTATCACATAAATAAGCATCTAATTCCTTCACTTGGTAATATCAAGCTACAGGATCTTACTACAGATGCTATCCAAGAAATGTATAACGAGAAATATATATCTGGTAGACTAGATGGCAAAGGTGGATTAAGTAGCAGAACTATTAAGCACTTACACGAAACCGTTAGGATGTCATTATCTAAGGCAGTATCAAATAAGATGATACCCTTTAACCCTTCTTTGAATTGTGAAATTAAATATCCAGAAACCAATGCAAAGAAGAAACATTTTACAATTGAGGAACAGAATAGAATTCTCGAAGTGATTGACGGAGATAACAGAAGTGAGTTAATTGCTCTTACATGCATTATTACTGGTTTAAGGATGGGTGAGGTAATTGCACTGACTTGGGAAGATATTGACTTTAATAAACTAATGATTAGTATTAATAAGGCTATTACTATCTATAAGAATAGGGATGATTTAGGAGATAAGAACTATCTAAAAGCAATAAAAGACCCGAAAACTAAACATAGCAAAAGATCAGTACCGATCACTAAGGAACTTGCAGTTTTATTAAAGAAACACAAGAATAAGATGAATGAAGAGAATCTTGCTCTTGGCAGATCTAGTAAAGAATTCAATATAGTATTTCAGACAAAAAATGGCACACATCACAATCAATCTAATGTTACGAGAACATGGAATAGAATTCTTGAGAGAGCTGATGTTGAACATGTAGGTTTCCATGGTATTAGACATAGCTATACCACTAGACTAATGGAGCTTAACCTAAATCCAAAAATAGTGCAAGAATTCCTGGGTCACTCCACTTTATCAACTACATTGAATATTTACTCCCACTTAACAAAGGATATGATAGATTCATCAAGAGATACAATTGCTGATGTATTTAAAATGGGTATTAAAAACATTAAGGATGATGATAGTGTAGAGGAAACTGCCCTAGATTATTTGGTAGTGTAGAAATAAATAGACTGTACTGCACCGCTACTGCACCATATTGAGAATTTTAAGGGTTTCTCAAAAGTGCTTTACCGTTACAATACAGTCTTTTCAATGCTTATAGCAATTGTTGACTTGTTATATTTCTCATGAATAGCAGTTTCGTAGCCAGTTACTCTATCCAGCTGAGCTATGGGTACATGATATTTGGTTGTATTAATTTCTGTTAATTGGTGTTAAGATGTGTAAAATTACACGATTGTAAAAATAAGATATAATTGATGATAGGGTCCTAAATCTTAGTTAGTGTTGCCTAATCCCTGTTAATATTATTCCTACTGCACAGCCTACTGCACCAATCCACGAAGATTATTGTACCCTATAACTATAGGATTGTCAATAATTAGCAGGATATCACTAAGGCTTGAAAGACTTGAATATTTACTTTTCAATTAGTAATAGAACTTTCTTAATTATATCAAAAACTACTTATAATTTCACCAATTATTAGACTACTAAGCTTCAACTATATAATTAAACTAGCTAGTATCATAAAACTATCTCTACCACTTAATGTGATAGAGATAGTTTTCTTAGTTTAAAAGTTATGTAGTTTAAATTTCCTCTAAAGCATCCGTTTCTTCCTTCTTGAATCCAACAAGAAGTATGTAAAGGATAATACCAATTCCTAATCCCCAAGCAGCCCCTCTAGTTGCAAGTACTGCTGCCATTACTCCAGCTATACCTCTATCTGCATCAGTTATGCAAAGTTTCATAGCAAGTCTTGTACATACATAACCTTGAACTAATAAGGTTAAGGATAGTGCTACCGGTAATACTGGTTGTACTAGTGATACTACTGGTATTAATGCTACAGCTATGAATGTTACAAATCTAAAGGTTCCAACTCCACCAAATATTGAATCCATTGCTGATCTGCCTTCTTTGTACCTCGTTGCTACTGCTGCTGTTACTGCTGCCCAAAGTGGTCCACACATGGGAACAAATGGTGCAACCAAGGCCATTATGATATTTCTTATTCCACTGATTAGATTGGATCTATTTGAGTTAAAGTCAATCTTCTCATCAGTTCTTACTTTGTCTGCCTCAGTTATCAAAGCTTCGCTTGTTACAAAGTCACCAAAGGCTATAATATATGCCATAATTGCCATGGGTATTGCTGTTGCAAATATTCCTAAGGATGGAAAACCTATCTTAAATGGACTTACAGCATTAAGTATGGCTGCAAAATCTGGAATATGTATAAATGTACCAATTTCTATAGTAGGAGCAGGTAATTCCTTCACCAAAGGACCAAGGATTATACTGACAACAAGTGCAGGTAACATACCATACTTTCCAAATGCATTTGCAAATTTATTCCTCTTTCTCAGTCTTTTGAAGCTATCAGAAAATAGTAGGTAATATGATAAAAGTGCACCTACTGAAACCGCTATAGGATATATTCCATATCTTCCGCCAACTTTCATCTCTCCTATTACAGCTGCTACTCCAGCTCCAAGTAGTATTCCAGCTTTTATGGAGTTTGGTACAAAATGTATCAACTTACTTGCACTTCCTGATAATCCCATAAACAGGAACATTAGTCCAACAATAATTTGTAGTGCAATTAATGCTTGAATTCTATCAACACCCATTTCAAAGGTGGTTAAAAAGGCTGTTGTCAATGGTATTGCAGGTGTAATCCATCCAGGTACAACTGGATCTCCTAATAGTGAATGTAGAAAATACAAAGCTCCATTGATAATAACCATACCCCATGCAATTTCAAAAGGTACACCAAGTACATCTGTTAATATTGGAATAGCTCCAAGACAAGTTGCACACATAAGAATTGCTTGCATTGCCTCTGACCATTCCCACTTATAGTGGATAAATGGAACTCTGATTTTGAATATACCAGCTGATAGGTAAGGTTGTTCTGCTCCTTCTAGTCTTCTTTTTGCCATTTGCTATTTCCCCCTTATCAAGTATTTGATGATTCTAAAAAATATATTTAAATTGGGAAATATACTTAAGCTAATGCCTATCCTTTTATCACTAGACTATCTAATTTTTTTATCCAGGAATTACATTATAGCTATATCATAGTTTGCACTTCAACGCATAAACTCAATAAAGTCTTATGACACATTGATACCTTGCTCAAGAGAATACATTGAATGTAGATTGATTAATTACTTCTAACAGTTTGAATAATTCCAACCATTCATAGCTAAAATTTAATTCCCCATATTATTAAAAGACATCTTCATGAAATTCTTATCTTCATAGACATATGTATAAGCTCACCCAATAATTTAAAATGATACTATTTAAGAACTTCTCCTTCCACAAAAAATTTACCTATTGGCATTCTATAATTTCTCATAAAAAACATTGGAACACTTGGAGAGATTCTTATTTTAATTATCCAGCAACTCCTAAACCAGCTAAAAAACCTTCATCTAAAGAATCTTTAATTAGTTGGATATTAAAAAAGCACCTATGACTGCTTTATTAAAGCATGCCTAGACCAGAGTTTAATCAATTAGTACTGTTAATAGTATTACCTCAAATTATCAGCTCCTAACATCCAACTATTTATATTATTTTAATTAACTTAACCAGAATCCCTCCATATTAAATTATTCCAACTAAATCATTAGTATAAAGTCCACCCAGGATAAAGATAGGATTCTAATCCTCTTCCTATAATTCTTAAGCAAACATAAATACTCAGATCAAACTAATTTGTAACTTTAAAAGTTAATAAATTGTTAGTCTGACTAGAATAGCACCTCATAGATTTTTCTTATTTCTTCAGGACTGAACTGAACATAACTATTTTGAGTAAGTCTTGTCTGTTTTGTTACAACATTTTCAACAAAATCATCAAGATCGCTTTCAGTCATTCCATATTCTCTTAATTTTTTTCTTTGAATAAGCTTATCAAGAAGTTCTTCAAGCTTATCATACACTTGTGAAATGTCACATCCTAGTATTTCAGCAAGAGCTTGATTAAGAACCTTTATTTGTCCATCTGGATTAGCCTTTGTATAATTCTTAAATATCTCTGTAAATAATAAGTAATTTGATTCTCCATGTGGTACATGATACTTACCACCTATAGGGTAACTCATTGCATGTACTAGACCAACTCCTGAATTTCCAAAAGCTATTCCAGCATAGTTACTTGCATACAGAAGTTTTTCTAAAAGTTCTTGTTTTCTGTAATCTTCTCCATCTTCCGCAATTCTTCTAAATCCATCAATAATCATCCTTATTGCCTCGTAAGCGAAGATATTGGTATAAGCAGTGGCACGAGGTGATAGAACAGATTCAGTTGCATGTATAAGGGCATCTATTGCACTATGTGCAAATGGTTTGAATGGAAGACTTTCCAATAGTTTTGGAACCATTACAGCATAATCAGCGTATAATTCATTTGTTGCAAGACCCATCTTTGTATTTCTTGATATGAGAGCCAAAATCGCAATATTTGTAACTTCACTACCAGTTCCACATGTAGTTGGCACAAGTATTAACTCTTTTGCCTTAACTGCATCAACTTTCTTGTCAAATAGATCAAGAACAGGTGAAATATCTTTTAAAGCAAATAATTTTGAAGCATCTAAAACGCTTCCTCCACCTACACCAATTACCCTCTTATACTCTATATCCTTTATATCATTGTACATAGCTTCAACCATATCATCGGAAGGCTCACCTGGTTCATACTTCTCTTGGAAAATAACATTAGATTCTAGATTAAGTTCTTCAAATGAGGGCTTATAGATAAACTCATTAGTGATAATTAAATCGCCTTTACCGACCTTAAACTCTTGGCAAAATTCTTTTACTGAGTTAAACTTGTGCATTTCAGGCTTTAATGTTAATAGTTTCATCCTTTCTTCCTCCCTTAATGTTTTATATTAAATATCTTAATGAATTTCAAGCCTTCTCAAAGTAGCTTCTCTTGGCTTTCCATTCTCATCCCAACCCATAATTTCAAAATAGTGATTTCTCATGTCTATAAATTTTTCTCTATCCATGGTGACACCCTTTTTAGCTCCATTCTCCAGAGGTTGATATAATCTTTCAGGTAAATCTTCCGTGCTAAGGTCAAGTCCCAGTTGGTAATTTAGCATTCTAGCCATATTTATTCCTCTTTCTCCAACTTCCATGGCTTCGTCAACGCTTACATCCCATCCAGTTGCTGAATTAAGTAAATCCATAAGCTTTTCTATAGGGAAAGATCCTCTAGGTGCAGGTATAAAGTCGCATACCCCTGCCATATTAAGGAAACTCCACCATTTTTCAAGTTTACTGTATAAATCTGCCTTCTTTTGACCATATTCCACTGCACCAACAGGTTCAAGTATTCCTAAAACTTTAGAAGCTTCTAATATTGGTCCCTCACCTGCCAACATGGTATCATGTGCAGCTTGCATATGGTCAGCTCCAGTTGGAGATACTGAATATCCAAGGCCTACCCCAACTTTTCCTCTAGGATCATGCATTGGCAACTCCTGCCCTTTAACATGCATTGCATATTTTTCTGCACCATTCCCTAAAATTCTAGCTGCTTCCTTGGTGCCCTTGGACAACAATTCTCCTATGCCTTTTCTTTCAACTATTTGATTAATCATATCAATAAGCACATCTTCATTACCAAAACTTAGATCCACTCCATTAGTATCCTCTTTACTTAGTATTCCCTTCTCAAAACATTCCATGGCAAAGGCTATGGAAACCCCAGTTGAAATAGTATCAATACCTAAGTCATTACATACTTCATGAGCCTTAGCTACTATCTCTAGATTATCGATACCACAAAGGGAACCCATTGCTCCAATAGTTTCATATTCAGGTCCACCAAATTTAGGATTTATATTTAAGTCATCCCTCGTAACTTCAACCACTCTTTTGCATCATACAGGACAAGCAAAACAGCCTTCTCTCCTGATGAGAATAGTATCAGCCATAAGCTCCCCAGAAAGCTTTTCAGCTCCTTCAAAGCTTCCATCTCTGAAGTTTCTAGTTGGAAGAATACCAGCCTTATGATTAGGTACAACACCTGCTGCCGTTCCATACAGGTAGAGACCATTTGATAGTGGATTGTCCTTAAAGTATCCAGCATACCATTTGCTGATATCGATTATATTTTTGGAGTCATAAAACTCAATTTTACTTGTGCCATAAACCGCTATGGCTTTGACTTTCTTGGAACCCATAACAGTTCCTATACCATTTCTTCCACATGCATGCTTCAAATCATTAATTACACAAGCATAAGGAACCTGATTCTCCCCTGCTGGTCCAATCTGAGAAAATTTTAAATTGGAGTTATTCTTTTCCTTCTTTATAAGGTCATTGGTTTCTCCAATACCCTTCCCCCACAAATGAGTTGCATCCAATAATTCAACCTTGTCATTATGTATGTGGATGTATACTGGTTTCTTGGATTCTCCTGTTAGGATGATTCCATCCCAGCCTGCCTTCTTAAGTTCAGCAGCAATGAATCCTCCCGATTCTGATATCCCAAAGCCTCCTGTTAGTGGCGAAAAAGCCCCCATAACAAGCCTTGATGTTCCAGCATTGGGTATTCCCGACATTACTCCTGTTAAAAGGTAAAGATCATTACTCTTTATAGCCTCTTCACCTAATTCTTCCAACTTCTCTTTCATGTAATATGCGATCAGGCCTTTACCACCCATATACTTACGCATAAGTGATTCATCTAATTCCATTACTTCCTGATTTCCAGTTGTCAGGTCAACCTTTAGAATTTTACCACAAAATCCCTTTGCCACAATATCCCTCCTAACTTATTAATTACTCCTATAATTAACCTCCATCTATTAATGGTAATATAGTAAGTGTATCACTATCCTTAACCAGGTCATTAATAGTTGCAAATCTATCATTAATATAAAATACTGCATATCCAATATGTTCAATATTTAAAATATCAACTACCTCATTTATGGTCATTTCTTTTTCAATATTAATAAATAACTCTCTTGGTTTTCCATCCTTCTTAAAAAATGCTCCATTTACATTAACAATCATCTTATCACCCTATTTATTCATTTAATAACTGATAATTTTTAAGTAAAATTCCTGTTAAAGAAGAAATAAATATAAAAAATCCATAAAAGAAATTAATCTCTAATCATCGAAATTTTATACTGTATTAAGTCACCTTATTATTGCTATAGTACATTAATGTTTTTTATGCAACACCACAATCCTCTAGTAAATTATCTAAGCCTTGATTCTTACATATTACCCAGACAATAATCGTATTTTAATATTCTAAAATTCCCACATATAGGTAATAATCAAACTGAATATATAATTACAAAAGCCCATTAAAAATAGAAATCTAACCGTAACTGCATGTAATTAAACCAATACTTAAAATTAGAGTTATCCCACCCATGGTCTTGTACTTGTATTTGGATTCAGACTTTAATATACTGTCATGAGATTAGGCAGGTAAGGGTTTAAATGTATATTCAATTAGATTATTTACTAGCTATTTATCCAGTGTAATATTTTTATATGTATGTTAATTTATTTATATAATCGATTCAATGTTTTCTGTTATTAATTGAATGATTATTTATAAGAAAATAGTAATATACTGATATAAGGGAATATTTAAAAATATGTCTATTTTCTGACTATTGTATTTGAATTGATCAAGAAACCCTTAATTTGTCTTAAGAAAGGAATGAATGAGAATGAGAAGTGATTCTGTAAAAAAAGGTGTCCAACAGGCTCCCCACAGATCTCTATTCAATGCACTTGGAATGACTGAAGAAGAAATGAGCAAGCCTTTAGTAGGTATTGTCAGTTCCTATAATGAAATTGTTCCAGGACATATGAATCTGGACAAAATTGTAGATGCAGTAAAACTTGGAGTAGCTGCTGCTGGTGGAACACCTATGGTATTCCCCGCCATAGCAGTTTGTGATGGGATAGCCATGGGACATCAGGGAATGAAGTATTCATTGGTAACAAGAGATCTGATAGCTGATTCAACTGAGGCAATGGCACTAGCTCACGGATTTGATGCTCTTGTTATGGTACCAAACTGTGACAAGAATGTTCCAGGACTTTTAATGGCTGCAGCCAGAGTAAACATTCCAACAATATTTGTAAGCGGCGGCCCCATGCTAGCAGGTCGTGTTGGTGGCAAAAAGACCAGTCTTTCATCAGTTTTTGAAGCTGTTGGTTCCTATGCATCAGGAGATATGTCCCTTGAAATGGTAGAGGAATTTGAAAGAAAGGCATGCCCCACATGTGGATCATGTTCAGGAATGTACACTGCAAACAGCATGAACTGCCTAACGGAAGTTCTTGGGATGGGTCTTAAGGGTAATGGTACTATTCCAGCTGTTTATTCAGCAAGAATACAACTTGCTAAACATGCAGGGATGCAAATTATGGACCTTGTGAGAAAGGATATCAAGCCAAGGGATATAATGACTGAAGATGCATTTATGAATGCTCTTGCTGTGGATATGGCCTTGGGTTGCAGTACCAACAGCATGCTTCACCTTCCAGCAATTGCCCATGAAGCAGGCGTGGATTTAAATCTTGATATTGCAAATGAAATCAGTGCTAAAACCCCAAATCTTTGTCATCTGGCTCCTGCAGGTCATACATATATTGAAGATCTTGATGAAGCAGGTGGAGTTTATGCCGTTATGAACGAACTCTTAAAGAAGAACCTTATTAAAACCGACCTGATTACCTGTACAGGTAAAACAGTTGAAGAAAATATCAAAGGTTCATATAATAGAGACCACAGTGTCATCAGACCTATTGAGAGCCCCTACAGTGAAACAGGTGGAATTGCAGTACTTAAGGGCAATTTGGCACCAGATTCATGTGTTGTTAAAAGATCCGCAGTCCTACCAGAAATGATGAAACATGAAGGTCCAGCCAGGGTCTTTGACTGTGAAGAAGATGCAATTGAAGCCATCAAAGGTGGTAAAATCATTTCAGGAGATGTTGTTGTTATAAGATATGAGGGTCCAAAAGGTGGACCGGGAATGAGAGAAATGCTTAACCCTACTTCAGCTATTGCTGGAATGAAGCTTGATAGTACAGTGGCTCTTATTACAGATGGTCGTTTCAGTGGAGCATCAAGAGGAGCATCCATTGGCCATGTATCCCCTGAAGCTGCAGTGGGTGGAAATATTGCCCTTGTACAAGAGGGGGACATCATTAAGATAGATATTGATGCCAACACCATAAACATGGATGTTTCTGAAGAGGAGTTACAAGATAGAAGAAGTAAATGGACTCCAAGAGAGCCTAAGATAACAACAGGTTACCTGGCAAGATATGCATCCATGGTAACATCAGGAAATAGAGGTGCAATTCTAGAAGTACCAAAAAATAAGGGAGGTTATTAAGTGAAAAATGTTGCTAAATTGATTTCAAAATACTTTGGAATCGTAATAATAGTGTTTATGCTTTTGGCTTTTCTTGAGCCTGGATTATTTAAATGGGTTACATCCCAGTTATTTGGACAATCAGTAATTACTATTCTTTTAGGAATAATCATGTTTGGTATGGGTATGACACTTAATATTGAAGACTTCAAGATTGTTCTAAAAAGACCCTTGGATATCCTTAAGGGAACCGTAGCTCAATTTACAATCATGCCTCTATTGGCATTTGTATTGGCAAAAGCCTTTGGACTGGAAGAGGCCCTAATGGTGGGAGTTGTTCTAGTTGGTACCTGTCCTGGAGGAACTTCTTCAAATGTTATATCCTATATGGCAGGAGGAGATGTTGCCCTATCAGTGGCTATGACAACTGTTTCAACCCTACTTGCTCCCATACTGACCCCTGCCATTACATATCTCTTAATCAAGCAGACAGTAGCCTTTAGTCCAGTGGGAATGTTCATTAGTATTATTCAGGTGGTTATCCTACCAATAGCTCTTGGCTTGATAATCAAGTCCTTGATTAAGGATAAGGCTGATGTGTTAGAAGATTACCTTCCAGCAGTTTCATCCATTGCTATAGCTTGTATAGTTGGTGGTGTAATTGGTGGTAACAAGGAAAGAATAATAGCTTCATTTGGACTTATTGTAGTTGTAGTTGTACTTCATAATGTACTGGGTTATCTACTTGGTTTAGCTATAGGTAAACTTACAGGCATGGATAGAAGAAAGAGCATAACAATTGCAGTTGAAGTTGGAATGCAAAACTCTGGTCTGGCAACATCATTAGCAGCAAGTCAATTTGCAGCTATGCCCCTTGCAGCAGTTCCAGGAGCCTTATTCAGTGCTTGGCATAATGTGTCAGGGGCAGTCTTCGCTTGGATAGCAAAATCCATGGAAAACAAGGAATTAAAGGCTCAGGTTGATATAAAATAATTTAAGTTCATGTATAAATAGAAGGCAAATCCAAAAAGGGTTTGCTTTTTTCTTGTCTGAAATATATTATATGGATAAGGATTTATATGATAAGACAAGTGAGGTAAAATAATGAATTTACTAGAAAATATGAATAAATATGATAAACAATTCTTTCAGTGGGGTGAAATCTCATGGCTACATGAACCTGTAGAGTCACCACATTTACGCCTTAGTGTAGCCCAGGTTATAATTTATCCAGGATGTAGGCAGGAAAAGCATTTTCATCTGGGAGAAGAACAACTCTTCTTCGTGGAACGAGGAAGCGGATGTTTTTATCTAGATGGTAGACAGGAAAAAATAAGCCCATCTATGCTAATTTACATAAAGCCTTTCTCAGAGCACGAGGTTATTAATACAGGCAATGATGATCTGGTGCTTTACGCTATATATGTTCCCATAAGATTAATGCAATTGGAGAGACAATCCTCACTTCCAATAGACAGTGCTATTAATGACATCATTCCCCTGGAAATGCTATCTAGTATTGAAGATCAGCTTTCAGAGCTTCTTAAAATGGATATATTCCTATTTGAAAAAGACAATACAAGACTTGTGGATGGTAAGGAAGAAAATGAGTTTTGCAAGATCTGCCTGCAGGTAAACCAATGTAGCATGAAACAATTTGGAATGGAAATCTCTAGTCACCTACTTGATTCAATATGCAAATGTAACTATGATCTTGTTGAACTTAGGACCCCCATATCAGTAAATGAAAATATCTTGGGATATATTAGAAGTGATAGATTCGTCCTAGCAGAATCAAAAAATATTGAAAAGATTTTAGATGTTCTTAGCAAAATGGTTCATATGGAGTATGACCTTTTATGGAAGAAATACAAAGAAGTTCCCTATATAATCAAGAGCAGGACCTATGTAATACACGAACATCTTGCAATCGCCAGTGAGTTCATCCAGGAAATGCTACAAAGAAGAATAATGGAAAAGGAATTGATGGAAAAGGATAATGAGATTCTAAGTAGTGTAATAGAAAAGCTAAAACTAAAGGATGCCCTTAAAAAGGCAAATCACAGAATCCTAAACGAGAGAATTTTTACAGGGGACTCTAGTGGAGGTAAGGATATTGTTTATCCCTATGAGTTGGAAATCATACTTGAAAATTCCATTTTAAACATGGATGAAGTGACAATCAAAGACTCCATTGATGTATTTAGAGATGATAAGTATAATGGATGGTCCATCGTTAGAGAGATGCTTGTAGTCCTTTCCAGGACCGCCTTAAGACCTCTTAAGAATGTTGAACTTATAGCATCTATTAGAAAAAACTATGAAAAATATATCCATGGTTATACCAGAGAAAATCCATGGGATATTCTAGAGATGTTTGCCTTAGATTGTGTAGGAGCATATAATAAAGCCATCCAGGCAAGCGGGATGGAACTTATAGATAATATAAATCTATATATCCAGTCTCATTTTAGAGAGGATCTTAATCTTAATATGGTTGCAGAGAGATTCTTCATAAGCCCCAATTACCTTAGCTCACTATTTAATGATAAAAATGGCATATCCTTCAGCGAATACATTCAGGTACTTAGAATTGAAGAGGCAAAATTACTTCTTAAAAATACTCGTATGAAGGTTCTAGATGTATCTTCAAAGGTAGGTTATAAGAATAACAGCTACTTTACAAGTATTTTCAAAAAACATGTTGGCATGACTCCCAATGAGTACAGGAAAAACAGTCAGGAGTAAAATGTTATAGGATACTCCTCCCCTCTTTGAAGGAATCTATTTTAAATAGTCAAGTTGTAGATGAATTTAAGCCCATATTGCTTTAACAGCCTTCTTAATGGATTACCTATTTCATTAGATTTAAAATCCTACCAAAACTAGAAAAATATACTGTTCAGTTTGAATCTAAATACAAACACTATTTGTCTTGACAAAAGTAAAGTAAACCCTTAGAATAATATTTAATTTACATACTTCCTTAGCCGGAGAAATGTGTCTTGAAATCCCAATTAAAGAGAGTCGGTGTACGCTGGGAACCGATATTGGATTCACTTCATAAATCACTCTGGGGGATCGCTTCTGAATTAATGTAAGAGGCGACGACTAATCTCGTTATTGATTTAGGTTTGTTTGAACTGATAAAGTGGCTCGTATGAGCAATTGAAGTGGTACCGCGGATAAACCGCCTCTTGAAAAAGAGGCGGTTTTTTTATACTTATTTTTAGGAGGGATAATTTGAATACATCAACAGCAAAAGCACTGCAAAAAATTAGTCTTATGGAAGCAGGAGAAGATATCAGAAAAGCATGTGATACTCTAAAAAATGTAATCAATAAAACCGAACTGATTTGCAGTGATTTTTTTAGTAATGAATGTGGCAACAAGGTTTATCTAAAACCTGAAAACCTTCAATTTACAGGTTCTTTCAAAATCCGAGGAGCATATAATAAGATTGCAAATCTTCCGGAATCAGTAAGGAATAAAGGAATAGTTGCATCTTCTGCTGGGAATCATGCACAAGGAGTTGCATATTCTGCAAAATCATTGGGAATATCATCGAAAATAGTCATGCCTTCAGTTACACCTCTAATAAAGATTGAATCAACCAAAGCTCATGGGTCCCATATTGTAATTCACGGTGATATATATGATGATGCCTATGAAAAGGCTCTTGAGATTGCAGAAAGTGAAGGCAGAGAATTTATACATCCATTCAATGACTACGATGTAATTTGTGGTCAAGGTACCATAGGACTGGAAATAATTGAGGAACTCAAGGATGTGGATGAAATCCTTGTACCAGTTGGTGGAGGAGGTCTAGTGGCTGGAATAGCTCTGGCGGTAAAATCAGTTAATCCTAACATAAGGGTTATAGGAGTTGAACCTGAGGGTGCAATGACCATGAAGAATTCTCTTAATAAAGGTATGGTCTGTAGCTTAGATAAGATTCAAACATCTGCAGAAGGTGTGGCCGTTAAAAGACCTGGGACTCTTACTTTTGAGATTGTCCAAGACTATGTAGATGGTATTGTAACGGTATCTGAAAAGGAAGTAATGGAGGCTGTACTCATGTTAATCGACAAGCACAAGCTTATAGCTGAAACAGCTGGTGTTTTAACCTTGGCAGCCCTTAAAAAGCTCACAGTTAGCAATAAGAAGATTGTAAGTGTAATAAGTGGAGGAAATATAGATGTTGTAACCATATCATCCATGATAAATAGAGGATTGATTTCAAGAGGAAGAATCTTCTGTTTTAGTGTAGATCTCCCTGATGTACCAGGTCAGTTACTTAAGATTTCAGAAATACTTGCAGAAAAGAAGGCAAATGTAATAAAACTTGACCACAACCAATTCAAAGCTACAGACAGATATGTAAATGTACAATTGGAGGTAACAGTTGAAACTAATGGTCATATGCATATAGATGAAATAATATTAGCTTTAAATAAGAATGGATATAAGGTCAATAGAGTATACTAGAATATATAGAGATGAACTCCTTTTAAAGAAGATGTTCATCTCAAATCCTACTTTCCTCTCTTCTACTAATAAATGATAGCTTGTCATAGATAAGAAATAAAAAAACCTCATCCATATAGAAGAGGTTTAATTTCTAGTGTCTTAAATTGTCTTATAAAAAAAATTGGAGCGGGTGAAGGGAATCGGACCCTCGCAACCAGCTTGGAAGGCTGGGGCTCTACCACTGAGCTACACCCGCATAAGTAATTATATTGTTTTGCCACTTACTTAGTATAATATATTTTAGCCTATTTTGCAATATTTTTGGATCTTCTTTTCCATATTATCTGGCTTTTAAAGCATAAAAAAAGAAGAAATCTCTTTCTTCGGTTAATCAAATCTGGAGCGGAAGACGAGATTCGAACTCGCGACCCTCGCCTTGGCAAGGCGATGCTC
>CAZNTE010000013.1:0-71722 GCA_964575895.1 uncultured Tissierellaceae bacterium | reverse complement strand
AAGCCTTTTCAACGGCTTCAGCGATTATTTTACTATGTAAGTGTCAAACTCCCGAACAAAATATCTATTAAAACAAGTCGATAATACTTTATGTATTATTTCCATTTGCACTCTGGTAAAATGTAATATATAATAAGGTTTTGGAGATATAGGAAAATTAGTATTGGAGAGGAATAAATTATGAAATTAGGAATAGTAGGATTACCAAATGTAGGTAAAAGTACATTGTTTAATGCAATTACACATGCTGGTGCCGAATCAGCCAATTACCCATTCTGCACAATTGAACCTAATGTTGGCGTAGTTGCAGTACCTGATGAAAGAATAGACAAGTTAGGGGAAATATATAGTTCAAAAAAGATTGTACCTACCGCAATTGAGTTTTATGACATAGCTGGATTGGTTAAGGGTGCCAGCAAGGGTGAAGGCCTTGGTAACAAGTTCTTATCCCATATAAGAGAGGTTGAGGCAATAGTACATGTGGTTAGATGTTTCAATAACCCTGATGTTGTTCATGTGTCTGGGGATATTGATCCTATTAGAGATATTGAGACAATTAATATTGAGTTAATGTTATCTGACATGGAAATGCTAGAAAGAAGATTGGACAGAACCGCCAAGGTAGCTAAGAGCGATAAGTCTCTAAGTCTGGAAGTAGATGTTCTAAAAAGATGTCTTGAGGTTTTAGAAGAAGGCAAATCAGTTAGAACTTTAGATTTTACAGAGGATGAGTTAGCTATTTTAAAGTCCTTTAATCTTTTAAGTTCTAAACCAATAATATATGTTGCCAATGTATCCGAGGATGAAGTGGCTGATGAAGATGGCAATGAGTATGTACAAAAGGTAAAGGAATATGCTAAATCAGAAAATGCAGAAGTAATAGCAGTTAGTGCTGAGATAGAAGAAGAAATTTCTCAACTTGACCCAGTTGAAAGAACTGAGTTCTTAAATGATTTAGGGCTAAGTCAATCTGGTCTTGATAAATTAGTTCAAGCAAGTTATAGACTTCTTGGTTTAATAAGTTTCTTAACTGCAGGTCCACAAGAGTCAAGGGCTTGGACCATTAAAAAGGGAACTCCAGCTCCTCAGGCAGCGGGTAAAATTCACTCAGATATTGAAAGAGGCTTTATAAGGGCTGAAGTTATTCATTACGATGACTTGATTAATCATGGTGGCAACTTAGCTTCAGCTAAAGAAAAAGGTCTCGTTAGAATTGAAGGTAAAGAGTATATAATGAAAGATGGAGATGTAGTCTTATTCAGATTTAATGTATAGGAAAACCCAGGGAATAAATTCCCTGGGTTTTAATTTTCAGTTCTAAATTTTACAATTGCCTTAAACTGGTCTCCATCTACTTCAATATCAAAACTTCCTCCTGTCACTTCAGTAAAGCTCTCAGCTATGGACAAACCTAATCCACTTCCTTCACTACTTCTAGCTTGATCTCCTCTAAAGAACCTCTGAAGTATCTCTTCCTTAGTAAACTCCATCTCATAATTTGCAGTATTCTTAATACAAAACATTCCCCAATCATCATCCTTATTAACTTCAACATATATCCTACTACCCTCTAGAGAATATTTTAGGGCATTATCCACCAAATTCTGTATTACCCTATATAGCTTCTTCCCATCTGAGTAAATATCAACTGATTCTTCTGGATAAAATTCTTTAACTATAAACCCAGAATCTTTAATACTATCATCCATATCCACTATAGTCTGTTGAACTAATTTCTTTAAATCAAGTCTTTCTAAATCCAGATTTATATCACCACTGGTGCTTTTAGCTAAATCAAATAAGTCAGCCACTATATTCTTTAATCTTGATGCTTTGTCAGATATTATTTTTACATAATCCCTAGCTGTATCTGATAAATCTTCCTCCCTTGAAAGGAGATCTACATAGCTAATTATAGATGTTAATGGTGTTTTTAAGTCATGGGATACATTAGTAACAAGATTGATTTTCATTCTTTCAGCCTTTAACTGCTCTTGTAAGCTTTCACTGTAGCCCTTGTTTATTTCCTCATATGTCTCTTTGTTTGATTTAAAGTAAAGGTATATTACAAAAATCTCTATAGCTGGCGGGATAAAAGCTAATGGATATGCTGTAAACATAAGTATCATAGTTAAAAATACCAGTCCAAAACTAACCAATACAAAGTTAACCTGCCTCTTGTGTAAGGTATGTGTAGGAGGATTTCCCTTTAAGTTTTCTCCAATAATTAAACTCTTAATTAGGACGAATCCTCTGTAAAATACCTTGTATCCAAAACTACTTTTTAGTAATACCTTGCCTTTAATTCTTCTAGCCAATGATAAAAGTCCAAGCCCAACAAAGAATGTTGTAAATGCAGTAATACCAGTGACTATATATATTTCCATCATCTCTCTTGAATGTATTACTACTTCCCCAATCCACTTGTTAGGTGATCCATAACCTGTACCGGTAAATACAACTGCAACCCATAACCCTAAAGCTCCTGCAATTAAAACAAGTATTACTTCAGTATATAATCTATCTACTACTCCAAGATGTAGCCCATTATCACCAATTTTTCTTCCTGTGACCATAAATAGGTATGTTATTAATGCAATGGATGACACTATAAAAGCTAAACTGGTTATTACAAGAGGCATTAGTTGGTTTCTTCCACTTTCCCATAGATACTGTTGTTCTTCATAAAAACTACTATGAATAACAAAGAATATACTGCTTCCTGAAGGCGAAAAATTAGTAAGCATTTCTTCTTGATTTCCATTTTCATATTTGGTTAATACTCCATTATCCAAATGATAATAAAGTTGATAAATTCTAGCAATTTCGGATTCTGATATTGAAAGTGAACTCGCTATTACCTGACCTGATCTTGTACCATAATATGAGATTCCATCAGGAATTGTTCCATCACTCCCAGATAAAGCCATATCCAGTGACTGAACTATATCCCGAAAATCTCTAGTATAGGTCTCACTATTAACATAATTCTTTGTGAAAATAACCTCTGGATTTATACCTGAGTAATATCCATAAATAATTATGCCTGCAATAGATGAGATCATTACTATAACAAGAATAAAAGCTATAGATTTTATGAAACTATTTCTACTTAAACTTCTCAATTTTGTATCCAACTCCCCACACCACCTTTAAGTATTTAGGCTCCTTTGGGTTGATTTCTATTTTTTCACGGATTCTTCTAATGTGAACCATTACAGTATTTTCAACAGAGTAAGCTGGCTCTTCCCAAACTTTTTCATAAATTTGTTCAGCTGAAAAAACAATTCCTGGATTTGTCATTAATAAATCAATAATTCCATACTCAGTCGGAGTAAGCTTTATAAGTCCTCCATCTACATAAAGGGATCTTGCCTCTTTGTCCAAAGTTAGACTTCCATTTTGTAGTTGAGTACTATTGTTGTTATTATTCATATCTCCAAGTTTAGTGTAACGTCTTATGTGACTTTTTACTCTGGCTACTAGTTCATTAGGATTAAAAGGCTTTGTAACATAATCATCTGCTCCCATGGAAAGTCCTAGGACCTTATCGCTATCTTCAGATTTAGCAGATAAAATAATGATTGGTATATTCTTTTTCTCTCTAATCCTCATGGTTGCGGATAAACCATCCAGTTTTGGCATCATAATATCCATAATTATCAAATGAATACTCTTATTAACTAATGCTTCCATAGCCTCTAGACCATTGTATGCCTTTTCTACATTAAAACCCTCAATAATTAAAAGCTTCTCTATGGCAGTAGCAATCTCCTTATCATCATCAACCACCAGTATATTTATATTATCCATGATATCAACACCTCCTTTATAGCCTACCTAAAGTATAGAAGATAATTCTTACAATAAATTCAATATATACCTTACGAATTTCTTAAGATACGTGTTTTTCACCAAAATAGACAGTTCCCCAAACTCCCACTAGAATCATTATTGCACCTAAACTATCTACAAGTCCAAATGGTTCATTAAGAATAAATACTCCAGCTACAATTGCAACTATTGTTACTAGGTTTGCAAATATAGCCGATTGAGATACTGGGATTCTAGATATTGTATAGTTAACGCAGAAAAATGCCACCACTGATGATAATACTCCTAGATATAAGAGGGGAATTAAGCCTTGGGTATTTATAAGGGGAGTGAAGTAACTTTTAATATCTCCACTAAACAACTTGCTAATTATTAGTATAAAATTAAAAACGATTGCACTTAACCACATCATTCCATAAGTAATTTCTATAGGAGTGAAGTCCCTTGAGGATCTTTTAGATGATAAGTTATAAAAAGTGGCTGATATGACAGCAAGTAATAAGAATATGATTCCTCTAAGGTTACCTGATAATTCAACCTTATCTTTGAATACATTAATTAAAATTACACCACTTACAGAGAGTATTATAAAAATTATTTGCCTGAACCTTAACTTTTCTCTTAATATAATCCATGCAAAAATTGCTGTGAATACAGGTATTAAGGAAATCATAAGTCCTGATTCAGAGGTTGAAGTAAGTCTAACTCCTTCCACTTCAAAAAGAAAGTAAAGAATTGGTTCAAAAATTGCAGTCATTATAACTAGCTTTACGTTTTTTCCTTTAAAATTAACTTTAATAAGCTTTAAAGCCTTTAATAGTTCCAATACTATAGCTGCAAGTAGGAATCTATAGGAGATTAATTCCATTGTAGAATAATGATTTAGACCTATCTTAGTAAACATGAAACTTAGTCCAAATATTCCCGCATAAATAAATGCAGATAAATACGGTAGCACCTTTTTTTCCCTCAAAATATCACCTCTAAATTAATATAGCATTTTATCTAGTCTATTAAAAGAAAAAAGACCAGTTAAACTGATCTTAGTCTTCTCTTAGTAGTTTTAATCCCTCTTCCATCAATTCAGGAGTAAGCATCCCCGGATAGTATGCTAGAAGGTTGCCTTCTCTATCTATAAAGTAAGTCCTTGGGATACCTGTTCCTTGATAAATACTATTCTCACTAACTTCACCAGTGGAATCTAATACAACAGGGAAGGTAAATCCTCCGTCTTCAACGAAATTCTTAACTATTTCATACTCTTCCTTATAATTAACTGCTAGTATTACCAAATCTTCATTAGCTTCATAATACTTCTGAAAGTCTGGCATCTCTTGAACACATGGAGGACACCAGGAAGCCCAGATGTTTAAAAATACATACTTCCCTTTATAATCACTAAGACTTACATCCTCTCCTTCTAGGTTCTTAAGAGTAAAATCAGGTGCCAGCTGATGATCATGTCCATCGTGAGGATCCTCTGGATTATCTCCTTCATCCACCCTAGGTCCACCTGTTGGTTGTTCTTCTCCTGCTGTTTGAGGAGGGGGAACTTGACTTGGTTCTCCTGGTCCTAAAGGATCATTGACCGAAGGATTATCATTAGCTGAATCATCTCTTCCAGGCATATTCATTATGAAAAATATTCCAAGTGCCAATATAACTACTAACCCTATTGCTAAAAGAACTACACTTTTCTTATTCAAGTAAATCACCTCTAAATCAAAATTCTACTTATATCTATAACCTTATCAAAAAATATTAAAGTTCCAAATATTATTAGTATCATACCACTAATAATAGGCATGTACTTCATGAATTTTTCATACTTCTCCATCCACTTTATGAATACATTAATAAAAAGTGCTGTAAATATAAATGGTATGGCCATCCCAAGGGAATAAATAAACAATAATAAAACGCCATCCTGCAAAGTTCCTGACCCTCCGGCCATTATTAATATGGATGCAAGTACTGGCCCAAAACAAGGAGTCCAGCCTCCAGCAAAAGCCATTCCCATTAAAAATGAACTAAATCCATTGGTTATCTTCTTAGGTGACTTAACCCTTTTCTCCCCACTTAAAAATCCAAGCTTCAAAATGCCCATCATATTCAAACCAAATAATACAATTATTATTCCACTTACCTTTAAAAACAAGCTTCTGTTTTGAGAAAAAATCTTACCAATCAAACTTGCCGATGAACCCATTATCATAAATACAACAGTAAAACCAAGTACAAAGAATAGGGTTCTAATAAGTGCCTTCATTTTCCTTTTATTAAGATCCTCTTCTAAATCAACACCTGTTATATACATGATGTATGCTGGTATCATAGGTAGTAAGCATGGTGAAAAAAATGAGATAAATCCAGCACCAAAAGCTGCAGGTATTGTAACGTTTATTCCTAACATAGCATCCTCCATGAAAAACATGTCTTAATTATTATATAAAAATACTCTATACATATTATACCCTAAAGGGGTATTTGTGTATAGAGTAGGATTTATCCACTAACAGAATAAATTTTTACTTTCTTCCAATCACCTTTATTAAACAATCTGTATGACATAAAGCCTGATATTATTAAAGATACACTTATTGCTACCCAAACTCCAGTTGAGTCTAATTTAAACACTATAGCTAATATATAAGCTAAGGCCAATCTAATAAATACCCATGAGATTAAAGTTATCTGGAATGGTTTTTTTGTATATCCAGCACCCTGCATAGTTCTTGATGCCACGATTGTCACTGCATGGAAGGGTTCAGCTATTGCAATTAGTAATAGAAATCTGGTCCCTATCCTAACTACTTCATCATTTGGAGTATCCAAGAAAAAGTTAATAAAAGGTGTTGCAAATATATAAAACAATACGGAAATAAATAGCATTACTCCTGCCCCTAGTACTACAGTTGCCCTCCCACTAGCCTCAGCTCTGTCATATTGCTTAGCTCCAAGATTCATCCCAGATAGAGTAGCAGCTGCTGTGCCTATGGCCAGTCCCGGCATTAGCGCATACTGATTTAAGTTAGTCCCTATTACAAAAGCTGGAACTGCACTGGCAGAATCCAGTGTTCTTGCCAAAATAGCAAAAAGAACGAAAGTTGATGCATTTCTAGAAATACCTTGTAAGGCAGCTGGTATCCCAATATTTATAATCTGACTAGATACCTTCCAAATTGGTCTTATCATATCCTTTAATTCAACTTTAATATCAAATTTTCCACTGAGTAAAGCACCCCAACCAAGAGCCGCTCCTACTATCCTTGATAGAGCAGTGCCCATGGCAGCTCCTGCCACTCCAAATGCAGGTACTCCTAACATTCCAAATATGAATATAAAGTTACCACCCACATTTACCAAATTCATTATTATATCTATCCATAGGGGAGTTCTTGTATCGCCTGCCCCTTGAAATATTGATTTTGCCATAAAGTATAAAAGGAAAAATGGAATTGCAATAAAAAAGACTCTCATGTATCCCATGGCTAGATTTAATACATTATCATCTACTCCAAGTAGTCTTAGGCTATATTCATTGGTTAGCATTCCTATTGGCACAATAATTAGGGATAATAAAATGGATAGCATAAATGCTTGTCCAGCACTTATACTTGCATTTCTATCATCATTCTTACCAATAAATCTTGCAACCATGGCTGTTGTACCTGTTGATATGGCCATTACTAGAACCATAAGTATCATAATAACATTTCTACTTGTCCCAACAGCTGAGATGGCATCTACTCCAAGAGTTCCAACCATTTTAATATCTACAGTACCAACAGAAACCTGTAATATAGACTGTATGACAACTGGCCACGCTAAATAAATGGTGCTTTTATATAAATTATCATTGGTTAATAAGTATTCTCTTTTCTTATGAAATGATGCACTGCTCATTGAATCACTCCTTATAAATTAGTATTATACCATTTTATATTCAAGATATCTAGAGCCTCGAAATAATTTAAAGGTTTAATTTTGGGTATAAATTTTTGGTAAGGGGTGACTATATGAATAATCAAAAGAAATTTACACTTTTTATAACCATACTTATATCAATAATGTTTATAGGTACATTTGGATATAGATTATTACTAGATGTGCCATTTATTGATGCTTTTTATATGACTGTTATAACAATTTCAACTATTGGTTATACAGAAGTAGCACAAATGTCACCAGAAGCAAAGTTGTTTTCTGTTTTTATAATATTCATTAGTTTAGGTACTGTTGGATATTTATTTAGCAGTATTGTTTCATCCTTTATGGAAGGTAACATTAAAGAAGCTTTTAGGAGGCGTTTTATGGAGAAGAAGATTGAAAGTTTTAGAAACCATTATATACTTTGTGGAGCAGGTGAAACAGGTTGGAATGCCATTAAAAGGTTCCAAAAGAGTAATGTTGACTTTGTAGTAATCGAAAATGATGAAGCAATTGTTAAAGAACTATTAGATGATGGGATCCCAACGATATTAGGGGATGCCAGTCATGAAGAAATTTTAAATAAGGCTAAAATAAAAAAGACTCGAGGCCTTATTGCATCTTTATCAAAAGACTCTGATAATGTATTTACTGTGTTAACAGCAAGATAATTGAATCCTGACTTATACATAGTATCAAGGGCTATTGATAAAAATTCACATTTGAAACTAAAAAGAGCTGGTGCAAATAATACAATATCTCCCAACGAAATTGGTGGAAGTAGAATGGCTGCTCTTATGCTTAGACCTTCTGTCATTTCCTTTTTAGATATTATTACTCATGCTGGTGATGTTGTTTTAGATCTAGAAGATGTAGTAATATGTAAAGAGTCCCCTATTATGAACAAGAGTCTTAAAGATGTTAAAATCCCAGAAAAAACAGGTTTAATAGTATTGGCAATTAGAAAGATGGATTCTGAGACGCTTCAATTCAATCCTCATTCAGATGAAATATTGCAGCTTGGAGATACAATGATAGTATTAGGAAAACAAGAACAGGTAAATGAACTAAGAAAATTAGCATGTGATGATGGAAATAGAAATGTATATTAGAGTAAACCCTTCAGGTCTGAGCCCTGAAGGGTTTTATTACTAAACTGTATATTTAATTATTAAACTTGGATCCAAAACTCTGAAAGTAAAGCTTTCAGCTATGAAAAACTTGACATTATCTCCATCGTGAGCTTGATAGCCGATTGAAAAATCTCTACCAATTGTTAGTTCTAGATCATCACTGTTAAATGGTACTAGGTATGCTCCATCCACAACATGACTTAAAACTATCTTGCCCCCTATTAGGCTCTCAACTCTTTTTTCCAATGGATATCCACTATCTTTTGATATTATCCTCTTATATGCTTCCTTACCAACAATTAATGTATAAGGTCCACCAGTATAGTCTTCTCTTAGGGAAATTACCCCTTTTGTAATTGACTCCATAATATCCTTTGCATTGTCTCCAAGGGCTATCTCTTCTTTCTTAACCATGTCTTTAAAGCCTTTAATGCCTGCTTTTTTAAGCCCATTGTATATTGCATTCTCTTCAAAGAGAGCAATCTTTCTCAAACCTTCTTCTAAAGGCTCAAAATCAATGTCTTTTGCCCCTCTTGATATATTATCAAGTTCCCACCTCTTCATCTCAAATTCAACTCTAGCCTCAGTAAGTGGTTGAACATTGTAGTTAGCAAATAAAACATCTTCTTCATTTTCAGTTTTGCCAAGTCTACCCTCTGTAATTACATTGAAATCCAAACCTTTAGGCCCATTAACCTTCACTACTTTTCTAGCTGATAAATATGATTTAAGAACATCAACTGCTCTTGAGTCAATCTCACTCCAAGCTTCCTTAGAAATGGGAGCTAATTCTCTATATAACATTTAAACCCCTCCTATTTTAAATCTCCAATTGTTAATCCATCACTACCACCATCTTCTTCTGCTCCTTCTTCATGATGAGCGATTGGACCAGTCTTGAATAAGTACGTTTTAAGTTCTTCATCCCATTTATCCATGTTTCTTCTTAACCACTCTAGAGTCATAACTGCATGCTCTATCTCTTCATCTCTGTTATGAGCTAATATTTCCTTCAGTTCAGGATCTGATACTGCAGCAACTCTTTGATTGTACCAATCTACTGCTTCTAACTCTTCCTTTAAACTAACTATGGCTCTTGTAATGTCCATTGTCTTATCATCTAGTTTTTCTACTGGTTCGTGATATTGTGTCATCTAAACTCCTCCTCTTTTTGATTACTTTCTATAATTCTTTACCCCTTGTTCATTTCAAATAAACAGTGGATTCTATAGTCTTCTATATGCTTCATCCACATAATTACCCTCATCAATAGCTCTTTTTAGTTGCCTAATTAAATAATCTTTGTCTTCATTAAGGGTTCCTTTTAAAGGAATATAGTTGGAAGCATGATTGCTTCTAAAAACTGTGCCTGGGCTATTTATGTTCTCGAGAATCATTAATGTTTCCAGTGCAATTTCTTGTGGAGTTAATAGTACAAACTCTCCACTTTTAACGTCGTCATAAAGTTTTGTTCCTGGTTCAATCATTAGTGTCAGCAAACCTAAATAGTCTGGATTAATCTCGTTTATTGCATCTGCAGTCTCTATGGCATGTTCCTTATACAAGTCTGCCCCACCTAAGCCAGATATTACTGTTATTGAGACTTTGATTCCCGCTTCTTTAAGTTTTTTCCCAGCATTGATTATACCTGATTTTGTATCTCCCTTATTTACATAGTCTAAAACCTTATCACTACCTGATTCTAAGCCTAAATAGGCAATGTCCAAGCCCTTATCTCTTAAAAGAATTAAATCCTCCAAGGATTTAAGATGAATGCTATTAGGGGATGAATAGATACCTATTCTCGAGCAATACTTAAAATTTTCTTTAATCTTCTGTATTATTCTTTCTAGATCCCTCATTTTTATTATCAAAGCGTCACCATCTGCGATAAACACTCTATTAACCTCTGGATACATCTTAGAAACATTTTCTATTTCATCAAATATTTCATCCATATCTCTTATTCTAAATTCTTTATCCTTATACATACTGCAAAAACTACATTTATTATGTGAGCATCCTATTGTAGCTTGTAAAATCCAACTCCTTGCTTCAGAAGGGGGTCTGTATACTGTTCCTTCGTACTTAATATCCATCACTTCGCTTTCTTTTAACTACAAATTTTCCTTAATATAATTTAAGACTTCATCTGCATGTCCTTCTGGTTTTACATTTCTGAACTCTTTTACAAGTTCTCCTTTTTCATCAAATATAAAAGTAGATCTTTCAACTCCTATATAATCCTTACCATACATTTTCTTAGGTACCATTACCTGGAATAAATTGTGTACTACTTCTTCCTTATCACTAAGAAGTAAAAAGTTTAGTTCATTTTTAGCAATAAATTTTTCATGAGACTTCAAGCTATCTCTACTAATTCCAAGTATTACAGTGTTTAGTTTGTCAAATTCTTGTTTCAGATCCCTGAAACCATTAGCTTCAGTGGTTCAACCAGACGTATCATCCTTAGGATAAAAATACACTATAACATTTTTACCTAAGTAATCCTTTAAAGATATATCTTTGCCGCTTGTTTCTTTTAGAGTAAAACTAAAATCTTTCATTGTTAAACATCCTCCTTTGAAGTAATCTCTCCTATCAGTTATACCCAAATTTAGTCAAAAGAAAAACCCCTTTAAGGGGTTTAATTAAATGGCTGTTGTTCCACCATCAACTGCTATGGTTTGACCTGTTGTATAACTTGAAGCATCTGAAGCTAGGTATATTAGTATACCATCTAATTCCCCGACCTCTCCATACCTACCCATAGGTGTGGTTAACTTTATATTTTCTAGGAATGATTCATCACTTAGTGCATCTGTGGTCATTTCAGATTGGAAAAAACCTGGTCCTATTGCATTAACAGTTATATTATATTTGGCCCATTCGGCTGCCAATGCTCTAGTTAAATTAACAACCCCCGCTTTTGATGCATGATAAGCTGATGTTGGTAATGCCATATTAGCTTTAAGACCGTACATGGAAGCAATATTAATTATCTTTCCATACTTATTTTTAATCATATGCTTTCCAACTTGTTGTGCAACTAAAAATACACCACTTAAATTGACATCTATCATCTTTTTCCATTCATTAAAGTCATAATCCTCTGCGGGACTTACAAAACCTAATCCAGCATTATTTACTAGAATATCAATTCTACCAAATTCATTTATTGCCTTCTCAACCGCAGCTACCACATCTTCTTCCTTAGTAACATCACAAGCTAAAGGTAAGGCTTTTACCCCTTTTTCTTCTATTTTCCTTGCTACATCCTCTAGTTTTTCCATTCTTCTTGCCAGTAAGATAACATTAGCACCATGATCTGCTAGTATATTCGCAAATTGCACACCCAGACCACTAGATGCTCCAGTTACTAGGGCAACTTTACCTTTTAAATCAAATAAATTTTTCATTATATCCTTCCTTTCATAATACTCTCATTCCCTAGTATTATACCCGGGATTGATATACTTTACTCAATCCTACAAAACCACCTTCCACTTTGAGATCTTCCTATTCTTATTGACTAAAGAAAAGGTTTCCCCAATTTTAATAGCACTCATTCTAAGGTAGAAGTCTTTTGCCTCATCCCCTGCTACAAATTGAAACTCAAGAATTCCCCTGTTTTTACAATACTCAATAAGATCATTCCAAAGTTTCATCCCATAACCCTTTCTAATGTATATTGGATCAATGTAGAAGTATTCTAAAATAACATCTTCATCAGATTCAACTATAGAATATCAAAAACACCTTCCCAGTGAATAGGAAGGTGTCAATTATACTTAAATTTTATAGATCTGTAATGCTTACCTTTTGTGGTGTTAATTTGTGTCCTGAGAACTTATTAACTACAACTGCTATAGCTCCATCTCCAGTTACATTACATGCTGTTCCAAAACTATCTTGTGCCAAGTATAATGCAATCATTAGGGATGTCATTGTTGGGTCGAATCCCAACATGCTTTGTAGTAGTCCTATAGCTGCCATAACAGCTCCTCCTGGAACTCCAGGTGCTGCAACCATTGTTACTCCCAGTGCAAGGATAAATCCAAAGTAAGTTCCAAACGAATAATCCATTCCACTTAACATCATTATTGCTAATGAACAACTTACAAGTGTAATTGTACTACCAGATAAGTGAATAGTTGCTGATAATGGGATAGCAAAGTCTGCCACACCTTCATTTACACCATTTTTCTTAGTTTGAGCTAGTGTTACCGGAATAGTTGCTGCTGATGATTGAGTACCAATTGCAGTAAAGTATGCTGGAAGCATGGTCTTTATTAATCTAAATGGATTTGCACCTGCTATACTACCAGCTATTACATATTGGATAACTATAATAGTAATGTGTAGTAAAATAACTAATACAAATACCTTTGAGAATACACTTAGTATTTGAACTACTTGTCCTGAATATGTTAGATTAGCAAAGATTCCCATTATGTGAATTGGTAGTAATGGAATGATAATATTTGAAATCATCAAGCTTATAATATTTTGAAACTCATTCATTGCTGATTTAATAGTTTGTGACCCTGTTGCAGCTATACCTATACCAATAGTAAAGGCTAGTATCAAAGCAGTCATAACACCCATTATTGGGGGTATAGAAACCTCTATAAATGCTGCTGCTGAAGCCCCTTCACCAGCTACATCTGTTGCTAGTGTGCTTCCACCAATAAGGCTTGGTAGAATTGTAGAGTTAGCAAAATATGCTAAAGATCCTGCAAATACTGTTGAAAGATAAGCAATACCCGCAGTTACTGCAAGTATTCTTCCAGCTCCCTTTCCTAAATCTCCAATTCCTGGAGCTACGAATCCAAGAATTATAAGTGGGATAGCAAAGCCTAGGAATTGACCAAACAATCCGTTAAATGTTGCAAAAACTCTTACTCCTGCTTCTGGTAGAATCATACCAAATATAATACCTAAAATAATTGCAATTATAAGTCTAGGAAGTAATCCTATTTTCTTCATTTTGTTCCTCCTCATTTTTTGTCATTGGATGACTTATACCTCTTGTATATGTCATTCAATCTTTTTAAAGATAACATCTGAGGAAAAGGATTTCAATAGTTTTGATTATTCTTAATAATTCTTAATATTCCTGGCAATTCTGAATATTTTACACAAATAAACAATTTATTGTGTTATTACACTTATCTGCTCTAAATAGGTGTTTTTAAGCTTTGCAATTTAGTATGATCTTAATAGTAATTGAATTTCTAGACCCAAAATAAGGGAAATTGGCAGTAAATGTAAACATTTTCGATAATAATAGTTCACATTTACTGCCAATTCTATATATACTTACTTCCTTCTCTTATACTCAATTTTGATAACTGATTTTCATCTATAAATACTTTAACCCAATTCTTGTTTATCTTTGATAATTCTCTTAGCTGCCAACCGATTGCCTTGTCTATGAAAAATTCTCCAGTATTTAAATTGTTTTTTATAGCATAACTTAAGAAATCATAATCTGTTTCTTCTTTATACTTTAGCTGAAATATTATTGATGCTCTTATAAGCCATATACTTTCACTGTGAACCCACTCTTTAATTTTTGCATTTTTTATTTGAGGATATTTTCTAGCTAAAAACCCCACTATGGGTGCTATAGAATCAACCGTATCCCACCAGGATTTTGTTAAAATCAAACTTTCCAATTTGGAAATATCACTCTTTTCTAACTTGTCCTTAACTTTATCTAGATAGTTTAAGGCTACATACTGATATTCCCTCTCTTCTTGTTGGAAACACCATGTTATAAAATCCCACTTTACCTCACCATCTAATAAATCTTTAACATACTCCTTAGTTAGTGCCCTTCTCTCTGGAGTTTTAATCCCTAAGTATGAAAATTTGAATTTCATATACTTGGACATATAATAGGCGTTATCCTCATTTTTATTTGCACTTAATATTTCTGTGAGTCTTTCCATTATCTACCTTCCTCAGACCAGGTCATCACATAAAGGAGCTTATCATTATTTGATTCTTTCTTTTCTCTTACTTTCCAAGTACCGTTGATTCCATTATCATTTAATACCATTTGAAAGTGGCAAATAGCTATTCCAATATCCACTTCCTGGATCTTAAATCCTAAGGTATCACCATATCCAGGAGTTGGTTTCAAGTAAAAATCATAATGACCATCTCTTTTTATAACTACCCAAGGTTGTTTATTACTTGCTGAAGGTGCCATTCTCAATCCTTCCAAAGCCTCTAAATAAACTTCTTCGTCTTCCAATAAAGGATAATCAGTCCTTTCTAAAAAGAATAACTCTTCCCATACTTTTCTTTGATTTGAACCTGCTGCAAATCTCATAAAGTAATCAACCCTACTTCTCTTTTCCAAGGGGTATCCAAATGGGATTATTATATACAGCTTTTCATCTTCAAGTAAATCTAAAGATTTCTTAATAGCTCCCTTATCATATGTTCCACCCATCCAACATGTCCCTAGACCTAAAGATGTCATATATAAAATTAAGTTTTCCCCCATATAACCAACTTTAAATAAACTTTGTTCTTTTGAATCTCCAATAATTGCTATGTAGTTTTTTGCTCCTTTGATAATTCCATAAGTTCCAATCTTACCACCCAACTTATCCAAACCATCTTCTTCTGATAAAAAGGCAAATCTTACATTTCCCTTAAATGGTGTTTCAATCCTTTCAGCATATTCCTTTATATTATCTATAACATCTTTAGTTACTGGCTTATCTGAATAGCTTCTAACTGATGTTCTCTTTCTTATAATATCCAACACCGGTGCCTTAAATAAATTACTTTTCACTATTAACCCCCCTTTATTCACCTATTTAGTATTTTACCACAATTAACCTACAAGTAATCAATTCATTATATTTATAAATATGTTATATTTGAAATAGAACTATACAAAGGAGTGAATTAATGATTGTAATAGGTAAAAAAGAAAAAATTCACAGAATCACCCAACTGGCTCTTAAGCTTTGGCCAGATAATAATTATGAAGAACTCAAAAGTGAAATATTAACCTTCATAGATTCTTATAGTGCAGCAATCCTTTTATTTGAGAGTGAAGATTCAATAGTTGGTTATTCTCAGGTTAGTATAAGAAATGATTATGTAGAAGGCTCCACCTCAAGTCCTGTAGGTTATCTTGAGGGAATCTATGTTGATGAGGGATATAGGAATATGGGGATTGGAAAAGCTCTCTTACTAGCCTGTGAAAACTGGGCTAAAGAAAAGGGCTGTCTAGAATTTGGAAGTGATACAAGTCTTGAGAATTATAATAGTATTAATTTTCATCTAAAATGTGGTTTTCAAGAAGCAGCGAGGTTAGTGTCCTTCATCAAAAAAATATAACTGGGAATATTACCTTATTTTCCCAGTTTCTTTTAAAACTTTCCTTCTATTTTTATAGTCTGGTATCCAGTTCTCTACATGATTCCAAAATTCTCTGGAGTGATTCATATATTTTAAGTGAGCTAACTCATGAACAACCAAATAATCTATTATTTCCATTGGGAATTTTATAATTCTGTAGTTTATATTGATATTTCCTAAACTTGAACAACTTCCCCATCTGGTCTTTTGATCCTTAATATGTAATTTATTATAGCTTAAATCCATCTTTGAGCTATATATATCTAGTCTTTCTTTTACAATCTCATATGCTAGTTTCCTTAACCACTCATTGACTATTTCTTCTATCAAACTCTGATTTTTTGTTTCTGTATACAATTCTAATTTTTCATCACTAAATACCAACTTATTTTCTTTTGAGTAGATTAGATCTACTGGATATTCAATTCCCATAATGTAAATCCTATTGTCATTAATATTACCTAAGTTATCTTCCCTAGACTTTAATAATTTTCTCTTCTTGATGATCCAGTCCTTCTTTTTAAATAATCCCTGTATTATTGTATCCTT
Source organism: uncultured Tissierellaceae bacterium (assembly GCA_964575895.1). Classification (GTDB taxonomy): domain Bacteria; phylum Bacillota; class Clostridia; order Tissierellales; family Tissierellaceae; genus Gudongella. Next base: position 54,887 of record CAZNTE010000013.1, on the reverse strand, counting down.
ACTTATAAAATATGGAGCTAAAACTCTAATATTTCCATCTTCTTCTATTTGAAACTCCATGGATTTTCTTTTTCTTGGTATTAATTCAACTGAGATTTCTTCATTTAGAACTTCAAAAGTAAATTTCATTCATACCCTCTCAGTCTGTCAATTATTTCCCTACATACTTCTTCAATTGATTTATCATCTGTATATATTTCAATATCCTTAGCCATATTATAAAGATCTTTTCTTTTATCCATTAAAGATTTAATATATTCTACATTCATATTATTATTTAAGATAGGTCTTGTATTTGTGTCTTTTAATCTGTTAAAAATCGTTTCAGGTTTTGCCTTAAGAAGAACTACTACACCTTCATTTTTCATAAATTTAATATTTTCTTCCCTGGTAACAATTCCTCCACCAGTTGATACCACAGATTTGTATTCTCCTCTAATTCCTTTTAGTTTTTTTGTTTCCAGATTTCTAAAGTAGTCTTCTCCATATTTGCTAAAAATTTCATTTATGCTAATGCCAATAGTTTTTTCAATAATATCATCAATCTCAATTACTCTAAATCCTAAAACCTTTCCTAGTTCTTTTGAAACTGATGTCTTCCCAACACCCATAAAGCCAATTAGATATATATTCTTGTTTATTATCATAACTTATCCCTTCTTATAGTTTAACATTAGGATTTATATATCTTCTTCTACTGATGGTCTTTTTAGAATACTGTATCGCTTCCACTGGGCATCTATGTATACATGCCAAACAATGAGTACATTTATCTTTCACCCACACTGGCCTTCCCTCAACCATTTTTATAGCGCTCTCAGGGCAAATTTCCTGACAAAGCTTACAGTCAATACACGAGTCCAGAGAATAGAATTTTTTTGTTTTTCTTAGTTTATTATATGCCTTATGGGCAAAGAATGTAACCACACCAGGAAGGGGTCCTTTAATTTTAATATAATCACCTTTATTTCCCTTAAGAAGAACATCTACTGAATTTTCTATTTCTTCTTTAGATAGATTAATCATTTTATTTTGTTTTTCTGCATCATCTATATTATATAAAAGAATATAATTATCAGGCATGGAAGCTGCAAATCTAAACTCTACATCTATTCCTTTTCTTCTAAGAATAGTACTAAATTCTTCTGCGCAAGAACCAGTAGTCGCTCCACAGGTTAAAAAGACAAATACTTTTTTGCCTTCCAAATTTTTAAATTCCACTTTCTTAATAAACTTCTCTAAAGTTGAGGGTACACTATAATAATACACAGGAAACACAAAACCTAAATAATTACTCTTATCTAAATCAAATTCATATCTATTTTCTTTTATCATCCCTGTAACTGATATTAATTCTTCATTTAGCATATTATTAAGCTTTTCAGCAACATATAAGCTATTACCAGTCCCTGTAAAGTAGAAGATCATATTTATAGCCCCTTTCTTTTCTCGTAATTTAAGTATAATATATATTCATAGAATCTAAAAGACAATTAAGTGGTGAGATAATGTTTTCATATGAAGAAATATCCAAAAGAGAACTTAATAGATGGAAAATACAAATGAGAAAACGACCTAATATCTTTCAGAAGGTATCAAAGGGGACTCAACGTAAGGTAAATGGAATTCTACCTGAGAGATATCATCAGGTTATTACTTCTGCTGTAAAAAGCCTTACTATGGCTGTTTTGTATGGTTCAAAATTCATAACTAGTCCCCCCATCCTAGGAATGACTCTAAAAGATAGGGAGAAATTAGTAAGGGAAAAAACTAGATTTTATGCCACAACTGCAACAATTGAGGGTGCTGCCACTGGCGCAGGAGGCTTCATAGCTGGGCTTGCTGATTTTCCTCTCCTCCTTGGAATTAAGTTTAAGTTCCTCTATGAAATTTCAAGTGTATATGGATTTGATTCATCAGATTACTTTGAGAGGCTTTACATCCTTCATATTTTTCAACTTTCCTTCTCAAGCAAGTCTCATATGAATAAGGTTTTTGATAGAATGGAAAATTGGGATGAATATATAAAAACTCTTCCTGCAGAAATTGATGAGTTTCAATGGAGGGAGTTCCAGCAAGAATATAGAGATTACCTGGATCTAGCTAAATTATTACAACTTCTACCCGTTGTGGGAGCTTTTGTTGGCAGCTATGTGAATAATAAGCTCTTAAAACAACTTAGTGAAACCGCAGTATACTCTTATAGGATGAGGTTATTAAAATAGCTTTCTCTAGTTTACAAGCTAGAGAAAGCTATTTTTTATTACATTTTTCTTTTCCTTTTGTAAAGATTATATCTTTCCTCTCCTTCTAAAAAAGCCTTCCTTTCAGCCTCAGTTGCAAATTCAAGTTTGGGTACTTGTGTCGGAACCCCATTGTCATCCAATGCAACCATGGTAAAGAAAGCTGTTAGTGCTACCTTGGGTTCATCTTCTTTTGTTAGATCTTCCACTTTAACTATAACCTTAATCTCCATTGAGCTTTTTCCAACAAAAGTTAATCTCCCGCAACAAGTTACTAAGTTTCCAATGTAAATTGGTTCATGAAACTCCAACTCATCAACCCTTGCAGTAACTACAATACTTCTTGAATGCCTTCTAGCAACAATTCCTGCTGTATTATCCATCATTTTCATAACTTCTCCACCGTGAACATTCCCAAGAATATTGGCTTGTTCAGGAAGCATTAAGCTTCCAAGCGATACCTCTGATTCTTTAACTGTTTTCTTTTCTATGATAATCACTCCCACATCTTATAATTCTTCACTTATCCACTTACTATATTTAGTAAAATCATTGAATCTAGTAATTTTTATGCCTTTCTCAATATCTTCTCCATTGTCTTCCCCTTAGCTAGTTCATCTATTAGTTTATCCAAATATCTTATTTCTTTCATAAGTGGTTCTTCAATTTCTTCTATTCTAACTCCACAAATAACTCCTTTGATTAGTTCTCTATTGGAGTTAAGACTTGGTGCTTCTTTAAAAAATGACTCAAAATCAACTTTGTTCTCTATTATTTCATTCAACTGCTGTCTATCATATCCAGTCAACCAAAATATTATCTCATCTACCTCTTCCTTAGTTCGCCCCTTCTTCTCTGCTTTATTAACATAATGAGGATACACACTGGCAAAACTCATCTTATAGATTTTATGCTCGCTCATATTTATAACCTCCTAAAATTCTAATTTTATAAAGTATCTTAACAATGAAAGTTCTTTAGACTCTACTATTAACTATTCAATACTTGATGTATAATATCTCTTTTATGATTGCCTAAATTGATCAAGGATTTGTATATGATAAGATTCTCCATTTCGCTTTAACCATATAATAATTTAACTATCCGCATTTTTACTAAAGTCATCTATTTCTTTTTCAACCATTTTTACATAATTATTATCAAATGGTTCCCATAACTCTATAGTGTTTCCAATGACATCTTCAATTTGAGCAAACTTACCATATTCATAGACTTTAATTTCTTGTATAATTTTAACATTGTTGTTTTTTAATTTTTCTAAGAAATTATCCAGATTATCAACTGTAAAATTAAGTACTGTCTTGCTTGACTCCTTATTATCAAAGGTAATAAGTGTAAACTTATTAGGTCCTAGAAAATTAATACCGTATTCAGTAATGTCCAAACCCAAAATCTCATGATACCAATTTAATAACTTCTTAGTATCACCACTTACTTTCAAAAATACTCCACCAATACCTGTTATTTTAGACATGGATTATCTCCTTTCTATGTCTCTAAATGATAACTTCCAAAGGATAAAAAACAATTATCGAAATCTTTTTGCCCTCTAATGTAAATGCAATTTAGGATTTCAGCCTCTATCATTTACTCAATCTAATATATGGACCTAAAATAAGTCATTTATTTGTGATAGGGTTCGTTCCTTATAATTCGAAAGCTCCTATAGATTTGTTCTAAGAGTATAAGCCTCATAAGCTGATGAGGAAAGGTCATCTTGGAAAAAGATAATTTAAAATTAGACCTCTTTATTACTTCATCTGATAAACCTAATGATCCTCCAATTACAAAGGTTAAATGAGAGTATCCATCCACCATAAGATTAGACATCTTTTCTGCCATGTCTTCAGATGAAATGTTTTTCCCTTCTATAACTAGTGGAATAATATAAGAATTGCTTTGGACTTTTGAGAGGATCCTCTCTCCCTCCTCATCCTTTATAATCTCCATGTCCCTTTCTGACAAATTTTCAGGTGCTTTTTCATCATCAACCTCAATAATATTTAAACTGCAATACCTTGAAAGTCGCTTAGTGTATTCCTTTATTCCATCATTAAGATACTTTTCTTTAATTTTTCCAACTACTATAATATCTATATTCATAATAACCCCTTTAAAAAAGCCCTCCATATGGAAGGCTTTTTGCTATATATTTTTGACTGCTTCTAAGGCCTTGTCATAATCAGGATGTTTTCCTATCTGATCCAAATACTCAACATACACTACTTTATTGTTTTTATCCAAAACAACTATTCCTCTTGATAGTAATCTTACTTCCTCCATAACAAATCCATACTTCAATCCAAAGTCAAGGTCTCTGTGATCTGAAAGAGTTATAACTTTATCGATTGAATTTGCACTACAGAATCTTTTTTGTGCAAATGGTAAATCCACAGACAAGGTTATTATAACAACATCATCTAGTTCTGAAGCTTCTTCATTGAACTTAATTGTTTGCATCTCGCAAATACCTGTGTCCAATGAAGTAACAACTGAAATTATTTTTATCTTATCTCCAGCATCCTTTAGTGAGTAGGGAGACATATCACTTTTTAGTGCAGTAAAATCCGGTGCACTATCTCCAACTTTTATTTCTTTTCCAAGTAAAGTCATTGGATTTCCACCCATTGTTACAACATCTTTTCTTTTATCCATATTATCTAACTCCTTAAATCTATTTTGTCGGTCAATGACCTTAGAAGATAGATACCCCTAGAGTTACTCATTATTCACAATCTATATCTTCATCTATGCATTTTCTTACCTTATCCATAAGCTCAAAGTCTGTAAAATCATACTTAAGTGGTGTCAAAGTTGCATAACCATTAGCTAGGAAATACCTATCAGTATCATTTTCTAAGGTTGTTTCAACTCTACCTGTTACTTTTAAAGTCATATCTCCATCTCCATTATTCTCTGCCAAATAGTAATCATAAATTGGACCTCCAATTTTACAAACCTTAATTGGTTTACTATCGTCAGTAAGATTAAAAGGTGTATTTAAATTTAATACCATAGGAGTTAAAAGTTTTTCCTTCTTTATTTTTGCAAGTACTTTTGATGCATATTTTGCCGCTATCTCATAATTTAAACCTTCTTTTGTCCATTCAGCTGAAACTGCAACACTTGGCAATTTATATAAATTCCCTTCTATGGCGGCAGAAACGGTACCTGAGTAAAGGATGTCCATTCCGCTATTTAAACCCATGTTAATTCCTGAAAATACTATATCTATCCTTCCCTTAGCAATCTCTTCCATCCCCACTCTTACACAATCTGCTGGTGTTCCAGATATACTATATGCCTCTGATTTTATTCCATCTAGCTTAACTTTCTTAATAATTATTGGCTTATGAAGTGTTATTGAATGGCTTTGAGCACTTCTCTGATCTTCAGGTGCTACAATAATCACCTCGTGCTCCTTCTCCAATTCCAGTGCCAATGTTCTAATTCCTTGAGCGTAAACTCCGTCGTCATTTGTCAGTAGTATTCTCATTTTTATCCCCCTAAAATTCCCTAAAGGTAACTGGAACTCTCATTATTGTACCATTTCTATTAATTGTTAATGTAGCTCTATCTCCAATCCTATATTGAAAAAGTATTTTTCTTAGATTAGACATACTGGTTACATCTTCGTTGTCCACAGCCACGATTACATCCAATGGTTGTAAATTTGACACTGAAGCAGGTGAATTTGGTAAAATCTCTATAATCACAACTCCAGCTTGAGCTTTCAAATCAACATCCATCTGTCTTTCATACACTTCAACTTCACTTCCAGTAAAGCCTATATACACATTAGTAAAACTCCCATTTTCTATTATTTCATCAATTACAGGTTTAACAATATTTATTGGAATAGAAAACCCTAACCCTTCACCTGTTTGTATCTTAGCTGTATTTATACCGATTACATATCCTCTTGCATCGAGTAAGGGTCCTCCTGAGTTTCCAGGATTTATTGATGCATCGGTTTGAATTAAATCCTCCATTACACTATATCTATTAACTTGTATGGACCTATGAAGGCCACTTATTACACCACTAGTTACAGTTCTTTGAAAGTCCAAACCCAATGGGTTGCCAATTGCAACGGCCAATTGACCTACTTCAACACTATCAGAATCTCCAAGATCTGCCACTGGAAAATTAGCTCCATTTGCTTTAACTATTGCCAAGTCCAAGGTAGCATCATACCATAGTACTCTTCCTTCTCTTCTATCTCCATCCTCAAATAATACACTTATTTCACTGGCATTCCCGTCTCTAATTACATGAGAATTTGTAAGGATATATCCATCACTATTAACTATCAACCCTGATCCAACACCTTCTATTGGTCTTGACCAAAGAAAGTCTCTTTGAATTTCAACTGTTGTAATACCCACCACTGAACTAACAGCTTTTTTTGCCACCGCTGCCACAACGTTAGTCTCATCAACTGGGTTTATGGTAATGGTATTGACAACTGCAGGCTCTCCAGAGACCATCATATAATCTGGTATAGGTAGTATCTTCCCATAGAGGTACTTAGGTGCTATATATACACTTAATAAACCCCCTATAATTCCAGCTATTAATGCTACTATGAGATACGATAACAAACTCCTCTTTTTAGGAGGCTTATAATACCCTCCTCCATAATTATAGTTATCCATTTTATTCCCCCTAATCAAGAGTATATATACCGCTATTTCCGTGTCTATTTGTCATCAATAATCTAATGTCATTATCCACATCAAAACCTTCTCTTAATAGCCCATTTCTAACTGTATTGTATGCAATTTCTGGTGTGTTGTTATCTTCACTTAAATGTGCTAATAGGACTATTTCATTTTCTCCCTTTAAGACTTCACATAAGACCTCAGTTGCATCATCGTTAGATAAATGTCCGTAAGGACTTAAAATTCTTTGTTTAAGTGGCCAAGGATAACTTCCTTCCTTTAACATTCTAATATCATGGTTAGATTCCATAAAATAAATGTGAGAGTTTTTTATTTTCTCCTTTATACCCTCATTTATCCATCCAGTATCTGTTATAAAACTTAGTTTCTTCATATTATTAAATAATATGAAGCCAACGGGATCAGATGCATCATGACTTATATTAAAAGGATGTATCAATACATCCTTCACTTCTATATTTTTATTGTTCTTTATAACTTTTATATTGTGACTTTTTACTTCTTTTATGATAGGTTCCATGGCTATCCAAGTTTTCTCATTGGCATATACAGGCAAGTCATACCTTCTTGATAATATACCTACACCTTTAATATGATCAATATGCTCATGGGTTATTAATATTCCATCTAGCTTCCTAATATCGACTTCTATCTCATTAAACAAGGCTTCGATTCTCTTCCCACTTAACCCTGCATCTATAATAAGTTTTGTATTTTTGGTCTCAATATACTGGCAATTCCCATCACTACCACTTGATAATGAACAAAATCTCAATGTCATTTTGAATAGCTCCTTCCAATGTAACTCTTTCTTAATTATATAGGAAATTTCAAAAAAAAAGAAGGGTAACCTTCTTTAGTTAATATCAAGTATAATCTTGTATCCATCTTTGAATAGAACCCGCCATGCTGGAACGGCTTTACCTTCTGTAGCACTTTGGTAGTCTCCAAAATAATCCTGTTTTTCCGGGTCGAAGTAGTAACACAAAGAGATGTCTAATATTGTCTTATTATAGACTTGTTCATAGCTAATCAATTCTAATATAGCCTTTGGTGCAGGAACTATCTCAATATTGGTTTCCTCTATATGGTTGATACTAAGCCATGTTCTCTCCATTTTTCTAACTCCACCTCTTTCAATCCTAAAAGAAGTAAAGCTTTGCTCTATATACAACCCATCAAATACTTTTGTATATTCAAGATAGAATCCATAATCCGTTTCCCTTGAGTAAGAAAGTTCTAAATCATTATTATCAGGTTCTATCTTTGCTCTTTCAAATAAGAATTTTTCCGCTTCATCCCTTGCTTTCTCAATACTATCTATTCCCTTATCTTGCAATTCACCCTTATATTCATAGATTAATAATTTATCATTTATTATTGTTACATTCTCATTATCTCTATAAATTTCAGTAAAAGTAGTATCTGTTGACTCTCTTATTCCATTGCCTTCAAAAAAATTCATATTAACTTCTAAAGGTTCATACTTTTCATATTCAACTGCTAAATTATATGTGGCATTGGTAGTCAAAGGTATTTCAGTACCGATCTCAATGTTCTTATTCAATAATATCTCTCTTGTTCTGGAAAGGAAATTTTCGTCAACAGTAGAATTGGCATATATATCATCAAAAAATAGAAAATATGCTAAAACTGAATTTGTTATTAACAATGCAACTATGAGTATGGTTTTTGCTTTTGACCAATCCATTGTATTTCCTACCTTTCGTATACCAGGGCACCAGTGTAAGCATTAAATGCATATACTTTATCATGAGCTCTAATTTGCCATACCCCTATTAATCTTTCTTCCTTATCTTTTAAGTTTGGATCAAAAAAAGAAATGGAGATATCTTCTATGGAACTTAAAACTAATTGGGTTAAGTCTTCACCATAATCCATCCTAGCTTGACCGGATTGTTCGAGAAACTTATTCTCCAAAAACTGATAATTACTGTCTATTACATCAAAAGATGATAGGATGGTTCTTCTATCCAATAGATTAGAGATACTAAGTTCCGTTTCAGTTCTAAATAATTGCTTATATGACCTTACTTGATTGTTATAAGATTCAATTTGAACATATTCTTGGACCTCTTTATTACCTAGTAAAACTGGTATCCCTCTGATCCTATATCTAAATGTAAACCTATATCCTAGGTTGCCTTCACTACTTATCTCCTCTGTCTTTGCAAGGTACATTCCTTTTGCAGAAACTGCTTTTGTTGATATAAACTCTGATGCTGAAGTAAGACTCAAGAATAGATTTCTCTCTGATATCCTTTCTTCCAAGGAATGAAAATATTCAATAGTTCCATTTAAATTAAATTTTAATACCTTATTGTCATAGATATAAATGGTTGATCCATTGCTTTCAACCACCTGCCTAATATAGTCAATATTTTTATCAAGAAATCTTTCAGCCAAGAGGTTTTTTTCTACATCCTCCATAACTGGAACTTCATTGGTTACATATACTATAGGCAATGATTGCTTTATCTCATAAGGTATGAATATTTCATCTTGTGTCGTTTCAAATACTTCTGATAAGGAGTAATAATAATCATATTCTTTTAAATCTTCTATTTTATTAAGTTCAGTAATAATATCTGTAAAGTTCAACGAGTTATCAGTTGCTTTTAAGTGACGACCTTCCCCCGAAAAAACAAAAAAAGGATTCCCGCTACCTATTCCAATTGAAATCTTTTCAATGTTAGGCATGGTATCCATAATGCTATTAGGATCATCAACTTCCCAAGCTCTAGTCAATATGTAGGTTGACATTTTTTCAGGAAAGTAGAATGTAATCATTCTGTCCCCTGAATTCTCAGGTTTATAATCCATTTGTAATTCCTCTGTTCTGATGGTTCTTGACCCTAAAGCTTCAGTAATAATCACCCTTGAATTATTCCAAATATTATACTTACTAGCATCATACAACATAGTTTTAAGATTTTGACCAAAATTAATTAGATACTTATTTGGTACAATCATATCTGAAATGTTGTAATCGATAGTTGCTGATGCTTGTGTTGTCAATATGCCTGTAATTCCATTAGGTAACTTAATCCAAAGTTGTTGAGTCATCATCAAGCTAGAACCAACCAAAATAAAAAGGAGAATAGTTTTTAACTTCTCCTTCATGGAAATCTCTCCTTATTTATCTACTTTACTAAATTAATCAAATCTCCAAATCTTGAATCAACACTTAGTGGAATATTGATTTCTGTTCTTAATGGGTCATAAGTAAATATGATATATTCTCTACTTGGAACACCACTAACACCAAAATCTATTATTATCTTATTTATTCCCCTTACTAAATCCATTTGTTTTTGAAAAAGACCTAGATTTCCTGATGTGACCTTTTCAGTTGCAATTAATATATACTCTTGTTCTGTTGGTAATTTATCTAAATTAAAAGATCTTCTTGTTAAATCTGTTGTTCCATAAACACTTATTAAAATCTCAGTACCTGATGGGGCTCTACCGTTTATTAATAGAATCTTCTCGCTTGAAGAAAAGGATAGTTTTTCTGGCTTAATAATCTCATATCTATCATTAGTTGCAGATGCAAAACCTGCATTGGATAATCCAACGATAAATATAATTACTATTAAGCTTAAAATCATTTTTTTATACATGCCTATCCCCCCTCGTTATATATTTGTAACCAAATTATACAACTTATATGTTACAATCTGATTACAGAATAATTAAGATTAAATTACAGCCTTATTAAAAATTATTTCGACTGTAGTTCCTACCCCTTGTTTACTATATAAGTTAATGGTTCCTTCATGAGCTTCAATTATCTCTTTAGCTATAGATAAACCAAGTCCAGTTCCACCTAAGTCCCTACTTCTACCCTTTTCAACCCTATAAAATCTTTCAAATATTCTACCCTGATCTTCTCCAGGTATACCAATTCCATTATCTTTCACACTAAGCTTTATCTTCCCATCATGTGACTTTGCAGATATCTGTATTTCTCCATGATCATCAGTATATTTTATTGCATTTGACAAGACATTTAAAACAACCTGCTCAATTCCATCTTTGTCTGCAGAAATTATAGGAAGATCACTCTCAATATCGCAGCTTATTTTTTGTCCTTTCTCCCTGGCGATAATTTCTAATTTTGCAATTGAACTTTTTATAATCTCAATAAGGGATACCTCATTGCGGATCCATTTTGCCTTATTGTAATCAATATTTGATAACTGCAGCAGATCTCTAACTAATCTAGCCATTCTATCACATTCATTGTCAATTACAGATAAGAACCTCTGGCTAACTTCGTTACTAATATCATCCTCCATTAAGGTTTCTGTATAGCTTTTAATGGTTGTTATTGGAGTTTTCAACTCATGTGAAACATTCGCTACAAATTCTTTTCTCATATTTTCTAGTCTATGTTCTTGAGTTATATCCTGATATACCATTATAACTCCAGCAATATCATCTCTTTCATTCTTGTAAGGCGCATATTTCACCTTATACACTCCGTCTATATTATGAAAAATACTCTCTCCATTCAAGCTATCTTCATTTTGATAATCAATTTTCTCCATCCCAAGGGATTCTAAATCCAATTTATAATTGTTGTACAGCTGCTGTTCATCAATTCCAAGAAGTTTTATACCTATAGGATTAGCATGTATTACTAAACCGCTTTTATCAACGGCAATCACCCCTTCTGCCATATAACTGAATATTGTATCCAGCTTATTTCTCTCTAAGTCCATCTCCTCGATGGTATCTTTGAGTTTTAATGTAAGGTGATTAAACATACTTGCAAGCTGTCCAATCTCATCATCTGATTTAACTGCTACAAACTGGTCAAAATCTCCCATTGACATTTCTTCAGCTTTCTTAGTTACATCTCTTATTGGTTCAGTAATACTACTTGCTATTAAAACCCCCAATAGTATAGTTATAACCAAGGCAATTAATGTAGCATTTGTTAAAATTAATCTTGTCTCTTCAAGAGTATTCGCAACATTAGTTAGGTCTGATGTCATATATAGAATCCCTATTGTCTTTCCCAGGGAAGATACAACAGGATATGTCAAGTGCTTGAAGTCACTTCCTGCAGAGTCATCAAAAACAACGTTCTCACCTCTGATACCCTCAAAGGCATCCATAACTAATATGGGATCTATAGTCTTATAGGAAAGAGCGTTTCTACCTACTATTGTTTCAAATTGTTTTGAAGTAGTGGCTAAGATCTTAGGAACTTCACTGTCATAAATTACATACAAAGTTTCTCCACTGCCCAGCCTCCACTCATTCAAGGTATTTTGAATCCCTTCCCTATTCTCAAGCCAATTATCAGATGCTAAATAGCTGGAAGTAGACATTATCGTCTCCATATTTTGCTCCATGGAGTTTGTAACAGAATTTATTTGTTGATCTTCTAATCTATTGACAATAAATATACCAATTATAACCATCGCAATAAAAACAAGAAGAAAATATACAACTATGAATTTCCACTTTATGCTGGAAAACATCCTACCCCCTCCTGAAGTAATAGCCTACCCCTCGTTTTGTAAGGATATACTTAAAATCACCTGAATCATCCTCAATTTTCTCTCTAAGTCTTCTAACTGTTACATCCACTGTCCTTATATCTCCAAAGTACTCGTATCCCCATACTTTTTCTAAAAGTTGCTCCCTTGTAAAAACCTGTTCAGGGCTTAATGCTAAGAATTTCAATAGTTCAAATTCTCTTAAAGTTAATTCAATAACTGTTCCAGATTTTCTAACCTCATATCGATTTAAATCAATTTCTAAATCAGTCGAAGTAACTTCTTTGTTGCTGCCTAATTGACTTATATCATAATCTAATCTTCTCAAATTTGCCTTTACTCTAGCAACTAATTCTCTCATGCTAAAGGGTTTAACCATATAATCATCTGCGCCTAATTCAAGTCCTAATACTTTATCAACTTCTTCTTCCTTTGCAGTTAAAATGATTATTGGAAATTTAAAGAATGGTCTTATCTCTTTTAATACTTGAAATCCATCCTTCTTAGGCATCATTATATCTAAAACCAACAGATGAGGTTCGCTGATTTTTATCTTTTCAAGAGCCTCTTCCCCATCAAATGCCAAGTCTACCTGATAACCTTCTTTTTCTAAATTGTATTTTATTATATCTGCAATGGCTTTTTCATCGTCAACAACTAGTACTTTTTCACTCATTTTTATCACTCCATCTTATTTAGAATGTTTACTAAATTATCTCTTAATCTAAGAGATAAGTCAATTATTTTGGTCTTTACTAAATATCCTTGATTTATTGTATTGATAGGAATATAATATATTCATCAAAGGGGAGTAGCTTAAAAATGCGCAGTCGTCATTACGGTATATCCCGGCTGCCAACCTATTACAGGAAGCGAGACTTTTGTCTTAATTTACATTTAGACAAAAGTCTTTTTTTATTATTTTTGGGTATACTTATATTAAGCCTAAATGAAGGAAGGGATTACAATGGATTGGTATCAGAAGAGTAATGAGGAAGTCTTGAAAGATTTATCATCAAATAGCAATGTTGGCTTAAGTTATGAGTCTGTAAAGGAACGTTTAGAAAAATATGGTCCAAATGAACTAAAAGAGGAAGAAGGAAAGAGTTTCCTTAAAAAAGTCATAGCCCAGTTTTCAGATTTTCTAATAATCATTCTTATGTCAGCCGCTGCTGTTTCAGTATTTGTAGGAGAAGTTAAGGATGCTATAGTGATCATGGCTATAGTAATAGTAAATGCCCTGCTTGGAATTTACCAGGAAGGAAAAGCTGAAAAAGCACTAGAAGCCCTAAAAAAGATGGCTTCCCCAACAGCTAAGGTAATAAGAGATGGACATGCAGAGGAGATTCCTTCTTCTAATATAGTTCCTGGGGACATAGTAATACTAGATGCTGGAGATATTATACCTGCAGATATAAGATTGATCGAAAGTTCTAATTTAAAGGTTGAAGAAGCATCCCTAACTGGAGAATCAGTACCAGTTGAAAAAAATGCCAATGAATCCTTTGATACGGAAGTATCCCTTGGAGATAGACACAACATGGCATATATGAGCACAATAATTACTTATGGAAGAGGTAAAGGTGTAGTAGTAGAAACAGGTCATGGTACTGAAATTGGCAAAATAGCCTCAATGATTCAGACAATAGAGGATGAGAGTACTCCTCTACAAAATAAGCTTAATAAGCTAGGTAAAGTACTAGGTATTACTACAATAGCTATCTGTCTTGCAGTTTTTGGAATTGGTATTCTACAAGGAAGAGAAGTTCTTGAGATGTTCATGGTATCTATAAGTCTAGCTGTTGCAGCTATACCTGAAGGACTACCAGCAATAGTTACTATTGTACTAGCTATTGGTATGAATAAAATGGTCGAGAGAAATGCAATTGTTAAGAAACTACTAGCAGTGGAAACTTTAGGAGCTACATCAGTTATTTGTACAGACAAAACCGGGACCCTAACCCAAAACGAAATGACCGTTGTAAAAGTCTATACCAACGATACAATTGTTGAGGTTGAAGGTAATGGTTACGCCCCAGAAGGGGATTTCAAGGTGGAAGATCAGATAATCGATCCAAAATTACAAGGCAGTCTAAATGTATTACTAACTATAGCTGCCCTTGTAAATGATGCCAAGTTAGAAAAAGTTGGAGAACAGTATAAGATAATTGGAGATCCCACAGAAGGTGCTCTGGTAACTCTATCGGAAAAAGCTGGTTTAAGTTCATTAGACTTAAATTCTAGTTATAAGAGAATAGAAGAAATCCCTTTCGATTCCACTAGAAAGATGATGACTACATTTCACAAAGTCCCGGATGGAAATGAAGTAGTTTCATTCACAAAGGGTGCTCCAGATATTATAATTGATAGATGTAATAAAATATTAATGGATGGCCAAATTCTAGAATTTACAGATGAGTTAAGAAATAAGGCTATAAACCAAAATAGCGAGTTCTCAAAATCAGCCTTGAGAGTTTTAGCTATAGCTTATAGAGAGTATAAAGAACTTCCAGAAAATCCATCTCCTGAAACAAATGAAGTAGATATGATTTTTGTTGGACTTACTGGTATGATAGATCCCCCTAGGCCTGAAGCCAAGGAGGCCATCAGGTTATGTAAGAATGCAGGTATTAATACCATAATGATTACTGGAGATTATAAAGAAACAGCATTTGCCATAGCAAAAGACCTTGGAATGGCAGAAGATGAAAGTCAAGCAATGATGGGAGATAATATTAATAATATTAGCGATGAAGAACTACAAGAAGTTGTGAAAAATACTAAAGTATTTGCTAGGGTATCACCAGAACATAAGGTAAGAATAGTAACTGCTTTAAAGGCTAATGGAGATATTGCTGCCATGACTGGTGATGGTGTCAACGATGCCCTTGCAATAAAGAAAGCTGATATTGGAGTTTCCATGGGTATTACTGGTACAGATGTTGCTAAGAATACAGCAGAAATGATCCTAACTGATGATAATTTTGCTAGTATAGTAGCTGCTGTTGAGGAAGGTAGAATAATATTTAGCAATATCAAAAAATTCGTTTATTTCCTCCTATCATGTAATATAGGCGAAATAATTCTGGTGGCTGTAAGTATTATCTTCTTAAACCTACCAGTTCCACTACTTCCTATTCAGCTACTTTGGCTTAATTTAGTAACTGATAGTTTCCCTGCACTTGCACTGGGTGTTGAAAAAGGGGAACCTGATATTATGAACCAAAAACCTAGAGATCCAAATGAGGCTATTTTAGATAAACCCATGTTGTTTGGTGTAATGTTCCAAAGTTTAGCAGTTGGTGGAGCAGCATTATTAGCATATGTAACAGCACTTAATTATTATGGTATTGATGACTTATTGCATGCTAGAACAATAACATTCACTACTTTGATTACAGCTGAACTTTTAAGAGCTTACTCTAGCAGGTCACAAAAATATACTCTATTTAAAATAGGATTCTTTAGTAACAAGTCGATGGTATATGCAACATTGGGAGCATTCATGCTGATGTTAGGAGTTTTATATATTCCTTTCCTTCACGACATATTCTATACCTTCTCTTTAGGATTTAAAGATTGGCAAATAGTTTTAAGCTTTGCATTCATTCCTCTAATTGTTGGAGAATTAACTAAGATAATAGCTCCAAAAATATTAAAGAATAAATAAATAAATTTACCCCCATATACTAAGTATCCAGTATATGGGGGTCTAATTTTACACTTCGTATATATTTAAAGCTGCTTGTAATGCCTCTCCTCTATTTACACAAACTCCTTTTCTAATAAGGGTAGCTTCAAGTGCTGAAAGAACTCTAAGTACATTTTCCTTCCTGCAACTATATCCCATCGAACCAATTCTCCAAAGCTTTCCAGTCAATGGACCAAAAGCAGCAGCTATTTCGACACTAAAGTTCTTGATCATTTCAAGTCTAACTTCTGACTCCACAACACCTTCTGGAACCATTACACAGGTAACTGTTGGAACCTTGTCAAATTCCTCTCCAAAGATTTCAAGACCCATGGCCTTTAATCCCTCAACCAGTGCTTTTTCATTATATTTATGTCTTTTTATTCTTTCTTCAAGACTTTCTTCCTTGATTATCCTAAGACCTTCTCTTAAGGCATAAAGCATTGATGTTGCTTCTGTATGGTGATTAAGCCTCTTTGGTGACCAATATTCTTGTATTTGACTCAAGTCTAAATAGTTTGTAGATATCATCCTATCATTAAAGGAGTCCTTATCAAGACCTTGCTCGATTTTTCTTCTCTCTTTAAGAATCTTTTCTACTCTATCATTATATGTTAATGGAGCCATACCAGTTGGAACCGAAAGACATTTCTGGGTTCCTGCTATTACTGCATCTATCTTCCACTCATCTGTTTTAAACTCTGTGCCTGTTAGTGTAGCCACTGAATCCACTACAAGTAGAATATCCTTCTCTCTACAATAGTGTCCTAATTCCTTTAGTGACTGCATTCTACCAGTGGAGGTTTCACCATGAACTATTGCAACAACTTTAGGTTGAAACTCATCAATCTCTTTTTTTAGTTGATGGAAGGAATATGTTGTTCCCCACTCAATCTCAGTAGTGTGGACATCTCCTCCTGCTCTTTTGGATATTTCCGTTAATAAGTGCCCAAATCTACCAAATATGGGAACATAAACCTTATCTCCCTTTTCAATAATCCCTGATAATACTGCTTCTATTCCGGCTCTGGCCGTTCCATCAACAACAAATGTTTGCTGGTTTTCAGTTTGAAATGTATACCTTAACAAGTCTTGTACTTCATCCATAATTTTTAAAAAATCAGGATCGTACTGACCAAGTATAGGTGCACTCATTACTCTAAGTACTCTTGGATCTGCTTCTACTGGACCTGGAGTCATGATTGTCCTTTGTGGTATTACCAATTCTTTATACATAAATTTTCCTCCTTATATGTGAGCTTGGCACTTGCAGCTCCCACTATCCTCTATTACTATTTTCTTATATTTTTATCAAGAAATAACTATCAATAGTTGCTAAAGTATACATTTTTTTATGGAAGTTCTAGACAATTAAGTATAAAGGGAAAACCCACTTGGCTTAAGGAACCTAAGTGGGTTTTTGGATAGTTTATGCAGATTTATATATAACACATAATTTGATTTTATAATATCTATATTTAGTACACTTTTCTTGACTTATTTTATTGGTGTAGCTAAATATCGTTGAATAATAAACTATACAGTGCCTACTTCAACAGCATTCTTATACTCAACTACCACTTTCTCATTGTATACATCGTAATTAAATTCATTAAGATCTTTTGATACCAACATAGCTATTAAAACATCGATGTCAACGTTCATAATAGTTCTAAGCATTCCTGCAAACCAGTCTATTCCAATTAGGATTGCTATACTTTCCATTGGTAATCCCAATGTTGTGGCGAAGAAAGTATAAACTACAACTGAACCACCTGGTACTACTATTGTTCCCATTGTCATCATTGCTGCAAGTAAAACTCCTGTCATCATTTCTACTGTAGTTAGTACAGTTCCAGTAGACTGTGCCATAAATAAAATTGCTAAAACATAGCATGCAACTGCCCCTGAACTATTCATGGTCATAGTAATAGGTCCTGTAAAGTCAGCAACTTTTCTACTAACACCAAACTTAGTAACTGAGTCTTCCATCTTAGTTGGAAGGCAAATTGCACTTGAAGTAATAGTTAATGCCATGATAGACATTTTAGCAAACTTCTTAGGCATCTTAAGTGGATTAACACCAACTCTAACTGCTGTATAAGGTATGTATAGTGCAAACATTATAAGATCTGCAATTAAAAGTGCCATTAAGAACTTAATCATAGGCATGATAACATCGAATCCTGTAGTTGCTGCAACTCCTCCCAAAAGAGCAAAAATTCCTATAGGTGCAAACTTCATAACCATCTCAATAATTTGGAGAACTACTCCATTTACATCTTTTAAAAATGACAAGATATTATCTCTTCCAGTAATTTGAGCATATTTACCAGCAGCTAAACCGAATAAAAGTGAAAATACTATAGCTTGTACTGTTGCTCCTTGGCTCATTGCTGCAAATATATTAGTTGGTACAAAGTTTACTATTGTATCAATAATTGAAACTGATCCCAAAGTACTTTCTGTTGTTTCAAGTCCTGTAGTTATGTTTATTCCAACTCCTGGTTGGATTAGTAAAGCAAGACCCAATCCAATGAATGCTGATATAAAAGTAAATGAAATTATGTACTTAAAGGTGTGAAAACTTAGTTTTCCAGCTCCAGAACCACCTATGCTTCCAATTGCTCCCGCTACAGATGTCATTATCAATGCTATAATAGACATTTGAATCAATCTTAACCAGATTGTACCAATAAACTGTATGTTTTTCATTGGCTCTCCTATTAGAGACCCTAGAATCAATGCAAGTGCACTGGCTAATACTATTTGCGATGTAATAGATAAAGTTTTTTTCTTCGTAATAGACATGATTTCTCTCCTCTCCAGACATAATTTTTCCTTAACTATAGAATAATTCCAATAGATTTTATACTATTTTTAGCACCCCCTTGGTCAAAATTATTCTTATTAAGCTCGTTTCATTTTCTATCATCTGACTCTTAGTGTTATTATAAATTATAGTTCTGAAAATCTATCTAACACTTTTAATAAGCTAGATCATAGAACATTTCTTTCAGAAGTTCCACTCCACAAACATAATCTTCTGGATCTGTGAACTCCAAGTAACTATGACTGATTCCTTTCCTACTTGGAACAAAAATTAAAGCTGTTGGTATTTTAGGGGCAAAGATTTGTGCATCGTGACCCGCACCACTATGCATTATTTTATAATCTAACTCTTTTGCAAGACAAATTTTCTCCATCTTGTTTATAAGGTCTTCATCCATAGGGACTGGATATCCATCCATGTATTGATCTATCTTAATTTTTAAGTTCATCTCATTAGCTATTGACTCAATTGATGCCTTAAATTTACTAATAAAATCACTCACTACTTCATTATTTGTATGTCTTGTATCAACCGAAAATACAACTTTTCCTGGAACAACGTTACTTGTATTAGGGACTACATCTAATCTACCAACTGTTGCTACTAAAGGATCTCCATATTCCTTGCTAAGTTCAATAATTGAATCAATCATTTTTGCAGCACCGTGTAATGAGTCTCTTCTATAACTCATAGGTGTTGTACCAGCATGATTTGATTCTCCTTCGACCTCTATTAGAAATCTTTTTTGCCCAACAATGCTATTAACTAGTCCTATCGATTTTCCTTCTTTTTCTAGAACACCACCTTGTTCAATATGAAGCTCTAAATAGGCTTTTATGTCATCTCTGATGATGGAATCTTCTGTTCTAAAATCAAAACCTTTTTCTCTCATAGCATCAATAAATGTTATGCCATCATGATCAACTAGTTTCTCAACTTCTTCTTTTGAAACTTTACCTACTATATTTTTAGATCCCCAGAAGGTGTATGGAAACCTACTTCCTTCTTCTTCAGCCATTGATACAACTTCCAGATTCTTTTTTGGAGGTCCAAATTCCTCTACCAACTTTTCAATTGCTATGATTCCAGATACTATGCCTAACTGCCCGTCAAGTCTTCCCCCGCCAACTACAGTATCTATATGAGATCCTACCATAATGGTTTCAGTTGATTTATCGGTACCTTTAACCATACCGTACAAATTACCAACTTCATCAAACCTAGTTTTAAAGCCTCTTTTTGCCATATCTGACTCTAAGAAATTTTGTGTTTCCATCCAAATATCACTAAACAATGTTCTTGTTATTCCATTATTTTCAGTCTTTCCATACTGGCTCAACTCTTCTATTAGATTAGAGACTTCATCCTTTAAATTGTTTCTCTTACTTAAGTCCAATATAACTACCCCTTTCCAAATTACAGAATAAAGATTGATAATATATACTTATCAATCCTACTAAGCATATTATGAGAACAAGATTAACATTACATATTCTAAATCTTCACTACCGATTGATTCGATTGAATGATAATCTCCATCTTTACAAATAGCTAAATCTCCTGGTTTTAAATATTTTTCTTTGCCATTATCAATATATTTTGCCTCACCATTTAAAATGAAGTAAGCTTCTTGATCTCCAGAATGTTGATGGTATCCAATTGAGTGTCCTGGTTTTATAACTGACTTGCCGTATAGTCTTCCCTTCCCTAAAAAATCTTCTTGATTAAAAAAATTAATTACTCTCACAAATCCTTTCCCGCCTTTTAAACGCTCAATATCCTCAATCAACATTTCCTCATATGTTCTTATCAAAAGAAACACCTCCCAACCTAAGTGTAAGTATTAAAGATTTCATAAAACATGTAAACGATTTCTTATAGTAATGATATTATCATTTTAAGTAGAATATTGTTGGATAAACTAATGTGGATGCTTTTATCTATTATTGATAATCTATTAACAACTGGACCCTTTTTAATCTACTCTTAAGATTGTTTACTATAAATATGACAATATATTATTTATTTTTATCCTCTATTGCTAATGGATTTTCTAATGATAAAATCAATAATATATATGTATGGTTGTGTGGATAAATATTTATTGTGAAGGGAGCAGAAAGATGGGTTATAGAAATAATTTACTTAGTAGTAGAGCAATTATTAAGCATGGAAGTTTTGCTTTAATACCACCTGATGGATTAGTCAACAATGTATTACCACATTTTGAAGGTGCAACATTAAGTATTATTGCATCTCCAAAACTTGGAGCTAGTTTTGTAGAGTATCTAGTTGAGTTTGAACCAGGGGGAGGAAACAGAAGGGGTTTTGGTGGAGATGGTGTTGAGACCTTTGTTTATGTGATTAGCGGCCAACTTGAGATCAGTGTGGATGACCAATTATTTAATTTAGACGATCAAGGCTACCTATTCTGTCCACCAAGTAAAAGCATAATAATGTCTAATAAATCTAGCTCTCCTGTTAAGTTGGTACTATACAAGCAAAGGTATATACCAGCTGAAGGAGTAAATGAGCCTTGGCTAATTTGTGATAATGTTAAGAATCTACCTGTTGTAAACTACTCAGATATGGAAGATGTAACCTTAGTTGACTTTTTACCTACTAGTGTAGAATTTGATATGAACTTTCACATCTTAACATTCCTACCTGGGGGTTCTCATCCTTTTATAGAGACCCATGTGCAAGAACATGGTGCTTATCTACTATCTGGTGAGGGAATGTATAATTTAGATAATGATTGGATATCAGTTAAAAAGGGAGATTTCATCTGGATGGGACCTTTCGTTCATCAAGCAACCTATGCTGTTGGAATGGAACCATTATCCTATGTTTACTCCAAAGATTGTAATAGGGATCCTGAAATATAGCATGTTAAAGGGCTTGGTTCATAGTAACCAAGCCCTTTAATTATCCAATTATCTTTAGAATTTTTAATCCCACTTCCAATTCTAGCATCTTGTCTCTATCATCAATATCAAGATTTGTTATCTCCTTTATTCTATTTAATCTATACAATACGGTTTTATAGTGTACGAATAATTCTTCAGCAGTTTTGACTGCATTTAAATTGCAATTCAAATACATTTCCAATGTTTCTATTAAATCATTATTCTTTTCCTTATCATATTCTTTAAGATTTAATAGATTTTTAGGTATGAAGTTAACTAATATTTTTCTATCTTCAAAACTACATAGCATCCTATATATTCCTAACTCTTCATATGCAGTTGTACCATCTTCTCCAAATACTTTTTTCCCAAAATTTACAGCATCCTTAGATTCATTGTAACTTCTACCAATCTGTGTCATGTCTTCGGCTAAACTTCCTATTCCTAAGCTAACTGATACATCTCCCAGTCTCTTTTTAACGGTATTTCTGACTTCAGTTCCAAATTCCTTAAATCGTAAGATAGAATTTTTCCCAATTTCATCCTTATCAACTGGCCAAAAAACAATTATTTCTTCTCCTTTAATTAGAGAAATAAGGCCCGTTGTATGATGGTATGCTATTCTATCGATCATTGTTTTTACTGTTTCTCTTGATTCCATCAACCACTCAGTTAATGATTCTTTAATCTTTATGGATTTTGGCTTAATAGAAAATATCCCGATATTATATGATCTCCTTAAATCCCAACCTAGTATAAACCCCCTATCATACATGCTTTGAAGAGAATCGTACTTACCATTAATAAGATCTTCCATTAAGTCCCCTTTGTACCTTAACTGAGCTTCATTTACAGCAGTTTGTTTTAATATTTCAAGCCTTAAAGTATTAGCTGCGCTTTCTAATGCAATGAAGTCAAGTTCTTTAAGACTACCATTCAACTCAACCACACCTAAATATGCTTGAATCTTACTTACTACCTCAATTGGCTCAACTGTCAAGTGATAAAGGGTATCATTTTTCTTGAACTTCATATCTATACCAAAAATTGGATACCCTTCATATACCATCTTTCTCATTTTCTTTTCTACTATATTTAAATCCGAATAATTTTCATCACTATAGGCTAATATTCTCATTTCATTATCAAAGATAATGACTGGATTTTTAATCAACTCTTCAAGGGTTTGAGCCACAGACTCAAGTCCTTTCATGCTTAATGTGAGATTATTAAATCTAACATGACACTCTTTATAATAATTAAGTCTCATTACCTGATCATTAAATAAAATTCCCATAACAGGATAAAGAATATCAATATATTTTCTCTCCCTTGGAATTTCGATTATGGGAAATCCAATCATATTAGATTTATCAATGATTATTGGGCTTATTTTCTCATAAGTAACTGATGTTTTAATAACTATACCAGCAGCACCATTTTTAGCTACTTCTTCCACTAGCTTAAGCTGTGCATCTAAATTATTCTCTATGGAATAAAAGCTAGTTAGAAGTAGTTCTCCACCTTTAATCCAATTTGCAATATCTGGTCTTTCAACAATAGTTATCCCTTCAACTGATATATTTTCAATGTTATCAGCACCTGATAATAATACTGCATCATTAAAACAACTCATATCAAGGATTTCTTTAAATATGATTCCCATGATTACACCCACTTTTTATTTGTTACTAACAATTATACAACAAATTAAAAAAATAACAATAACCCTCATTGTGAGGGTTAGTATTTAGTGTATAAGTGTACCTGTTTTACCATTAATTGCTTCCTTTGCATGTTCCAGTGAAGTTATGATTGTTCGTCTACCTTTTTTAGATTCTACAAACTCCATAGCCGATATAACCTTTGGAAGCATACTTCCTGGTGCAAAATGACCTTCTTCAATGTATCTTCCCATATCAATAAGGCTAGCTTCCCTTAACTTCCTTTCAGTAGGTTTTCCAAAATCCAGTAAAATAGTCTCAACAGCTGTGAGAATAAATAGTGTATCGCAATCCAGTAATTCAGCTAGCTTTTCACTGGCCATATCCTTATCAATCACTGCAGATACTCCACTCAATATATTGTTTTCCATAGTAGTTGGGATACCTCCGCCACCAACAGCTATAACTATATGACCTTTATCAACCATATCTTTGATAATTTCCATCTCAACAATTCCTTTGGGTTTTGGTGAGGGAACTACTCTCCTATAACCTCTTCCTGAATCTTCAACCATTGAGTATCCTTTTTCTGAGGATAGATTTTCTGCCTCTTCTTTTGTATAGAAACCACCTACTGGCTTGGTGGGTTTTTTAAATGCCTCATCTTCCTTATCCACAATTACTTGTGTTACTATTGATGCAACATTTTTGTTTATTTTTCTCTCCATCAGTTCATTTTTAATTGCCATTTGTAAATGGTAACCTATGTACCCTTGACTCATGGCACCACATTCAGGAAATTCAACCCTAGGAATTTTGTGACTACCATTATTACCAACTTCAAATGCTAGATTTATCATGCCAACTTGAGGTCCATTCCCATGGGCTATAACAACCTGATGACCTTCTTCAATTAAGTCAACTATAGGCTTGGCAGTTTCTTTAACTAGAGATAGTTGCTCTTGTGGAGTATTGCCTAAAGCATTTCCACCTAATGCAATCATTATTTTACTCATACAATTTTCTCCTCAATATAGTTATTGGTATTAGTAATTAGGCTAACATATCCTGCAAGTATTCCCAAGAAGGTGTCAACACCTGATGTATCTCCAAAGTTAATAAGGTCAAGCATTGCCTTCTCATCATAAATATTCAACTGAATAAAATTAATAAGTCTTAAAATATTTTGACTAAACTTACCATTAATTGCTTTAACGATATAATCAACGCCTATATCAGTAGTGTACTTATTTATATTCTGTATTTCAGGATGCTCCTTTAGTTCCTTTAAATCAATTCTATGGTTTGACATTAATGCTGCTAGAAATCCAACTAAGAAATCATCTCCTGAAGGAGTTAACCCCTGTCCTCTTCCTATGAGTTTCATTAGTTGATTTATATCTTTCTCGACTATGATTTTATTTATTACCTTCTCATCCTCATTTAGTGTAGCTGGATAGAATTTTCTCTTTAATATACTATGCATAGCATCAATTGATATTCCAAACCCATTTCTTAAATCTAATTCCTTAAATCTTCTAAAGTAGATGCTAAGTACTCTAGTATCTGGTAGAATAGAGTACTTTAAACAATCTGAGTTATAAATCATAGATTTTGATACATTTAGTTTGAAGTTTAAATCTTTAAAATCCTCAAAGTCTTTAGAATCTATAATAATCCCTAGAGGCGGTATTACCTCTTTTATAGTCGTTACTACTATTAATCCATGGTTAGTTTTAATATTTATTGTGTTCTTAAATATACTATGAATTCTTAGCTCTTCTTCTGATTCTAATATACCTATTGTTTTACAATCTATTGCCCATGGTTTAATTAGATTCTTCCTTTGCATATTTTTCCACCAATCCTTTTAAAGCTTCAGTAAAACACCCATATGGAGCTCTTACTGTGCCTGCACCAATTTGTCCCACACCTGCTTTTTTATGAGCAATGCCAGTATTAATTAATGGTGTAATACCTGTCTCTACTACCTTTCTTACATCGATTCCAACAACAGCTCCTTTAAAATCCCACGTAGGAATTGCTAGATTCTGATTGTGACCAATAGTAATTTCTTCCATTTCATCACTTATTTCTTTGGCAGCATTAAATCCATCAGCTCCAACGAATCTAGTAACACCTGGAGCTGCTATCATAGCCATTCCACCCACTCCAAATGTTTCTGTTATTGCACTATCACCTATATCCATATTTGCTTCATCCTGTGAGTAGCCTGTAAAAAACAATCCCTTAGGTGTGTTAACAGGTGCTTTAAACCAAGTATCTCCCAATCCAGATACCTTAATAGCAAATTCTTTACCATTTCTTGTCATAGCAGTTACTATAGTTCCTTCTCCTATTGATTTGGATGCATCCATAATGGATTTACAATATGCCATAGCAATATTCAAAAAGAATTGATCAGTATCAGCTAAAAACTTGCTTACAGAAATTAAATCCTCTTTTGAAATATCAAGCTGTTGAATGTAAGGTATTATCTCTTTCATGAATAATGCAGAAGCTGCAATATTTCTTTGATGGAATTCATCCCCCATAGTGATTGCTTTGGCAACTATTACATTTAGATTCAAACCTCCCTCAGTTAGTCTGAGAGCTTTTGACAAAGTAGGCCCTAATACATTTTTAATCCAATGTAGCCTATTAATTACCTCTTCACTATATGCACCAAATCGAAGGACTTTCCCTATTCCTTCATTTAAGTTGCAATAAGCCCTATTTCCATGTTCTTTGTTCTCAACAACAAGCACGGGCATGTTTCCAGATGTTATTCCACCCATTGGTCCTACAGCATCTAGATCATGACATGGTATAAATGATATCTCCCCATCCTCTAGCATTCTGTGAGCCTCTTGTACATTATTAGCCCAGTTCTCAAACAATACTGCTCCATAACATGAACCTTGCATTGGTTCAGTCATATCTTCCCATTTAATAGGAGGTCCTGCATGAAGTAATACCTTGCTGTTCAATTCCTTGATCACTGACTTCGCTGGAACCACATCAATCAAAAATGGAGTTGCAGCTACTATTTTATTAACAACAGCTTCATTTGCTTTATCCAAGTTTTCATATATCATTAACCTCATCCTCCTATTTATCTTTGAGAAGTTTTAATAGACCTTGCATTTCCTTGTCTCCACCTGCTATAGGAGACCAATTATACTGTATTACATTTGTGCCTTGATTAAATAATGTTTGTGAGAAGCTTTCTAACCCCAAATTAATAATACTAAGTTTGCTATTTAATAGACTATTTTTTGTTTTTTCATTGCCTATATTAGTATTGTTTAAGTACTCCATTGCTTCTTTTGCAATTTTGGCTGCTGATGTATTAGAATCTACTACAAATACACCCGATTCTTCTAAAATACTAACTTGTTTTGAATACACCTGTTTGTCCATTTCTGTTCCACAAACCGATGCAATGAATATTATCTCTCGATTGTTCTTTTTATAATGGTTAATTACTTCATTTATAGTTGGTGCTAGAGATCCAGCCATATCAGTATTGGATCCATATCCAATGACATTATCAAAGAGTACTACTGCAATATCTTCCCTTTCCTTTAGGCTTCTTATTGCATCAATTCTAGTGGAAGGATCTATCATTGGATGAGGCTTCCCTTTTGTATACTCATCGTCCCCAAAATCGATTATGGTAGTATTTGAGTTGCATATGTTAGTTTTTAAAATAAGTTTAGCCTCACCTGCTAAAGTCCCTCCACCATAGTATCCATGTATATCCTTTTGCTTTTCATTTCTCTTAATAATATCAAGCTTGCCTTTTATCTTTTCAATATCTTTTTTGTAACTTCCATATTTCTTGCTTAAATATATAGCTAAGTATGCCGTTTCTTCTAATGTATCAGTAAAGTATACATTTTCTTCTTTACATCTACCTGATTCACCAAGAAATAGGGCTATAACTTTCTTGTTCATCATTTTAAACCTACTTACTATCTTCTCCTTAACTTCCTCTGCTGGAGGTTTAGATATAAATACTACTATTTCACTTGAGTCATCAATTTCTAGGAGATCAAGAGCTCTTAAAGCTGATAATCCTCCTACTTCCTTTGCTAAATCTCTTCCACCAATTCCTATGGCATGAGAGATTCCTCCTCCTAATCGAGTTATAAGGCATGATACTTCTTGTATTCCTGTGCCTGATGCACCAACTATGCCAATATTCCCCTTGTTAACAACATTGGCAAAAGCTAGAGGAGTATTTGATATAATACCGGTTCCACAGTCTGGACCCATTACTATCAAGCCCTTTTTGTCTGCTTTCTCTTTTAGTGCTTTCTCTTCAGTTAATGAGACATTATCACTAAATATGAATAAGTTTAAGTTATTATCCAATAGTTTGTTTCCCTCTTCAAACACATATTCTCCAGGTATTGAGATTAGGGCAAGATTTGGGTTTTCTAGTTTCCTCATTGCAGATTCTAAACTTCTCACCTTTGATATATTTGAACCTCTTGAAGAAATGGCTAATTCATTTATGAATTTGTCTAACTCACTCTCAACTATTCCTACCATTTCTATGTCATCTGACTCAACTGCTATGCATATGTCATTAGGATTTGCTGTGTCAAATTCTTTTGAGTACATCATTGTATTTTTAAAAATATCTTTATTTGCAGGAGTTCCCATCATGATTGAAACCTTTTTTACCCTGTCCATGGAAGATAATTTAGAACTCAAAAGCATTAGATTTACAGAATCTTGATAAGTATTCCTTTTAATAAGCCCGAATATCATAATCTCACTCCTTAATCCGATTTAATAGAATCTAAGTATTATCACAATGAAATTCTATCATTAATAACAACCCTAAACCTTATCACTAGTTGATAAGGTTTTACTTTTTTTTTTCTTTATTTGGATATATTTTTGACCTTTTATGTCCTTTTAGGATAATTTTACTTAAAGGTATTAGCCAAATTATGCATTGAATGCTTTAGTAATTAATACTAAAATTAATCTATAATGTTTTAGGAGGCTGGATTATGGATTTAAATTATAACTTTATATATTGGTTTTTATCAGCAACACCTATAGTACTTTTATTAACTTTTCTTATGATACTCAAATTGCCAGCCTTAAAAGCAGCACCTCTTACACTACTCATAACAACTATTTCAGGTATCTTTATATTTAAAGGCAATTTGTTATTAATAGGAGTAGAATTGGGAAAAGCTTTATGGAGTTCACTGAGCATCATATCAGTTGTTATAACTGCAATATTCCTTTATGAAACAAGCAAAGAAGCAGATGCCTTCAGTGTTTTAAACAAAGCTTTTGTGAAGATTGCTCCCAATGAATTAATTAGAATTATACTTATAGGTATTGTATTCTCCAGCTTCTTACAGGGGGTTACAGGATTTGGAGTACCAATTCTAGTTACAGCTCCTTTGCTTATTGGGATTGGTGTATTACCAATTTATTCGGTTATAATTCCACTTATTGGACATTGTTGGGCTGGCACATTTGGAACTTTGGCTTTGGCTTGGCATGCTCTCCTTTTGCAAACTGAAGGTTTAAATCATGAATCCATTGTCCTTACAGCATTTTATGCTTCAGTGTTATTAGGTATTTTGAATTTGTTATCTGGAATGATAATCTCATATATTTATGGAGGCCTTCAGGGAGTCAAAAAGGGGTTTCTCGCAGTTTTATTAATCTCCATGACACAATCCATAGGCCAGGTGATTATAACTCAAATAAACCCCGATTTAGGGGTTTTCATACCAAGTACACTGTCTGCTCTAGTTCTATACACTTTATCAAGGACCAGTTTGTACAATAAAGAATGGAGACTAGAAAACTCTAAGATCTTACTTACTGATGAAATTGAATTAGAGGAAGCTAACAGCAAACTAAAAGTTAAAGAAGCTTTTTTACCTTATCTTGTAATGACTGGATTAACCTTAATAATACTATTAATTCCCCCAGTAAATAAGCTATTTGGAATGATAAGTTTCGGACCATCATTCCCAGAGACTTCATCTGGATTTGGTGTGATAAATAATGAGATTTTAATTTATTCTCCAATAAAACCATTTACTCATGCATCATTTCTTTTGCTTTTATCTTCTTTAGGAGGATATTGGTATTACCTTAAAATAGGTGAAATTAGGAAGAATATGTTTGGATTTGTACTTAGGCGAACATTTAGAAAGGCCCTTCCATCAAGTGTTGCTGTTATATCTCTAATATCAATATCTAGAATTATGACAGGAACTGGTCAAACGCAAATTCTAGCAGTTGGAGTGTCTTCACTTTTTGGAAATTACTACTCACTAGTATCTCCATTTGTTGGTTTATTAGGGTCCTTTATAACAAGTAGTAATATGTCATCAAATATTCTCTTTGGAGGATTTCAATACGCATCTTCAACAGTATTAAGCATAGATAGTCATTTACTTCTTGGTGCACAGACTGCTGGTGGAAGTATTGGAACATCCATTGCTCCTAGTAATATAATCCTTGGTGCAACCACAGCTGGAATTCTAGGTAAGGAAGGAGAGATCCTCAAAAAGAATCTCCCCTTTGTATTAATTATTACATTATTATTTGGACTAATTACTTTTATTATTTCAAATTTACATTAAAAAGGAAGTAGCATTAGCTACTTCCAAAATTTTCCTATTAATATATAAATCTACTTGGATTTTGATTAACACCATTTACAAGTACTTCAAAATGTAGATGGGATCCGGTAGATCTTCCAGTACTACCCATATTAGCTATATGTTGTCCTTGATAAACTCTATCACCAGCTTTTACCAGTAGCTTACTAGCATGAGCATATCTTGTGGTATATCCATTTTCATGACTAATCTCTACCATATATCCATATGATCCCTTGTAGCCTGAGAATGTAACCTTGCCTCCATCTGCTGCATAAATGCTAGTGCCAAGACTATTAGCTATATCAATACCTCTATGCATACTTCCGCCTCTCATACCATATGGAGAGCTTACTCTTCCTCTTGTTGGTACGATAAAAGTTCCTCTAGCTGCAGTTTTTGGAAGTTCTTTTGTTCCTTGAAGGACAACTTCAGTTTTTGGTTCTTCTATAACTGTTTCTTTGATTATTTCTCTATCTGCTAAAATCCCATTATGTCTAACTTCATTTGATACTATTTGGGAAATACCCTTTACACCTTTAGTTATTACCTTCTTTTGATTCTTATATAAACTATCATCTTGTCTAACTTCTGTGGAATAATCTGTTGCTTCTGTAGATTCAACCTCTTCATAAGTTACAACAGTTAAAAGTGGTACAGGTACAAATAGATTAACTTCATCTCCTGGTTTTAACTTTTGAGGGTCTTGTCCAGGATTAGCTTCTAATAACTCATCTACTGTTGTCTCATACATCCTAGCAATAATCCAATAACTTTCACCCACCTCAACAGTGTGAGTTCTCATTTCTTCCTTACCTAGTTTAATTTCTTCAATTAATTCTAATTTCTCATCTTCGGTTGTAAATTCACCATAATTAACTATTATTGGTTTAATTTCTATGTTTTCTAGAAATTCAACATTAGTTAAAACAGATTTTCTAGTCTCAGATTCTATTACATTAATATATGGTTCTTTTATAGTATCAAATAAAGAATTTATATCATCATCAGATTTGAAAACTCCAAAACTCTCCCCTTCAACAAAAAGTTCAAAGGCAGTAACTTTAAAATTTATATTCTTTTCAATGTTACTAATTAATTCATCTTCTAGAGTAAGTTCCTCATCTTTTGCATGTGTAGGTTCGAATAATAATTCTTTGTCTAATACGACTTCCATGTCATATGTATGAGTTAATTTTTCTCTAACACTAGCATAGGCTTCAAGTGCTACTTCTTCTGTTCTAATCGTTCCTATGTGATTATCCCCTAAGTATACATCAAATCCTCTTGTCTTTTCCTCATTGATCGAGTAACTAACATAGGATATACTTGCAATGGTTATCGCCAAGACCATTATTACTATTGTACTTAAGAACCTTTTATTTTTTTTATTTTTATGTCTATTTTTTGTTCTATTTTCGTCAAAGTTAAGCGATGAAGAGTTTTGCTTCATTAATCAATCTCCTCCAGACCTTACCCTTCGATTTCACAGGTAATTTTTTTTGTAACCATTTTGTAACATTCATGAAAACATTATACCAATAACCATATTTAATTACAAGAATTAATCAAAATAAATATTCTGCCAATTTAAAGTGATACTTAAGTCTTGCTAGATTCTGTGTTTCCCATGATAACTTGATTTGATTAGTTGGTAATTAATTACATTTTTGTTTTCAGTAAATATTACGGAAATTTAATATTTTTAAAAGATCAAATTTTAACTCTCAATTTATTTTTTGATAACTTGAAATCAATAATTTCATCCTTGACTGGTGATATTTCTCCATCCACATTTAGATAGTATTTCCCCCCAATATTAACCAATACTTCTTTTCCTTTATAAAACTCTACATACTCTTTATATTTAACATGTTCACCTTTAAATATTGATGGGAATAAAAACAAAATTCTAATGTTGCTTATATCCTTGACAATGCAAATATCAAACTCACCATCATCTACTATGCTCATAGGCAGTATTTGCATGCCTCCACCGTAGTACTGACCATTTCCTACTGCAACTAACATTGCATTTCTCTCAATTTCAACTCCATCTATTATTACCTTTATCATTCTTTTTCTATATCCAATTAGGCTTGTAACAACACCTAAAACATAGGCTATTTTACCCTTAATAAATTTTCTAATAAGATCAGTACTTCTTACTACTTGTGCATCAAATCCAAGGCTAGCTATATTAAAAAAATACTTGTCCTTAGCAAGACCTATATCAATATTTTTAGATTCATTCTCAAATATGTTAATTATTGATTTTTCTATATTCTCCTCTATTCCTAGTACTTTTGCCAGATCATTACCAGTTCCTGATGGGATAATCCCAAGTATTCCACTCTTTCTTTGAAGAATTCCTTTTGCGACCTCGTTTACTGTTCCATCTCCACCCACGGCTACGCACACTTCATAATCAGAATTTAATAAGACTAAATCAGTAGCTTCACCTACAGATTTAGTCACAACAATCTTTCCTACTACATTTCTATTGTCTATCTCTCTTTGAATTTCTGGAATATAATCCATGGCTTTCTTAACTCCAGCTACTGGGTTTATAATAAATAGATATTTTTCCATTTTATACCTCATCATTTATTTAGGATTTATAGTGTTTTCTCCTTTTAATGCTCTATCAATAGCCAGCATTTCCTCAGGTGATATTGGAATATTGGTTTTGCCATTTTTGATTGGTTTAGAAAATGATACTGACCTCTCTCTTCCATATATACTTGTAAGTACAAATCCATTATTGTAACTATCTAGTAAGGCTATTGAGAAGCTCAATTCACTACCCATATCTCCAAATGCATTATATCTTACAAATCCTATCCTTTGGAGAGCAAAAGAAAGTTTTGTTTCAAGAGACTCTAAATGATCTTCTAATAAATTGACATCTCTATTTACACTAGATATATCACGATTGATACTTAAGAAAAGATCCTCAATATTTGCACCAGATAATCCCCTAGTTAAGGAATTATATCTTTCCTTATGTTTCTTAAATTTTCTCAAACTTATTATATAAAGAACTAATAATATAAATACAAACACACTTAGCACTATAATAATTATTTCAACATAGTTATTTATAAATTGAAGTATTATATTCATAGGCTACCCCTTAAAATTCTTTAGAAATTTTTTCTAATGCTAATATCAACTCTTCTATATCATTATCTGTATTAAAAGGTCCTATACTAATCCTTACTGCCCCCTGATTTAAAGTTCCTAATGTTTCATGAGCTAAAGGTGCACAATGTAGTCCAGGTCTTACACAAATTCCAAATTCTTCATTTAAAACATATGCTATTGTAGAAGAATCAACACCTTTATAGTTTATAGACAAAACTCCAGCCTGCTCATTTATATTTAATGGACCATACATGGTAATATTGGGGATATCCTTTATTCCATCTATTAGCTTTGTAAGCAGTCTCTCCTCCAGCCTCTTAATATTATCAATTCCTCTATTATTAATATACTTAATCCCTTCTCCAAGACCAATTATACCAGGTGCATTAGGTGTTCCACTTTCAAACTTATCTGGCATTAAATCTGGTTGTATTAATGATTGAGAAGCACTTCCTGTTCCACCTTGCATTAATTCATCCAGTACTATCCCTTCCTTGATGTATAAACCACCTGTTCCTTGTGGTCCCAGTAAACCTTTATGCCCAGGAAATGCCATAAGATCAATATTATTACTCTTTAAGTCAATTCCATATACTCCCGCAGACTGAGCAGCATCTAATAGATATAAAACTCCATGTTTTTTTGCTATATTTCCAATCTCTTTAATAGGCATTATAGTCCCTGTAAGATTTGAAATATGAGTTGTTACTATTAGTTTAGTATTATCCTTGATTTCTTTTTCAATATCTTCTGCTTTAACTCTTCCCTTGTCATCAGCCCAAACAATTGTATTTTCCACTTCAAATTTCTCTAGGAATTTAATTGGACGAAGAACAGAATTATGTTCCATTGAAGTAGTTATTACATGATCCCCGGGCTTTAGAAGTCCCTTTATACCTATGTTAAGACTTTCGGTGGCATTAAATGTAAAAATCATTCTAAAAGGGTCATCAATATTAAAAAACTTAGCCAGCAACTCTCTTGTATCAAATATCCCTCTACTTGCTTTCAAGGCAAGATCATGTCCAGATCTTCCTGGATTTGCCCCGTAATCTCTCATTACTTCATAAACTTTATCGTAAACTGCACTTGGCTTTGGAAAAGTCGTTGCAGCATTATCTAAATATATCATATTTTCCCTCTTTTCTTAGTACTAATTCCATTTTATCATCTTACTGATATTGTTACAACGGAATAATAGAACCATCTTAATACGTATGATAAAAAAAAAGGGAGAATAATCTCCCTAGGCTAATCTCTTATAAACTATATCTAATAATTGATCTCTCAATTCTTTTCCTTTTTTCAATAGATTATTAACTCTATCTTCCATCTCCTTCTTATACTCTAAGTCCTTTATACTCTTAAGATTAATTGTGACATTAAACAAGGCTCCTTCTAAACCAGAATATGCCAACAATGTTCCTACTCCAACATCCGTAATGGCATTAACATTCCCAAAATTAGCAAACACATCTTGAAGTTCTAATACTTCAAAACACTTTTCTCCACATCTTAATGGCACTTCAAGAGCCTTTTTATATCCAGATTGTATAGCTTCTGATCTAATCTTTTTGTCCTCATCGGTTTCCTTAGGCAACTTAAAAGCTTTCATAACATCATCAAAAGCAGTTGAATCCTCATCTACCAGATTTAAAAGCTCTTCTATCAACCCTTCAATTAATTTGAAATTTTCTTCCATTTTTGGTTTTGCATCATCAGGTACTTCTGCGTATACTTTCTTATCAATAGTTAAGTTGCCAACCATATTGGTCAAGGCACCTCCAAGACTTCCAACCAAGGCAGCAACACTACCTCCACCAGGTGTTGGGCTCTCACTTGCCACATCGTAAACAAAATTCTTAGCTGTTCTTTCTATTAACATACTACCCCTCCGTTTAAAATTTGATTATACCTTCTAAAACTATATTAGCACATCCTCCAACCTTGACAATATAAGAATTCCCATCTTCTTCAATTTGACAATTGATAATACTTGGCCTGTTCATGGATTCTCCTTGAGATACCCTTATACTGTTTTCTTCTATATATCCATTCTTTTTTAAATAATAAATTAAGGCTCCATTGGCTGTTCCAGTAGCAGCTTCTTCATCTATTCCTACTGCTGGAGCAAAGTTTCTCGCATAAACATATTGTGAATTATTCTTATCAACTACAAAAGCATGTACACCAGTTACATTAAGTTTGTTGCTGTACTCTTTAAGTCTGCAGTGATCAATCTCCATTCTATCTAAAATTCCCTTATCTTTCAAAGGCATTAAAATATCAGGAAGACCAGTTGATATTATCTCTGGAAATGCATTAAATTTCTCTAACCCTATATCTTCTTTATTAATGTTGAATATCTTTAGCAACTCATCAATATCTTCTAGCTTCCCTATACTTCTTGGAGTGTCCTGATTCATGGTTATATTAATTGGGGAAGCATTTTTAAATTCGATTTCAATTTCCAAATCTCCCAATCTGGTTTCAATTAAAGCTTTCTTCTTTCCAGAATCAATTGGTTTGATGTATCCTTTTTTAGCCAGGGTAAAAATAGCTGCAATTGTTGCATGGCCGCATAAATCAACTTCACATAGTGGTGTAAAGTACCTCATCTTAAAATAACAATCATCCAACTGTCTAATAAAAACCGTCTCCGATAGATTCATTTCATTTGCAATTTTCTGCATGTCACTATCTTTCAATCCTTTAGCGTTTGTAACCACACCTGCAGGATTTCCTCCAAAAGGAATGGATGTAAAGGCATCAACTTGAAAAATATTTACTTCCATAACATGAGCTCCTTTCAAAATGTTCCACGTGGAACATTATTTCGTAAGTAAGTCAATTAGCCTGTCTAAGTCATCATTTCCATAGTACTCAATCTCAATTTTCCCACTTCTCTTGCCTGGATTAAGCTTTACTTTAGTTCCAAGAGAACCCATTAACTTTTCTTCTACTTCTAATATATAACTCTCTTTTGATTTAATTTTCTTAGGCTTTTTCTTGCTTACTTTAACCGTTTGCTCTACTTCTCTTACATTACTTCCTTGTTTTATAATTCTATCTGCAGCTTTAAACTGCTCTTCAAGATCCTTAATTCCCAACAATGCCTTTCCGTGACCACTGGTTAATTTTCCTTCATATATTAATTCTACAACCCTCTTATCAAGATTAAGCAGTCTAATATTATTACTTATATATGATCTGCTTTTGCCTACAGCTTTAGCTAATTCATCTTGCTTAAGACTATATTCTTTCATTAATCTCTTATATGCTTGAGCTTCCTCTATTGGATTTAAGTTTTCTCTTTGTACATTTTCAATTAACGATATTTTTGAAGCTGTCTCCTCATCAATATCTCTCACTATTGCAGGTATTTCTATTAAATTAGCTTCTTTGGCAGCTCTCCATCTTCTTTCACCAGCTATTATTTCATACCCATTTTCGATTTTTCTAATAATAATTGGTTGTATTACTCCATTAACCTTAATGCTCTCAGTAAGATCATTTAATGCATCCTTGTTAAAAATCTTTCTAGGTTGATCTGATTTCGGGATTATATCTTCAAGTTTTATAGATTCAATCATTTCCTTATGATTTAAGGTATTATCTTTAATAAGTAAATCTACCTTTTCCTTATCTTGTATTAGAGCAGATAGTCCTTTGCCAAGACCTCTCTTCTTACCAGTCATTTAACCACTTCCTTTCATCAATCTTGTAAGTATAGAAATTCCTCCGCTAATTCCATATATGATTCAGCACCTTTTGATTTTTCTTCGTAATCCAATATGGACAACCCATATGATGGAGCTTCAGCTAATCTAACATTTCTTGGTATTATGCTACTATATACTTTGCTTTTAAAAGCCTTCTTAACTTCTTCAACCACTTGTATAGAAAGATTTGTTCTGCCATCAAACATACTAAGAACAACGCCCTCAATCTCTAGCTTAGGATTGTAATTATCTTTAACTAAGTTCATGGTTTCAACCAATTGGACAACACCCTCTAGAGCATAGTATTCGCACTGAATAGGTATTATGACGCTATCAGATGCTATTAAACCCATTACACTAAGTATTCCTAGAGAAGGCGGGCAGTCAATAAATATATAATCAAACTCATCTCTTACTTTTTCAAGGGTATTCTTAATTGTATCCTCCCAATTCCCACCCTTCGCTAATTCTATCTCTAAACCTGCTAGATTATTATTAGAAGGTATTATACTTACATTTTCTGCAGAAGTTTCATAAATACCATCATAAATATTTATATCTTCCGTTATTATGTCATAAAGAAGTACCTCTACTTCGCTTTTATTTATTCCTAATCCACTAGATGAATTGCCTTGAGGATCTATATCAACCAAAAGGACTTTTTTACCCTTTTTTCCCACGCCTGCAGATAGATTGATACAGGTTGTAGTTTTGCCAACCCCACCTTTTTGATTAAATATTGAAATAATCTTACCCATAAAAACACCCTTTCTCATTCTTAATAATATAATAACATATAAAATAGAATAAAAAACAAAAATGTTCCAAGCGAACATTAATAAAAAATGTTTCACGTGGAACATTTGCTCTTATGATAGTGATTTCAATGGTTTCAAACTATTTAATAGGTGTTTTTTTAGGTTTTCCTCCACCTCTCGGATACTTTTTTGGAGTATTTCTTTCTTTCTTAATGACTATGAGTGAGTGAGTAATATCAGTACCTGGTAATGTCACATATATTACATCTTCAACCTTACATCCTAGAACATCTATAGCCTTAGAACTTAAATTAACCTCTTCTTCAACCTGTGGCCCTTTCATGGATATGAAGTATCCGCCTACCTTCACAAATGGAATACAGTATTCACTCAATGTATCTAATGATGCCACTGCTCTTGATACGCAAACATCAAATTGCTCTCTAAACTCAGATTTTATTCCCAGCTCTTCTGCTCTGCCATGTAAAGGTGTTATCCTATCCATTTTTAGTTCTTCAATAACTTCGTTTAGAAATATAATTCGCTTGTTTAAACTGTCTAGCAATGTAACATCTAGATCCTTATTATATATCTTAAGTGGCAATCCCGGGAATCCTCCTCCAGTGCCTACATCAATAACTTTTTTATTTCCGTTAAACTGCCCTGATTTTAAAATACTCAGGCTATCTGCAAAGTGTTTTAGGTCTATTTCATCATCCTCTGTTATGCTAGTAATATTTATCTTTTCATTCCATTCTTTAAGCATTGCCTTATATTTACTAAATTCTTCTACCATATCTTGATTTAAATCTATTCCCATACACTTAGAAGCAGATTCTAACAAACTATTCATTTCCATTATTATCCCTCCTTCTTCTCTGTTCAAGATGGATAAGTAATACATTTATATCTGATGGGGATACTCCTGATATCCTGGAAGCTTGACCTATGGAATCTGGCTGTATTTTGGTTAGTTTCTGTACAGCTTCATTACTTAGTCCCCTTACATTTTTATAAAAAATATCCTCTGGTAGTATTTTATTTTCAAGTTTTTTAAATTGTTCTATCTGTTGCATTTGCTTCTTAATATAACCCTCATATTTAATGTGGGTTTCAACCTGAAGTCTTATTTCTTTATTCAGAATAGGCCTCATATCATCAAAAACATCTGTGAAATCATAAGTTATCTCAGGTCTTCTAATCAAGTCATAAAGGCTTATTGCAGTTTTTAAGGGAACAGAATTTAAGGCTGATAGTTTCCCATTGATTTCCTCTGTTGGTGTTAAAATAATCTTTTGTAGTCTTAGAAGTTCATCATTGATCAATTTTTCTTTTTCAATAGTCAATCTATATCTTTCTTCAGTCACCAAACCTAATTCGTATCCTTTTTTAGTTAATCTTAAATCTGCATTATCTTGCCTTAAGGTAAGTCTATATTCAGCTCTTGAAGTCATCATTCTATAGGGCTCATCAGTTCCTTTAGTAACTAAGTCGTCTATTAAAACACCTATATAAGCTTCCGACCTATCCAGAACAAAAGGATCTTTGCCCAGTATGTTTTGTGCTGCATTAATTCCTGCAATTAATCCCTGTGCAGCAGCCTCTTCGTAACCTGATGATCCATTTATCTGTCCAGCAAAGAATAGATTAGAAATATGCTTATGTTCAAGAGATCTCTTTAGTATAGTTGGATCGATTGAATCATATTCAATTGCATATGCACTCCTCATAAATTGAACATTTTCCAACCCTTTAATCTTTCTATACATTTCAATCTGAACTTCTTCAGGTAATGAAGAACTTACACCTTGAACATACATTTCCTTAGTAGTTAGACCCTCTGGCTCTATAAATACCTGATGTTTATCCCTGTCTGCAAATCTTACTACCTTATCTTCAATTGATGGACAATATCTAGGGCCTACTCCTTCAATATATCCAGCAAACATTGGAGATCTGTCCAAATTTGCCCTTATAATATCGTGGGTTTCCACTGTGGTATATGTTAAATAACATGGAACCTGATCAACTTTGAATTCCTTATTCATATTTAAGAACGAAAATGGCACTACCTCATCATCGCCTGGCTGGATCTCCATTACACTGTAGTCTATTGAGTCTTTATGGACTCTAGCTGGTGTCCCAGTCTTCATTTTCCTAAGATTGAATCCCTGTTCCTTCAAAGATTCTGATAGAAGAAGGGAAGGAAACATACCATCTGGTCCAGATTGATAACTCACTTCGCCAATATATACCATTCCTCCAAGATAAGTTCCTGTTGCTACTACCACAGCCTTACTACTATAAATAGCTCCAGTCCTTGTTAATACTCCCTTTATCTTATTATCTTCTATGAGTATGCTAATAACTTCTCCTTGTCTTAAGGTTAAATTCTTCTCATCTTCAATTATTTTCTTCATTTCTATGTGGTATGACTTTTTATCAGCCTGCACTCTTAAAGAATGTACAGCAGGACCTTTAGATATATTCAACATTCTGCTCTGAATGAATGACTTATCTATATTAACAGCCATTTCTCCTCCAAGAGCATCAATTTCTCTAACTAAATGACCTTTCCCTGTACCTCCAATATTAGGATTGCATGACAATGCAACAATGCCATCTAAACTAATAGTTAGCATTATGGTTTTTAAGCCCATTCTACTAGCTGCTAAAGCAGCCTCAACTCCTGCGTGACCTGCTCCTATAACTGCAAGATCAAAGTCTCCACCATTATATGTTTTAGTTTCTATCATATGGTTCACCTTTCATAAATCACTATTTTCCTATACAAAATTCCTTAAAGATCTTATCTAAAATATCTTCTGTAATACTTTCTCCTGTAATTTCACCAAGATTCTCCCAACAATTTTTTAAGTCCACTTCTAAGCAATCCAATGGTACTCTATTCTTAAGATCATCTAATACACTATCAATATTTGATTTTGATAGTTCCAGCTGATTTTTATGTCTTAAATTGTTAATAATCATAGTTGAGTCAA
Source organism: uncultured Tissierellaceae bacterium (assembly GCA_964575895.1). GTDB lineage: Bacteria > Bacillota > Clostridia > Tissierellales > Tissierellaceae > Gudongella. The sequence continues at coordinate 14,025 of CAZNTE010000013.1, read as the reverse complement.
CCTTAATGTCTCCTTGATAAAACATGTTCCTAATGCTATTTTCCAATTCTTCTATTCCTACACCCTCTGTCATTGATGTATAAATAATCTCTATCTCCTTAAAATAATCTCTAAAGTGATTTTCATCATATTTATTTGGTAAATCCGTCTTGTTCAGTAATACTATAGTCTTCTTATCCTTAATCAAGTCTATTATGTGGTAGTCTTCTTCTGATAAGTCTCTTGATATATCAAATATTGCTATGATCAAATCAGCGTTTTTAAGACTGTCTTTAGCCCTGTCAACACCAATTTTTTCAACTAAATCGTTAGTTTCTCTTATTCCAGCAGTATCAATTATCTTAAGAGGAATTCCATCAATATTAATGTATTCTTCTATAACATCCCTTGTTGTGCCTGGAATATCAGTTACAATAGCCCTGTTTTCTCTTAGTACCGCATTCAGAAGAGATGATTTTCCAACATTTGGTTTTCCTAATATTACTGTATTTAAGCCATCTCTTAGGATTTTACCCCTTTGTGCAGTATTAAGAAGAGATTCTATTCTATTTAGAACTTTATTTCCATTTTCTTCCAATTCTTCATAGGTAACTTCCTCTATATCATCTTCTGGAAAATCAATGGAAACCTCAATGTGAGCTATCATTTGAAGTAATATACCTCTAATTGACTCAACCTCTCTACTTAAGCTCCCTTCTAACTGATTCAATGAAACATCATAACTAACTTCAGTCTTTGCTTTTATTATATCTATTACAGCCTCTGCTTGAGATAAATCAAGTCTTCCATTTAAAAAAGCTCTTTTGGTAAACTCACCTGGCTCTGCTAATTTAGCTCCTTTACTTAAGATTAACTCAAGAATTTTTTTAACTGGAATTATTCCACCATGACAATATATTTCTACCATGTTTTCTCTTGTATAGGTATAAGGTTCAACCATAAACGCAATTAAAACCTCATCTATTACTTTATTATCATCATCTACTATGTGACCATATAATAATTTTCTATTATCATCTTGGTCTATCTCTTTATCCTTAATAGATTTAAATATATTCTTACCAATTAGAATGGCATCTTTCCCACTCATTCTAACAATACCTATTCCTGACTCTCCAATTGCAGTCGATATAGCAGCTATTGTAGCTGACATATAATCACCTCTTCTAAATTCATTACTACCTGTTAAATTAATTTTACATTAATATGCTCCCATGTCAAACTATATAAAAGATAAGTGGGGAAGGGTAGTCGTAAAAAAATAAAAGCCCATTCGGGCTCTTATCTACTTGGATACTATAACTACTCTTCTGTAAGGTTCATTTCCTTCACTGTAAGTATTGACTCCATTAAAATTCTGCAATGCTGAGTGAATTATTCTTCTCTCATAAGGATTCATAGGTTCTAGTTTAACTGGTCTTTTAGAATAAGTTGCTTTTTCAGCCATTTTCTTAGCCAGTTTAACTAAAGTTTCTTCTCTTTTTTGTCTATATCCTTCAGAATCTAAGACAACCTTTAGATATTTTTCTCTATCTTTATTTATTGCTAAGCTTAATAGATATTGTATTGAGTCAAGAGTATTACCTCTTTTCCCAATAAGTATTCCCATATCTGTAGAAGAGATACTGTTTATATCAATATATAACATATCGTTTTCTAACTTAATATCGTGAAGTGCAACTATACCCATTCCCCTTAGAATTCCGTCTAGAAATTTATCCGCTTTTTCTTCAGGGTCATTTATTAATGTAACTTTAACTTTAGCTTCTTTAGTTCCTAATATTCCAAAAAGACCTTTGGAAGCTTCCTCGATGACTTCTACTTCAACTTCATCTCTAGTTACATTTAATTCTTCTAAGGCTTCTTTTATTGCATCATCAACGGTTTTAGAGGTTTTAACAACAAATTTCATAACTATTTTGCCCCCTTAATCTTTAAAACCGACCTATTAGATACCATCTGTTGTACTATCGTAAAGAAGTTACCTACAACCCAATATAAGGCTAATCCTGCTGCAAATCCTCTAGCTGCCATAAAAATCATTACAGGTAACATATAATTCATCATTTTCTGAGTTGATTGAGCAGCAGCGTCTCCACCTGCACTGGCAGATACCATTGTCTTACTCTGAATGAATGTTGTTAAAGCTGAAAGCATTGGTAATCCCCATACAAAAGGATCAGGATTCTCAAGATTCGCTATCCATAAGAAGTTCTTTGCCATACTTTCATATAGTCCTGGTTCTGTAAATGCATATTGTGCTGGGTTTCTAAATACAGCAAAAAACGCAAATATAATTGGTAACTGTACTAATAGTATTAAACAACCTGAGGCTGGATTGTACTTATGTTCCTTATACAACTCTTGCATTTTTATCTGCATTGTCTGTGGGTCTTTCTTATACTTAGTTTGTATTTCTTTCATAAGTGGTTGTATTTCACTCATTTTACGAGTTGATCTCGTTTGTTTAATGTTAATTGGCAATAACATAAGTTTAAACACTATAGTAGTAAGTATTATTGCTATTGCATAAAAAGAAATAGATGATGGTTCACTACCCATAACAGATGATACCACATCATATACTAATTTTAACAACGATCCTAGTATATTTCCTAGAAATCCAGTCATTTGTTAACCTCCCATCATTTTAGCGGATCATATCCTCCCTCATGAAAAGGATTACATCTTAATACTCTTTTAGTAGTAAGATATGTTCCTTTTAAAAATCCGTATTTAGAGTATGCCTGTAAGCCATACTCTGAACATGTAGGATAAAATCTGCAGTTATTCCCAGTAAGAATATATTTAGAAATATATCTTTGGTAGAATTTAATTACTAATATAGCTATCCTAGTCATAATAATCACCTGTTTTCCAATAAACCGGATACCTTGTAAATGTGTCTAACAGCACTTTCTAAATCTTTAAAACTAAGATCTACAGCGTTTTTTTTAGGTATGATCACAATATCATACCCTTTCTTTATGTTAATTAAGTTGTCCCTATTTACTTCTCTGATTCTACGCTTAATCTTATTCCTAATCACAGCATTTCCAACTTTTTTTGTAATGGATATTCCAATCCTAGACTCTTCCAATCCATTTTTTCTTACATAAAGAATTAGGTTTCTATTCCAATAGTTTTTTCCTGACTTGTAGACCTTTTTAAACTCCATATTCTTTCTTAATCTGTTAATTTTTTTCATACTTAATTCCACCTTAAAATGGCCTTTAATAAAAGGCCACTAACAAGCGGCCTTATGCAGAAAGTTTTTTTCTACCTTTTCTTCTTCTAGCTTTTAAAATTTCTCTTCCAGATCTTGTTTTCATTCTTTTTCTAAAACCATGCTCTTTACTTCTTTGTCTATTTTTTGGTTGATAAGTTCTTTTCATTAAATACACCTCCTTCGATAATTGCAGTAATCCTATATGATAAATATAGAGTTTTCTACAGGTAACCATAAAACACTACTATAAATTATATGTATTCACCTAGTATATGTCAAGATTTTTAATTGACAACAATCCACATTTGGCTTATTTTTCTGCTGTTGATGCTGTGGATAATTTTATTGAATATAGTTGTTTAATCTGTTAATATAAAAGGAGATGTTGATAAGTTGTAAAGTTAGTGGATAAATAAAAGTTATACACAATTTGTGGATAGTTTGTGCATAACTTTTAAATTTTTACACCTAAAGATGTTAAAGTATCTTAATTATTAGTGTTTTTTATCCACAATTATACATAAACTTTACTGTGGAACTTTTTAAAATGTAAATTATTTTTAAATTAATCAACAACCAGTTGATATTTTAATCCACAAAATAATACTACAAATCAATTAAAAAAATCAACTAATTTCTTTTTATTTCTGTTGATAACTCTGTTGATTAATTATTAAGGAGGTATATTTAATGGACTCAAACTTGGAACAGATATGGGAAAATGTATTAAGTTTAATTAAGGTAGAGCTTACTGAAGTCAGCTTTAATACATGGCTTAAATCAATAGAACCCATAAGCCTAAAAGATGGAAAAGTTATTCTTGGAGCACCAAATGACTTCACAAAAGGCATACTTGAAGGTAGGTACATCAATCTCATTAGAAATGCTATTAAGCAAATAACTAAAGAAAATTATGAAATTTCATTTGTTATTCCAGGGGAAGAGATTAATAATGTGACCCAAGCAACAAGAAACAAGGTAGATGAAAAAACTATCATAAAGTCTCATCTTAATCCAAAGTATACATTTAATACTTTTGTTACTGGTAAAAGTAATGATTTTGCTCATGCAGCTAGTCTAGCAGTGGCAGAAGCACCCGCTCAAGCTTATAATCCCTTATTCATATATGGAGGAGTTGGTCTTGGTAAGACTCATCTTATGCATGCTATTGGACACTATATATTATCAGAAAATCCTGAAGCAAAAGTAGTTTATGTTTCTTCAGAAAAATTTACGAATGAACTAATTAATTCTATACGTGAATATAAGAATGAAGAGTTTAGGAATAAATATAGAAATGTTGATGTATTGTTAATTGATGATATACAGTTTATAGCAGGGAAGGAAGGGACACAAGAAGAATTCTTCCATACTTTTAATGCTCTACATGAAAATAATAAACAAATTATAATATCTAGTGATAGACCACCAAAAGACATACCTACATTAGAAGATAGATTAAGATCAAGGTTTGAATGGGGTCTTACTACAGATATTCAAGCTCCTGATCTGGAAACCAGGATGGCTATATTAAGGAAGAAAGCTAATCTTGAAAATTTAGAAATACCTGATGATGTTATGCTTCTAATAGCTGATAAAATACATTCAAATATAAGAGAATTAGAAGGAGCTTTAATAAAAGTTGTAGCATACTCATCCTTAACAAATAAATCCATTACTATTGAACTAGCTGAAGAAGCTCTTAAAGATATAATATCCAATAGTAAATCCGTTGAAATTACAGTTGATTTAATTAAGGATAAAGTATCTAAAAAATTTGGTATCAGAATGGATGAATTTAATTCTAAAAAAAGGACAAGAGCTATTGCATATCCAAGACAAATAGCAATGTACTTAACTAGGGAGCTTACAGATTTATCCTTACCTAAGATCGGTGATGAATTTGGGGGAAGAGATCATACAACAGTTATTCATGCATGTGAGAAAATAAATAATGATATATTAAATGATCAGATGCTTAAAAAGAAGCTAAATGATATTATTGAGGATTTAAAAAAATAGATTTATCTGTGGAAAGTTTAGGATAATTTTTTATAGTTATCCACATGTTATTATTTCTCTTAAATTTTATAATTTAAATACTTAACAGACTTATCCACATATTAACAGTGCCTACTACTATTACTACTATAGTATCTTATTCTATTATTCTATATAAGGAGGAAAAAGAGATGAAATTTAGAGTTGAACAAAGAGACTTGGCAAAACACATAACTATAGCTCAAAGAGGTATTTCCTCAAGATCAACATTACAGATATTAGATGGAATACTTATTGAAGCAAAAGATAATGCAATAAAGTTGACCGCAACTGATCTTGAAATTAGCATAGAGACATTTTTAGATGCAAAAGTTGAGGAAAAGGGAAAAATTGTACTAAATTCAAGAATTTTTGGAGATATAGTAAAGAAGTTACCAGATGATACTATATTCTTTAATGTTAAAGAGAATCATGTTAATATCATATGTCAAAATGCAGAGTTTAATATTATAGGTAATTCTGGAGATGATTATCCTGATTTACCTCCAGTGATTGAAGAAAATCAATTTAGTATTTCTAAGGATCTATTTAAAGAAGCAATAAGACAAACTGTATTTGCTACAACTCAAGACGAGACAAGGCCATCGTTAACAGGAGTACTTCTTGAAATAGCTGATGGAGTTATAAATTTTGTATCTTTAGATGGATATCGATTAGCTTTAAGAAAGGTAAATACTTCAACTGATATTGAAGCAAAAATTATAATACCTGGAAGATCATTAAATGAATTAAATAAAATTCTAGAAGAAAAAGAAGAAGAATTAGTTGTTAGCATGTCTCATGGACAAGCAATATTTAACTTAGGTGAAACAATTATGTATACTAAGTTACTTGAAGGTCAATTCTTTAATTATAAAGATATTATGAGAAGTGAACACAAAACTAAAGTCATAATAAATAGAAGAAATTTACAAAACGGATTAGAAAGAGCATCCCTATTAGCAAAAGAAGAGAAGGCGAACTTGGTAAAACTTTCCATATCTAATGGTGAAGTAATAATAAAGTCAAATTCTGAAATGGGAGATGTTGTTGAATCAGTAGTTGCTCACCAAAATGGTGAAGATATTAATATAGCATTTAATTCAAGATATATAATCGAAGGTATTAAGATAATGAATTGTGATGATGTGGAAATGAATTTCATAGGAAGTTTGAATCCTTGTATCATTAATGGAGTAGGGGATGAAACCTACACATATTTGGTTCTTCCTGTTAGATTAGCACAAGATGATTTTTAAAGAGGTGAATAATTTGGAAGAAATTAGAATTGAAACAGATTTTATAAAACTTGATCAATTTTTGAAATTGTGTGGTGTAGCTCAAACAGGAGGTCAGGCAAAGATGATGATAGCTGATGGTCTTGTAAAAGTAAATGGAGAGGTTTCATTACAAAGAGGTAAAAAAATAAGAAAAGATGACAAAGTAGTAGTGGATGATACCTATTCATTTATTGTGATATAATACCAATGTTAACCTTAAATATGTCCATAAGGAGTGTCACTTTTTGAATGTTGAAGGTATTAGACTAATAAATTTCAGAAACTATAAGAATATGGGTATTTCTTTCAATAGGGATATAAATATTCTAGTTGGAAAAAATGCTCAAGGAAAGACAAACATCCTTGAAGCTATTTATATGTGTTCAAATGGTAGATCATTTAGAACATATAGAGACAAAGAAATTATTAGCTTTGATAAAGATGAAGCTTATATAGGAGCTAATATTAAGGTTGGAGAATTGGAAAAATTTACTGAGATAAAATTACACAAGGATAAGCCTAAGAGAATAAGAGTAAATAAGAGTGAATTATCTAGTAACAAAGAATTAAATACTGGATTCAAAGTTGTAATTTTTTCTCCAGATGATTTAAAATTAATAAAAGATGGACCTGTTAATAGAAGAAATTATCTGGATAATTGTATATCTCAACTTAAACCAGTTTATAATTATAATTTAAATAAATATTACAAAGTATTAATTCAAAGAAATAATACTTTGAAGTCAGTAAGATTAAAAAGTGATTTAAATTCTTTACTTGATGTATTTGACATTCAGCTAGCTAATTTAGGTAGCATAATACTCCTAGAGAGAAGATCAATAATAAACAAACTAAATATTGAATCAAAAGATATACATCAATCACTTACAAAAGGTCAAGAGGATATTGTTTTTTCGTATTTAACAAATACTCAAATATTTAATACTTTAAAAGAAACAGAAAATGGATTTATAGATAGATTAAAAAGAACTAGAGAAAGTGATATCTTAAACAGGACAACTGAGGTTGGTCCACATAGAGATGATATGATAATAAGTATAAATGGAAAAGAGTCAAAAATATTTGCATCACAAGGTCAACAAAGATCTTTAGTTTTAACTATGAAACTAGCAGAAGTTGAAATAATAAAAAAAGACATAGGAGTATATCCTGTTTTACTTTTAGATGATGTATTTTCAGAACTTGATGAAGATAGGAGATTATATCTATCCAAACTATTTAATAATATGCAGACATTTATTACAGTAACTGATGCTGTTGAAATTAAAGGACTAGAAGATCATGAAAAAGAGTACTTTTATGTAAAAGAAGGATTAATTTACAAAGGAAAAAAGACATGGAGGGAAGTAAATGACCAATGAAATAAATGGAAATGATAGACATTATACGGCCAACGAAATTCAGGTACTAACAGGCCTTGAACCAGTTAGAAAAAGACCTGGGATGTATATTGGTAGTACTGGTCCAAAAGGATTGCACCACTTGGTTTATGAAGTTGTTGATAATAGTGTGGATGAAGCATTAGCAGGAATTTGCGATACTATAAAAGTTATGATTCATGAGGATAATTCAATTTCAGTAGAGGACAATGGTAGTGGAATACCAGTTGAAACCCATCCTCAAACTGGAAAATCAACTGTTGAAACAGTTCTAACAATTCTTCATGCTGGTGGTAAATTTAATAATTCTGCATATAAGGTTTCAGGTGGATTACATGGTGTTGGGGTTTCAGTTGTAAATGCTCTTTCAGAGTGGCTTGTTGCTAAAGTAAGAAGAGAAGGAAAAGAGTATATGCAATCTTTCACTAGAGGGGATGCTAATACTGAATTAGAGTGTATTGGTGAAGCTACAACTACAGGTACCACTATTCATTTTAAACCAGATTATCAAATATTTGAGACTTTAGAATATAGTTTTGAGACACTGGAACATAGATTCAGAGAAATGGCATTTTTAAATAAGGGAATTAAAATTACCCTAGAAGACAAAAGAACCAATGTAATGAAAGAATTTTATTATACAGGTGGGATTAAATCATTTGTAGAGTATATAAATAGAAATAAGAATTCTATCCATAAAAGCGTAATATATTTTGAAGCTGAGAAGGATTTTACTACTGTAGAAGTGGCAATTCAATATACTGATGGTTACAGTGAAAATGTGTTTACCTTTGCCAATAATATAAATACAGCTGAAGGTGGTTCTCATCTTTCAGGATTTAGATCAGCTTTAACAAGAACTGTAAATGATTATGCAAGAAAATATGGTTTCTTAAAAGATAAAGATGAAAATTTATCAGGTGAAGATATTAGAGAGGGTATGTCAGCAATAGTTTCTGTTAAACTTCCTGAACCTCAATTTGAAGGTCAAACTAAAGGGAAACTTGGAAATAGTGAGACTAAAGGAATAGTTGAAAGCTTAACTAATGAATTTTTATCAAACTATATGGAAGAGAATCCAAAAATTTCAAAGATTATCCTAGATAAGGCAATTAGCTCACAAAGAGCAAGAGAAGCAGCGAGAAAAGCTAGAGATTTAACAAGAAAAAGAAGTATTTTTGATAATACACCTCTACCAGGAAAATTAGCAGATTGTCAATCCAGCGATATTAAAGAAACGGAGATATTTATTGTCGAGGGTGATTCAGCAGGTGGAAGTGCAAAGCAGGGAAGAGATAAGAAATTCCAAGCAATTTTACCATTAAGAGGTAAAATAATGAATGTTGAAAAGGCTAGACTTGATAAAATTCTTGGATTTCAGGAAATAAAGTCTATGATAACAGCATTTGGAACTGGAATTGGAGAAGATTTTTCCTTAGATAGACTAAGATATGGAAAGATAATAATTATGACAGATGCGGACGTTGATGGAGCCCACATAAGAACTTTATTATTAACCTTCTTCTATAGATATATGAGAGGTTTAATTGATAATGGAAATATATATATAGCTCAACCTCCATTGTATAAGGTTACAAAAAATAGAAAAGAATATTATTGTTACACAGATAGGGATTTAGATATACTTCTAGGTGAAATTGGAAGAAGTGGTTATCAGCTTCAAAGATATAAAGGTCTTGGAGAAATGAATGCTGATCAACTTTATGACACTACAATGGATCCCAATCAAAGGGTACTACTAAAGGTAAGTGTTGATGATGCAGTAGGAGCAGATGAAGTATTTACAACACTTATGGGTGATAAGGTTGAACCCAGAAGGGAATTTATTGAAGAAAATGCTAAGTATGTTAAGAATCTTGACATCTAGGAGGAAAATATGGAAAACGAAAGAGATAAGTTAATAGATATAAATATTGAAGATGAAATGAAAAATTCTTATCTGGATTATGCCATGAGCGTAATAGTTAGTCGTGCTCTTCCAGATGTAAGAGATGGATTAAAACCAGTACACAGAAGAATACTGTACGCTATGAATGAATTAAATATGACACCTGATAAGCAGTATAGAAAGTCTGCTAGGGTTGTAGGGGATGTATTAGGTAAGTTTCATCCTCATGGAGATAGTTCTGTTTATGGTGCAATGGTAAGACTTGCTCAGGATTTTAACACCAGGTATTTACTTGTTGATGGTCATGGAAACTTTGGTAGTGTGGATGGTGATGGAGCAGCTGCAATGCGTTATACTGAAGCAAAAATGACTAAAATTGCCACAGAAATGCTTAGAGATATAGAAAAAGACACAGTAGATTTCATGCCAAATTTTGATGAGACATTAAATGAACCTAAAGTATTGCCAAGTAGATTCCCAAATTTATTGGTTAATGGCTCATCAGGTATAGCAGTTGGTATGGCTACTAATGTTCCACCTCATAATTTAAGAGAAATTGTAGAAGGAATAGAAATGATGATTGAAGAACCAGATGTAGATGTTGATGATCTGATGAAGGTAATAAAAGGTCCAGATTTTCCAACAGGTGGAAGTATAATGGGAAAAGAGGGAATAAGAAAAGCCTTTAGAACTGGTAGAGGAAAGGTAACACTAAGGGCTGTTGCTGAAATTGAAGAATCTAACAAAGGAAAGCACAGTATAGTTGTAACTGAAATTCCATATCAGGTCAATAAATCAAATTTGATTGAAAAAATTGCAGAATATGTAAGAGACAAGAAAATTGAAGGTATATCTGATCTTAGAGATGAATCAGATAGAGAAGGTATGAGAATTGTAATTGAGTTAAAAAGAGATTCTAATCCCAAGGTTGTATTAAATAATCTTTATAAGCACACTCAGTTACAAACAACTTTTGGAGTCATTAATCTTGCTTTAGTTAATGGAGAACCCAAGGTACTTAATTTAAGAGAGATGATTTATTATTATCTTGAATATCAAAAGGAAATAATTGTTAGAAGAACTAAGTACGATTTGAATAAAGCAGAAGATAGAGCTCATATTGTTGAAGGTTTAAGAATAGCCCTAGATAATATTGATCAAATAATCAAGATAATTAGAGGATCAAGTGATGACCAAAGTGCAAAACTATCACTTATGGAAACATTTGGTCTTTCTGAAAAGCAAGCACAAGCAATATTAGATATGAGATTGAGAAGACTTACTGGACTTGAAAGAGATAAGTTGGAAGAGGAATACGAAGGTTTGATCAAATTAATAAACCAATTTAAAGAAATATTAGCTAGCGAGAGACTGGTTCTAAATATAATCAGAGATGAGCTAGTTGAAATAAAAGATAAGTATGGAGATTTAAGAAGGACAAGAATAATGCCTTCAGCTAATGAAATTAATATGGAGGACATGATTGAGGATGAGGATGTTGTTATTACCTTAACTCATTTCGGATATATTAAAAGAATGCCCGAAGGAACTTACAGACCTCAAAAAAGAGGTGGAAGAGGAATAGCAGCCCTTTCTAAGAGAGAAGAAGACTTTGTTGAGGATCTATATATCACATCAACCCATAGTACTATACTATTCTTTACCAATAAAGGAAAAGTATATTCACTTAAGGCCTACGAAATACCTGAATCAAGTAGAACAGCCAAAGGAACAGCTATTGTAAATCTACTAAATCTTAATGGAGATGAAAAGATTTCAGCAATAATTCCACTTTATAAATACAATAAGGAAGATAATCTTGTATTTATAACAAGAGAAGGAATTATTAAGAAAACTAGCGTGGATCAGTTTGAAAACATTAGAAAAACTGGAATAATAGCCTTGACCCTTCACGACTCAGATGAATTAATGAGTGTAAAATTAACCTCAGGTAAGAACGATTTAATAGTTGTTACTAAAAAAGGTATGGCAATAAGATTCTATGAGGATGATGTAAGAGTTATGGGAAGAAATGCAATGGGAGTAAAAGGTATAACCTTAGATAAAGAAGATAATGTAGTTGCTATGGAGATAGTGGAAGAAGACAAAACTCTTTTAGTAATTTCAGAAAAAGGATTTGGAAAGAGAACTTATTTATCTGAATACAAAACTCAAAAAAGAGGCGGAAAAGGTTTAATAACATATAGCATTAAGGATAAGACTGGAGATATTGTTTCAGCAAAAGTAGTAAGTGAACATGATGAAATACTGATGATATCACTTAATGGAACGATTATAAGACTTGGAATAGCTGATATATCAATAATGGGTAGAAGTACTCAAGGTGTAACCTTAATGAAGATGAAGGATGATAAAGTGGTAGCAGTTGCTAAATATGTAGAGGAATAGAGCTTGGCTCTTTTCCTTTACATTCCAACATTTTTATTATAAAATTACTATAAATCAAAGGATGGAGGGAAGAAATAATGTCATTAAATACTAAGGTAGATTTTAATTATGATAGAAATCTGTGGGTTGTAAAACCTATTGGAGAGATTGATATTTATACCTCATCTGTTTTTAAGGAAGAAGTTGTAAAAGCATACGAACAGAAAAAATCAGATCTTTTAATAGATGGAGAGCATTTGGATTATATTGATTCAACGGGATTAGGAGCTTTAATAAGCTTACTTAAGATGATTCAAGATACTGAGTTTAAAATCCATTTAGAGAATTTAAAACCAAATATTAGGAAATTATTCGATATAACAGAACTTGATAAATTATTTGTCATCAGAGGTGACAACAATGAATAACGATAATATTTTTTTGAGGATCCCAAATAAGGCTGACTACATTAGTTTAGTAAGACTAATGTCATCAGCGGTGGGAAACAAAATAGGTTTGAATATTGACGAAATCGAAGATTTAAAGGTTGCTATGGGAGAAGCCTGTGTATTATCTTTTGTTTCAGATGAAAATGAAGATATAGATATAAGTTACACTATTTATTCTGATAAATTAGAAGTTACAATTAATAGAACAGGTGAACTAAAAGCTGTGATGGAAGATACAAAAGAATCTCAATTAGGTAAAATGATAATTGAATCATTGATGGATGAGGTCTACTACACAGATAATGAGATAATTATTATTAAACTATTAGATTAAGGATGGTAGTCCTATGGCAAATAAGCAGCATAACAGTAAAGAAAAGAACAATGGTTCAGAAAAAGCTCATATCAAAGAGATGTTTAGACAATATAAGACAAATCCTTCAAAGGACTTAAGGGATATTCTTATTGAAAAACATCTCTATATTGCTGAGATATTAGCTAAAAAGTATGCGAATAGGGGAATCGACTATGATGATATATATCAAGTGGCTAGCATTGGTCTTATTTATGCAATAGATAGGTATGATATCGATAAAGGTTTCGAGTTTTCAAGTTTTGCAACTCCAACTATTATTGGAGAAATTAAGAAATACTTCAGGGATAAAGGTTGGACAATTAGGGTTCCAAGGAGAATACAAGAACTTTCCAAGAAGATAAATAATGCAAAGGTACATCTATCTCAAGAACTTCAAAGAGTTCCAACAGTTGAAGATATTGCAAACTATCTTAATACAACAGAAGAAGAAGTACTTGAAGCTATGGAAGCAAGTAAGGTATATACACCTCAATCTTTAGATGTAACTTTTGATTCTCATAATGACGATAAGGAAGTTAATCTTGCAGAATTAATAGGAGAAGAGGATTTTTATTTTAGTAGAATTGAAAACAATGATTTCCTTGTAAAAACCATGGAAAAATTAAATGAAATGGAAAAGGAAATATTAATAGAGAGATATTTCAATAAGAAGACACAAGTTACTATTGCTAATAAGCTTGAAATTTCTCAGATGACAGTATCAAGAATTGAAAAGAGGATACTAGAAAAGCTAAGAAAAGAAGTAGAAAGAACAATGATGGATTAGATAATAAGAATTAGTAAAATGCTCTTCTAATGGTTATTTTAGAAGGGTATTTATTTTTTGCTAAATATAGCTAAAAACCTATTGACTTTTATGTCTCGTAGAGTTAATATTATAAAAGTTGACTCCAATTTGAAAAAACTTTAAAAAACTTTAAAAAAGGTGTTGACCAAGAGTTGGTATACATGGTA
>CAZNTE010000012.1:0-73113 GCA_964575895.1 uncultured Tissierellaceae bacterium | reverse complement strand
CTAGAAATATCGGCATAATGGCTCATATTGATGCAGGAAAAACAACCACCACAGAAAGAATATTATTTTATACCGGTAAAATACACAAAGTAGGCGAGACCCATGAAGGTGGCGCCCAAATGGACTGGATGGAACAAGAGCAAGAAAGGGGTATCACAATCACCTCTGCTGCAACAACAGCTTTCTGGAAGGATCACAGAATCAATGTTATAGACACACCAGGGCATGTAGACTTCACAGTAGAGGTTGAAAGATCCCTTCGTGTTCTTGACGGTGCTGTAGCTTTGTTTTGCGCAAAAGGTGGAGTAGAACCTCAATCTGAGACCGTTTGGAGACAAGCTGATAAATATCGTGTACCACGATTAGCTTTTGTAAATAAAATGGATATAACAGGTGCTGACTACTTTAGAGCAGTTAGAATGATGAAGGACAGACTTAAGGCTAATGCTGTTCCAATTCAATTGCCTATTGGTAAGGAAGACACTTTTGTAGGATTGGTAGACCTTGTAAGCATGAAGGCAAGAATTTACAAGGATGATTTAGGACAAGACATTGAAATAACAGATATTCCTGCTGATATGATGGATTTAGCCAAAGAATACAGAGATATGCTTGTAGAAGCAATATCTGAGCATGATGAAGATCTTATGATGAAGTACCTGGAAGGGGAAACATTGACAGAAGCTGAAATCATGGCTGGAATTAGGAAAGCAACTATTGATGTAAAAATGACACCAGTATTATGCGGATCATCATATAAGAACAAGGGTGTTCAGATTTTACTTGATGCGATACTTGACTATCTTCCATCACCACTGGATATACCAGCAATAGTTGGTATAAGTAAAGATACTGAAGAAGAAATATTAAGACATGCTGATGACAGCGAACCATTCTCTGCTTTAGCATTTAAAATAGTAACTGACCCATATGTAGGAAAACTGGCATATTTTAGAGTTTACTCGGGTTCATTAAAAGCAGGTAGCTATGTTATGAATTCAACTAAGGGTAAAAGGGAAAGAATCGGTAGAATTCTAATAATGCATGCAAACAAGAGAGAAGAAGTTGATGAAGTTTATGCTGGAGATATCGCAGCTGCAGTTGGATTCAAAGATACAACTACGGGAGATACTTTAAGTGTAGAATCTGATCAAATCATTCTTGAGACAATGGAATTCCCAGAGCCAGTAATTCACGTAGCTATTGAACCAAAGACTAAAGCCAGCCAAGAGAAAATGTCAATTGCACTGGCAAAACTAGCAGAAGAAGACCCAACATTTAGAACATATACAGATGAAGAGACAGGTCAGACTATCATCGCTGGTATGGGCGAATTACATCTTGAGATCATCGTAGATAGACTTTTAAGAGAATTTAAAGTTGAAGCTAATGTTGGTAACCCACAGGTTGCTTACAAGGAGTCAATTTCTAAAAATGCTGATGCTGAAGGTAAGTATGTAAGACAGTCTGGTGGTAGAGGTCAATATGGACATGTTAAACTAAAAGTTGAGCCACAAGAACCTGGTAAAGGTTATGAATTTGTTAATGCAATCGTAGGTGGAGCTATTCCAAGAGAGTATATTAACGCCATAAACGGTGGTATTGAAGAAGCACTTGGAACTGGTATTCTAGGTGGATACCCAGTACTTGACATTAAAGTTACTCTTTATGATGGTTCATACCATGATGTTGACTCATCAGAAATGGCATTTAAAATAGCTGGATCAATGGGTGTTAGAGAAGCTTTAAGAAAAGCAGGACCTACACTACTTGAACCAATGATGAAAGTTGAAGTTACAGTTCCTGAAGAGTACATGGGAGATGTAATTGGAGACATTAACTCAAGAAGAGGAAGAATGGAAGGTATGGAACTAGTTAGTGGAGCTCAAATTATTAGAGCATTTGTACCACTATCAGAAATGTTCGGATACGCAACTGATCTTAGATCTAATACTCAAGGTAGAGGCTTGTACTCAATGCAATTTGACCACTATGAACCAGTGCCAAATAGTATTTCCGAAAAAGTATTAGGTAATAAATAATTATTCATAAGGGAGGAAGAAAAGAATGGGTAAAGCTAAATTTGAAAGAAATAAGCCACACGTTAACGTTGGAACAATCGGTCACGTAGACCATGGTAAGACAACATTAACAGCAGCAATAACATTTGTACTAAACAAGAGATTTGGAACTGGTACATTCGTAGACTATGCAAACATAGACAAGGCACCAGAAGAGAGAGAAAGAGGAATCACAATATCAACATCACACGTTGAGTATGAGACAGATGCAAGACACTACGCACACGTAGATTGCCCAGGCCATGCTGACTATGTAAAGAACATGATCACAGGAGCAGCACAGATGGACGGAGCAATCCTAGTAGTATCAGCAGCAGACGGTCCAATGCCACAAACAAGAGAGCATATCCTATTATCAAGGCAAGTAGGAGTACCTAAGATAGTAGTATTCCTAAACAAAGAAGATATGGTAGACGATCCAGAACTAATCGAACTAGTAGAAATGGAAGTAAGAGAATTACTATCAGAGTATGAGTTTGATGGAGACAATGCACCAATAGTAACAGGATCAGCATTAAAAGCATTAGAAGATCCAGACGGAGCATGGGGAGATAAAATCGTAGAGTTAATGAAGCGAGTAGATGAGTATATCCCACAACCAGAAAGACAAATAGACAAGCCATTCCTAATGCCAGTAGAGGACGTATTCTCAATAACAGGTAGAGGAACAGTAGCAACAGGAAGAGTAGAAAGAGGAATCGTAAAAACTGGAGACAACGTAGAAATCGTTGGATTAACAGAAGAAGCGAGAACAGTAGTAGTAACAGGAGTAGAGATGTTTAGGAAACTACTTGACGAAGCACAAGCAGGAGATAACATCGGAGTACTACTAAGAGGAGTACAAAGAACAGAGATAGAAAGAGGCCAAGTATTAGCGAAGCCAAAATCAATCAAACCACACACAAAATTTGACTCAGAAGTATACGTATTAAGTAAAGAAGAGGGTGGAAGACATACACCATTCTTTAATGGATACAGACCACAGTTCTACTTCAGAACAACAGACGTAACAGGAGACATCAGGTTAGAAGAAGGAGTAGAGATGGTAATGCCAGGAGACAACGCAAGATTCTCAATTGAGCTAATAACTCCAATAGCAATGGAAGAAGGATTAAGATTTGCAATTAGAGAAGGCGGAAGAACAGTTGGAGCTGGAGTTGTAACTAAGGTTTACGAATAAGAATTAATTTAAAAAGACTGGGTCTTTTGACCTGGTCTTTTCCAAGTTTTTAATATTAATCTACATGAATAAATTTATTGACATGAAATTTGATTTGTGATAGGTTATATTAGTAGTGCTGTAATAATGGCATAGTATGCCCTAAACAGTAATTAACATAGATCGAGCCCATAGGATAGTAGGAGGTGTGATAGATGAGAGATAGAGTCACATTGGCGTGTACAGAGTGTAAGCAAAGAAATTACATCACAAAAAAGAACAAGAAAAACACAACTGAAAGAATTGAACTAAAGAAATATTGTAAATTCTGCAAAGCACATACAGCTCATAAAGAGACTAAATAATAATTAAAGTAAGGAAGTGAAATAATGGCAACAGAAAAGGGAGCAGTCAAATCCAAAGATAGAATAGCCACTTACTTTAGAGGAGTTAAATCAGAATTAAAGAAGGTTATCTGGCCTAACAAGAAGGAACTTTTCAATTACACTGGAGTAGTTTTATTTATTAGTTTATTAGTAGCAGTAGTTGTTTATGTTTTAGATCTTGGAATCGGTGGAATTTTATCTTTAATTATTTCGTAATACAAGGGAGGGAAGGGGCAATTTGGTCCCTAAATTATGACAGATAAGGACTTAAGTAGGGAAGAAAGAGCTAGAAATGCTAAGTGGTATGTAGTCCATACTTATTCTGGTCATGAAAATAAAGTTAAAGCTAACCTTGAGAAAATGGTTGAAAACAGAGGAATGCGAGATGACATATTTGAGGTAGCTGTACCAACTGAAGAATACATCGACAACAAATCCGGGAAGAAGAAGTTAAAGGAAAGAAAAATGTTCCCCGGATATGTTTTAGTTAAGATGATTATTAACGATGAGTCATGGTACTTAGTAAGAAATACTAGAGGAGTTACAGGTTTCGTTGGACCATCTTCAAAACCAGTACCTTTATCTGATGCTGAGGTTAGAGCATTAGGAGTCCAGGATAAGATTGTATTACCACCAGTTGATTACAAGATTAAGGATGTTGTTAAGGTTATAGCAGGACCTTTTGAAAACTTTATTGGAACTATAGATAGTATTAATATGGAAAAACGTAAAGTAAAGGTATTTGTTTCCATGTTTGGTAGAGAAACTCTAGTTGAACTGGAATTTGATCAGATAGATAAGATGTAATACCTAGCTTTTGTAAGAATGGTTTATAAGCAAATTGCTTTATAAATAGCAGCGTAAGTGGGAGGGATTTTCCCGCTAAACCACATTGAAATGAGGAGGTGGAAATATGGCAAAAAAAGTCATAGCTCTAGTTAAATTACAAATTCCAGCTGGAAAGGCTACACCAGCTCCACCTGTAGGTACTGCATTAGGACCTCACGGAGTAAATATTATGCAATTTACTAAGGAGTTTAATGCAAAAACTGCTGATCAAGCAGGTATGATAATACCAGTTGTTCTAACAGTTTACCAGGACAGATCTTTTACATTCATCACTAAGACGCCACCAGCGCCAGTGTTAATTAAAAAGGCTGTAGGAATTGAATCAGGTTCTAAAGAACCAAACAAGAAAAAAGTAGCAAAAATAACCCAAGCTCAATTAAGACAAATTGCTGAGACAAAAATGCCTGACCTAAATGCAGGATCAGTAGAAGCAGCAATGAGTATGATTGCAGGAACTGCAAGAAGTATGGGAGTAACAGTAGAAGAATAATTAAGTGGGAGATTAAGTTCGTTAGTACCACAAGGAGGTTTTTAGTATGCCAAAGAGAGGTAAAAATTATCAAGATGCTATGAAGCTAGTTGATAGAACTAAATTGTATGATACATTAGATGCAATTGAATTAGTTCAACAAACAGCTAAGGCTAAATTTGATGAAACTATTGAATTATCTGTTAGACTTGGTGTAGATCCAAGACATGCAGATCAACAAGTAAGAGGTGCTGTTGTATTACCACACGGTACTGGTAAAACAAGAAGAGTTCTTGTTATAGCAAAAGGCGAGAAGCAAAAAGAAGCAGAAGATGCAGGAGCAGACTTTGTAGGTGGCGATGAAATGGTTGCCAAAATACAAACTGAAGGTTGGTTAGATTTCGATGTAGTTGTAGCTACTCCTGACATGATGGGTGTTGTTGGTAGAATCGGTAGAGTTCTTGGACCTAAAGGTTTAATGCCAAATCCAAAATCTGGAACAGTAACATTTGATGTTACTAAGGCTGTAAATGAAATTAAAGCTGGTAAAGTTGAGTACAGAGTTGACAAGGCGAGTATTGTTCACGTACCTATAGGAAAAGCTTCCTTCGGAACTGAAAAACTTAGAGAAAATTTCTCAGCGATTTTAGAAGCTTTAATTAAAGCAAAGCCAGCTGCAGCAAAAGGAAAATATCTTAAGACAGTAACTGTTTCTAGCACAATGGGCCCTGGAATTAAAATTAATCCAGGAAAAATTGGCGAATAGTTGACAGTTGATATATAAGCTGATATAATACCAATGTTAATTAAATAAAGAACCGCAGACAGTAGGAGCTAATGCTTAATACCCTACCGAGGTGAGATTAAAATCTAATTTTGAAATTAGGGTCTCTACATGTCTGTGTGGAGACCTTTATTATTTGATAAAACCAGGAGGTGAACCACGATGAAGGAACATACCCTTCAGGCTAAAACCCAAGTTATAGACGAAATAAAAGAGAAGATCAGTTCCTCACAGTCAATGATTCTTGTTGATTACAGAGGATTAAACGTAGCTCAACTAACAGAGTTAAGAAAAAGATACAGAGATGCAGGAGTTGACTACAAAGTATATAAAAATACAATGATGAGATTCGCTTTTAAAGACCTAGGTTTGGAAGATTTCAACGAGTATTTAAAAGGACCTTCAGCAGTAGCTTTTGGTCTAGATGATCCAGTAGCAGCAGCTAAAGTAACAGCTGAGTTTGCAAAAGCAAATGATAAGCTAGAAATTAAAGCTGGTATTGTAGATGGAAAAGTAATTGATTTAGACGGAGTTAAGAACTTAGCTGAATTACCATCAAGAGAAGTGCTTGTGGCTCAAGTATTAGGTGGATTAAATGCACCAATACAGGGATTTGCTAATGTGCTTCAAGGTACTATTAGAGGTCTAGCAATAGTATTAAACGCCATCGCAGAAGAAAAAACTGCATAATAAAAAATAATAAAATTCGGAGGGATATATAAAATGGCAAGTGAAAAAGTATTAAATTTAATTGAAGAAGTAAAAAATCTTACAGTATTAGAGTTATCTGAATTAGTTAAAGCTCTAGAAGAAGAGTTTGGCGTAAGTGCAGCAGCTCCTATGGCAGCAGCAGCTCCAGTAGCAGCAGCAGCAGAAGTAGTAGCTGAGAAAACTGAGTTTGATGTAGTTCTTACATCAGCTGGCGCAGAAAAAATCAAAGTTATTAAAGTAGTAAGAGAATTAACTGGATTAGGATTAAAAGAAGCTAAAGAGTTAGTTGATGGAGCTCCTAAAACACTTAAAGAAGCAGTAAGCAAAGATGAAGCAGAGGGACTAAAAGCTAAGTTAGAAGAAGTTGGAGCAGGCGTAGAAGTTAAGTAATTTAAGAATAGAAAGGCTTTCTAAATTAAGGAAGCCTTTTTTATTTTCTATATAATAAACATAGGAAATAGAAAAGTTTTTCTTAAAAACTTAAATATTATACGCTTGATTAATTGACAATAGGACAAGGGTATGATAATATAATATATTGCATAATAATGATTATAATGGGCATACTATACTGATTTATTAGAGACCATTATAATATTTGACCGACGGGAGTTTACTACCAAAAGCAAGAGCTTTTGGCTATTTTAGTTTAATAAGGGGTGAAAGTTTAATGGTACATCCTGTAACATTTGGAAAGCGGGTCAGAATGAGTTATTCCCGCATTGATGAAGTACTAGATCTGCCTGATTTAATTGAGGTACAGAAATCTTCCTACGACTGGTTTTTATCTGAGGGCTTAAAGGAAGTTTTCGAAGACATTTCTCCTATACAAGATTATACGGGAAATCTAATTTTAGAGTTTGTTGATTATCATATTGGCGATTCAATAAAATATGATGAAAACGAAGCAAGAGAAAGAGATGCTAATTATTCAGCACCTTTAAAAGTCAAGGTTAGGTTAATCAACAAAGAAACAGGCGAGGTAAAAGAACAGGAAGTATTCATGGGTGATATGCCTTTAATGACAGATAAGGGTACATTTATCATCAATGGTGCAGAGAGAGTAGTTGTAAGTCAGCTTGTTAGATCACCAGGAGTATATTATGTAGATGAGTTTGATAAAACTGGTAAAAAACTCTATTCTTCAACGCTAATTCCCAACAGAGGAGCATGGTTAGAGTATGAAACAGATTCAAATGATATAGTATATGTAAGAATTGATAGAACTAGAAAAGTTCCGATTACTACATTATTAAGAGCTCTACAAATATCATCAGATAGCGAAATAATTGAAGTTTTAGGTGAAACAGAACACTTATTGACTACCTTGGAGAAAGATCCAACATCTACTGAAGAAGAGGCGCTTTTAGAGATTTACAAAAGACTTAGACCTGGAGAACCTCCAACAGTAGATAGCGCAAAGAGTTTATTAAACAACCTATTCTTTGATCCAAGAAGATATGATCTTGCAAAAGTAGGTAGATATAAATTCAACAAAAAACTTGCTCTTTATAATAGAATAACTGGTAGAAAAGCTGCCCATGATGTAATTGACCCAAATACTGGCGAAATATTGATGGAAAAAGGCAAGAAAATTCCAAGAGAAAAAGCTATTGAAATAGAAAACAGTGGAATTAATTCCATAAAATTAATAATGGATGACGGAAAAGAAGTTAAAGTAATGGGAAACAATTTTGTATCCATTAAAGCTTTTGACCTTCCATTTTCTCTAAAAGAACTTGGACTAAGAGAAAAGGCATATTATCCTCTAATGAAGGAATTAATAGAGCTTTTCCAAGATCCAGAAGAGTTGAAGACAGCAATCAAAGATAGAATAAAAGAACTTTCACCAAAACATATAATTGTTGATGATATTGTTGCTAGTATAAACTATGAATTCAACCTATTTTTTGGAATTGGGACTACAGATGACATAGACCACTTAGGCAACAGACGACTTAGAAGTGTGGGTGAATTATTACAAAACCAATTTAGAATTGGTTTAGCTAGAATGGAAAGAGTTGTAAGAGAGAGAATGACAATTCAAGACATTGAAGTTGCAACCCCTCAAGCTCTTATCAATATAAGACCAGTTGTAGCATCAATCAAGGAATTCTTTGGAAGTAGCCAGTTATCTCAGTTCATGGATCAAACAAATCCATTGGCAGAGTTAACCCATAAGAGAAGAATGTCTGCTTTAGGACCTGGTGGTTTAAGTAGAGATAGGGCAGGATTTGAGGTTCGTGATGTTCACAACTCTCATTATGGTAGAATGTGCCCAATCGAAACCCCTGAGGGACCAAACATTGGTCTAATAACATCACTAACAACTTATGCGAGAATCAATGAATATGGATTTATTGAAGCTCCATATAGAAAAGTAAAAAATGGAAGAGTAACTGGAGAAATAGATTATTTAACAGCTGATATAGAATATGAGCTTATTATCGCTCAGTCTAATGAGAAGTTAGATGAAAATAGTGAGTTTATAAACAAGAGAATAATTGCCAGAGGACACTATGGTATAGTAGATATATTTAATCCTGAAGACATTGATTATATGGATGTATCTCCTAGACAGATAGTATCAGTTGGTACTGCCATGATTCCATTCTTGGAAAATGATGATGCCAACAGAGCACTAATGGGTTCAAACATGCAAAGACAGGCAGTTCCACTACTAAAGACCGAAGCACCTATAATAGGTACTGGTATTGAGTATAAGGCTGCTAAGGATTCAGGAACAGTAGTAGTTGCTAGAGCTTCTGGAATAGCAGAAAAAGTAACTGCTAATGAAATCCTAATTAGAAGAGATGAAGATAATCAAATCGATAGATATAAATTACTGAAATTTAAGAGATCAAACCAAGGAACTACCATAAACCAAAGACCTATTGTAAAACAAGGGGAAGCTATTTTAAATTCCCAGATAATTGCAGATGGTCCAAGTACTGATCAGGGTGAAATAGCACTTGGTAAGAACTTATTAATCGCATTTATGACTTGGGAAGGTTATAACTATGAGGATGCAATTTTATTAAATGAAAGATTAGTTATTGAAGATGTATTGACATCAGTTCATATTGAAGAGTATGAGTCAGAAGCAAGGGACACTAAGTTAGGACCAGAAGAAATTACCAGAGATATTCCTAATGTTGGGGAAGAGATGTTAAAAGACCTTAACGAGAAGGGGATAATAAGAATAGGTGCAGAAGTCAAAGCTGGAGACATTCTAGTGGGTAAAGTTACTCCAAAAGGAGAGACTGAGTTAACTGCAGAAGAAAGACTTCTAAGGGCGATATTTGGAGAAAAGGCAAGAGAAGTAAGAGATACGTCTCTTAGAGTGCCCCATGGTGAAACTGGAATAATAGTAGATGTTAAGACTTACTCTAGGGAAAATGGAGATGAGTTACCACCTGGAGTAAATCAAATGGTTAGAGTGTATGTTGCTACCAAGAGAAAGATAAATGTAGGGGATAAAATGTGTGGTAGACATGGAAACAAAGGTGTAATCTCAAGAATTATGCCTGAAGAGGACATGCCATATATGCCAGATGGAACCCCTGTAGATGTTGTTTTAAACCCACTGGGAGTACCTTCAAGGATGAACTTAGGACAAGTATTGGAAGTTCATCTTGGATTAGCATCTAAGAAATTGGGTTGGCATATAGCCACTCCAGTATTTGATGGAGCTAACGAAGAAGACATTATGGATGCTCTTAGAAAAGCTGATTACCCTGAAAATGGTAAAATTCAGTTAAGAGATGGTAGATCCGGCGAGGAATTCGCTAATCCTGTAACAGTTGGTTATATGTATATGCTAAAACTACATCACCTAGTAGATGATAAGATACATGCTAGATCCACAGGGCCTTACTCTTTGGTTACTCAGCAGCCACTGGGTGGTAAAGCTCAATTCGGAGGGCAGAGATTCGGTGAGATGGAGGTATGGGCTCTAGAGGCTTATGGAGCATCTCATACTTTACAGGAAATTCTTACTGTTAAGTCCGACGATATTGTTGGAAGAGTTAAAACTTATGAAGCAATAGTAAAAGGTGAAAATATACCTGAACCAGGAATACCTGAATCATTTAAAGTATTGATCAAGGAATTACAATCCTTAGCTCTAGATGTTAAGGTAATGGGAGAGGAACGAGAAGAAATTACCATTAAAGAGTCAACTGAAGATGATCTATCAGATTTGGATTTACTGGGAGATGATAATTCAAGAAGGATCTTTACTGACGATGAAGAGGTAGAAGATTTGGATGATGAGGAGTCATTGGCAAATAAAGGAAAAACAAAGTCTGAAGAATTGCCATCTGGATTCTTAATAGAGGAAGATGAAGATGATGACTTTGTAAATTTAGATGATGAGGACTTGGACTAATTAGGAACTTAAACACTATTATGAAAGGAGAGAATGCTCCTTGGCTAAAGACAATATTTTAGTAAATGAAATGTCAATGGAAGATAGAGCAACATCACCAGATAAGTTAAATATAGCAGAATCAGGAGGTGGGGATAAAACCTTCACCTTCGAGTCAATAAAAATTGGATTAGCTTCTCCAGAAAAAATTAGACAATGGTCTAAGGGAGAAGTTAAGAAACCAGAGACTATTAACTACAGGACATTAAAACCAGAAAAAGAAGGTCTATTTTGTGAGAAGATTTTTGGACCAACAAAGGACTGGGAATGTCACTGTGGTAAATACAAGAGAGTAAGATACAAGGGAGTAGTTTGTGATAGATGTGGAGTAGAGGTTACAAAAGCTAAGGTTAGAAGAGAAAGACTTGGTCATATTGAACTTGCTGCACCAGTATCTCATATTTGGTATTTTAAAGGAATTCCTAGTAGAATGGGTCTTATACTTGATATGAGTCCAAGAGCACTTGAGAAGATACTTTATTTTGCCTCATATGTTGTTATAGAACCTGGTGACACACCAATGTATGAAAAACAGCTATTAACTGAAGCAGAATATAGAGATGCACTTGATAAATATCACAACAAGTTTAGAGCTATGATGGGTGCAGAGGCTGTTAAGCAACTATTGGAGAAAATTGATCTAGAAGGGGAGTCAAAAGAACTTCGTGGTCAGCTAAAGGATGCAACAGGCCAAAAGAAAATAAGAATCACAAGAAGATTAGAAGTCATAGAGGCATTTAGACAATCAGGTAACAAGCCACAATGGATGGTTCTAGATGTTATACCAGTTATTCCACCAGATTTAAGACCGATGGTTCAACTGGATGGGGGCAGATTTGCAACATCTGACCTTAATGACCTTTATAGAAGAGTAATCAACAGGAATAATAGATTGAAGAGATTGTTAGACCTTGGGGCACCAGACATTATAGTTAGAAATGAGAAGAGGATGCTTCAAGAAGCAGTAGATGCCCTAATTGATAATGGTAGAAGGGGCAGACCTGTAACTGGTCCTGGAAATAGGCCGCTAAAGTCTCTTTCAGATATGCTTAAGGGTAAGCAAGGAAGATTCAGACAGAACCTTCTTGGTAAAAGGGTTGACTATTCAGGTAGATCTGTAATCGTTGTTGGTCCTGAACTTAAATTTTACCAATGTGGTCTTCCTAAAAAAATGGCACTGGAATTATTTAAGCCATTTGTAATGAAGAAATTAGTTGAAGATGGACACGCACATAATATAAAAAGTGCAAAGAGAATGGTAGAGAGAATCAAACCACAAGTCTGGGATGTATTAGAAACAGTAATAAAAGATCATCCAGTTCTATTAAATCGTGCACCTACACTTCACAGACTTGGAATTCAGGCATTTGAGCCAATTCTTGTAGAGGGAAAGGCAATTAAACTTCATCCATTAGTTTGTACTGCATATAATGCAGACTTTGATGGAGACCAAATGGCAGTACACGTTCCATTATCAACTGAAGCTCAGGCAGAAGCTAGACTATTAATGTTATCAACTAACAATATATTGGCACCAAAAGACGGGAAGCCTATAACAACTCCTTCACAAGACATGGTTCTTGGAGCATACTATCTAACAGTAGAAAGAGAAGGAGAAAAAGGAGAAGGCAAGACTTTTAAAGACTATAATGAAATGCTACATGCCTATGCCAATGGAGATGTTGGAATTCACGCTCATGTTAAGGTAAGGGTTAAACTAAACAAAGAAGATAAGGGGAAATTAGTTGAAAGTACAGTTGGAAGATTTATTTTCAATGAGAATATTCCACAAGATCTAGGATTTGTTGACAGAAGTAAGAACCAATACTCTTTAGAGATAGATTCAGTTGTAGATAAGAAAAAATTAGGAGTAATAATTGATAAATGCTTTAGAAAACATGGGAACTCTGTAACTGCTGATATACTAGATCATATTAAGGAAATGGGATTCAAATATTCAACTATAGGAGCTATATCAATATCCATGGGTGATGTTATCATCCCAGAAGAAAAATATTCTATGATCACAAAGGCAGAAGAAGAAGTAGACAAGTTTGAAAGATCATTTAGAAGAGGACTTATTTCTGATGAAGAAAGATATGAAAAAGTTATTGAAATATGGAACCAGACTACAGAAGATGTTACAAATGTTCTGATGGATGGACTTGATCCTATGAATAATATCTACATCATGGCACTATCTGGTGCTAGGGGTAGTAAAAACCAGATCAGACAGCTAGCTGGTATGCGTGGTCTTATGGCCAGTGCTTCTGGTAGAACTGTTGAAGTTCCTATAAAATCAAACTTCCGTGAAGGTCTTTCAGTACTTGAGTTCTTTATATCAACTCATGGATCTAGAAAAGGTCTTGCAGATACAGCCTTAAGAACAGCAGATTCAG
This sequence comes from uncultured Tissierellaceae bacterium, assembly GCA_964575895.1. GTDB lineage: Bacteria > Bacillota > Clostridia > Tissierellales > Tissierellaceae > Gudongella. The sequence goes on along the minus strand of CAZNTE010000012.1, from coordinate 59,846 downwards.
GTTATCTAACTAGAAGACTTGTTGATGTTAGTCAGGATGTAATTGTAAGAGAAATTGATTGTGGTACTGATCAATTCTTCCTAGTAAAATCATTTGCTGATGGTAAGGAAATAATTGAGGAATTAAAAGATAGACTTGAAGGAAGATATGCATTTGATGATATCATTAACCCTGAAACAAAAGAGGTTATAGTTAAGGGCAACACAATCATATCTGATGATGATGCTGAATTAATTCAAAATGTTGGAATTCAAGAAGTTAAGGTAAGATCTGTACTTGGATGTAAGGCTAAATTTGGAGTTTGTGCTCACTGTTATGGTAGAAACCTGGCAACTGGCAAATCAGTAAATATTGGAGAGGCAGTTGGAATTATAGCCGCTCAATCAATAGGTGAACCAGGAACACAGCTTACAATGAGAACCTTCCACACAGGTGGAGTTGCTGCAGCTGTAGATATTACACAAGGTCTTCCAAGGGTTGAAGAGCTTTTCGAGGCAAGAAAGCCAAAGGGGCTTGCTGTAATATCTGAAATAGATGGAGTAGTAAGTATAAATGAAAACAAGAGAAGAAAAGAGGTTGTGGTAACTGCTGAAAATGGAGATACCGCAAACTATAACATAGTATATGGAGCTAGGATTAAAGTTAGACCTGGAGATGTAGTAGAAGCTGGAGATGAATTAACTGATGGTTCTGTTAACCCACATGATATCTTAAAGATAAAAGGTGTTAAGGGAGTACAAAATTATATTGTTAAGGAAGTTCAGAAAGTATATAGACTGCAAGGTGTAGATATTAATGATAAGCACATTGAAATAATTGTGAAACAGATGCTTTCAAAGGTTAAGGTGGAAAGTGCTGGGGATTCAGAGATGTTACCAGGAAGCTTGGTTAACATTCTGGAATTTGAAGAAGCTAATAATAAAGTTATACAAGATGGTGGAGAGCCCGCAGTTGCAAGAATGACTCTACTTGGAATAACAAAAGCTTCATTGGCTACAGATTCCTTCCTATCAGCAGCTTCATTCCAAGAGACCACTAGAGTGTTAACTGAAGCAGCAATTAAAGGAAAAGAAGATTTCTTGCTTGGATTAAAGGAAAATGTAATCATCGGAAAGCTTATACCTGCTGGTACAGGCATGAAGAGATACAAGAATGTAGATGTTCTAGATGAACAGATCCTTGAAAAAGTTGAAGAAAATTCTGTTGACACTGATATTATCTAGTGTTAGAATGTTATAGTGTGTAAACTTGGGAAACTCTTAATGACATAAAGATAATGTGGCAAAAGTGCCACATTATCTTTAGCATGTTTTAAGGAGGACAATAAATGTTAACAAAGTTAAAGACACAAGAAAAAGTAGTAGGAGCAAAACAAGTAAAAAGGGCTCTTTCAAAATCTGAAGTGGAGATTGTATTCATTGCAAAGGACGCTGAAAAGAAAGTAACAAATGAGATTGAGAAGTTATGTGAAAGCAAAGATGTTCCTGTGGAATATGTTGAACACATGGAGCAGTTGGGAGAAGCCTGTGGAATTGATATTAATGCAGCAGTAGCTGCCTTATTAAATAAAAACTAGAAGGAGGTGCCTTAATGCCAACCATTAACCAACTTGTTAGAAAAGGAAGAGACAAGGTCGTATACAAATCAAAATCTCCAGCTTTAGGTATGAATTTAAATACACTAAGAAAGAGAGAAACTGAAGCTAACTCACCTCAAAAAAGAGGAGTATGTGTTTCTGTAAGAACAGTTACACCTAAGAAGCCTAACTCAGCGCTTAGAAAAGTTGCCAGAGTAAGACTTACAAATGGGTTAGAAGTTGCTGCCTACATTCCTGGAATCGGTCACAACCTACAAGAACACAGCGTTGTACTGATAAGAGGTGGAAGGGTAAAAGACCTACCAGGTGTGAGATATCACATTATTAGGGGTACTTTAGATACTGCTGGAGTTGACAAGAGACTTCAATCAAGATCTAAATATGGTGCAAAACGACCAAAAGTTAAGAAGTAATTCGCTTAAAATGCCAAAAAATTAAACATTTAATATAGATGAAGCATTTTGAGGCGCAACGGCTGCACGGCCGAGTACCAATGAATCTACTCTATATAGTTAAGGAGGGAAGACAAGTGCCTAGAAAAGGACATGTACCAAAGAGAGAGGTTATGCCAGATCCGATTTATAATGATGTGGTTGTAACTAAGTTAATAAATGGAATAATGCTAGATGGAAAAAAAGGTATTGCACAGAATATTGTATACGGTGCTTTCGATGTTATCGCTGATAAAACAGGTGAAGACCCATTAGAGGTGTTCTACAAAGCCATGAACAATATTATGCCAGTTCTAGAGGTTAAAGCTAGAAGAATTGGTGGAGCAAACTACCAAGTTCCAATTGAAGTAAGAACTGAAAGAAGACAAACTCTTGGACTAAGATGGTTAGTAACTTACTCAAGAAAAAGAGGAGAAAAAACCATGGAAGAGAAATTAGCAAAAGAACTTATGGATGCTGCTAATGGCTTAGGAGCAAGTGTTAAGAAGAGAGAAGATACACATAAAATGGCAGAAGCTAACAAAGCTTTCGCGCACTACAGATTTTAGTAGATCGTTTATAATGTGTGGATGGGACTTAATAAAAGGAAGTAAGGAGGAAATATTGTGCCAAGACAAGTTTCACTTGATAAAACTAGAAATATCGGCATAATGGCTCATATTGATGCAGGAAAAACAACCACCACAGAAAGAATATTATTTTATACCGGTAAAATACACAAAGTAGGCGAGACCCATGAAGGTGGCGCCCAAATGGACTGGATGGAACAAGAGCAAGAAAGGGGTATCACAATCACCTCTGCTGCAACAACAGCTTTCTGGAAGGATCACAGAATCAATGTTATAGACACACCAGGGCATGTAGACTTCACAGTAGAGGTTGAAAGATCCCTTCGTGTTCTTGACGGTGCTGTAGCTTTGTTTTGCGCAAAAGGTGGAGTAGAACCTCAATCTGAGACCGTTTGGAGACAAGCTGATAAATATCGTGTACCACGATTAGCTTTTGTAAATAAAATGGATATAACAGGTGCTGACTACTTTAGAGCAGTTAGAATGATGAAGGACAGACTTAAGGCTAATGCTGTTCCAATTCAATTGCCTATTGGTAAGGAAGACACTTTTGTAGGATTGGTAGACCTTGTAAGCATGAAGGCAAGAATTTACAAGGATGATTTAGGACAAGACATTGAAATAACAGATATTCCTGCTGATATGATGGATTTAGCCAAAGAATACAGAGATATGCTTGTAGAAGCAATATCTGAGCATGATGAAGATCTTATGATGAAGTACCTGGAAGGGGAAACATTGACAGAAGCTGAAATCATGGCTGGAATTAGGAAAGCAACTATTGATGTAAAAATGACACCAGTATTATGCGGATCATCATATAAGAACAAGGGTGTTCAGATTTTACTTGATGCGATACTTGACTATCTTCCATCACCACTGGATATACCAGCAATAGTTGGTATAAGTAAAGATACTGAAGAAGAAATATTAAGACATGCTGATGACAGCGAACCATTCTCTGCTTTAGCATTTAAAATAGTAACTGACCCATATGTAGGAAAACTGGCATATTTTAGAGTTTACTCGGGTTCATTAAAAGCAGGTAGCTATGTTATGAATTCAACTAAGGGTAAAAGGGAAAGAATCGGTAGAATTCTAATAATGCATGCAAACAAGAGAGAAGAAGTTGATGAAGTTTATGCTGGAGATATCGCAGCTGCAGTTGGATTCAAAGATACAACTACGGGAGATACTTTAAGTGTAGAATCTGATCAAATCATTCTTGAGACAATGGAATTCCCAGAGCCAGTAATTCACGTAGCTATTGAACCAAAGACTAAAGCCAGCCAAGAGAAAATGTCAATTGCACTGGCAAAACTAGCAGAAGAAGACCCAACATTTAGAACATATACAGATGAAGAGACAGGTCAGACTATCATCGCTGGTATGGGCGAATTACATCTTGAGATCATCGTAGATAGACTTTTAAGAGAATTTAAAGTTGAAGCTAATGTTGGTAACCCACAGGTTGCTTACAAGGAGTCAATTTCTAAAAATGCTGATGCTGAAGGTAAGTATGTAAGACAGTCTGGTGGTAGAGGTCAATATGGACATGTTAAACTAAAAGTTGAGCCACAAGAACCTGGTAAAGGTTATGAATTTGTTAATGCAATCGTAGGTGGAGCTATTCCAAGAGAGTATATTAACGCCATAAACGGTGGTATTGAAGAAGCACTTGGAACTGGTATTCTAGGTGGATACCCAGTACTTGACATTAAAGTTACTCTTTATGATGGTTCATACCATGATGTTGACTCATCAGAAATGGCATTTAAAATAGCTGGATCAATGGGTGTTAGAGAAGCTTTAAGAAAAGCAGGACCTACACTACTTGAACCAATGATGAAAGTTGAAGTTACAGTTCCTGAAGAGTACATGGGAGATGTAATTGGAGACATTAACTCAAGAAGAGGAAGAATGGAAGGTATGGAACTAGTTAGTGGAGCTCAAATTATTAGAGCATTTGTACCACTATCAGAAATGTTCGGATACGCAACTGATCTTAGATCTAATACTCAAGGTAGAGGCTTGTACTCAATGCAATTTGACCACTATGAACCAGTGCCAAATAGTATTTCCGAAAAAGTATTAGGTAATAAATAATTATTCATAAGGGAGGAAGAAAAGAATGGGTAAAGCTAAATTTGAAAGAAATAAGCCACACGTTAACGTTGGAACAATCGGTCACGTAGACCATGGTAAGACAACATTAACAGCAGCAATAACATTTGTACTAAACAAGAGATTTGGAACTGGTACATTCGTAGACTATGCAAACATAGACAAGGCACCAGAAGAGAGAGAAAGAGGAATCACAATATCAACATCACACGTTGAGTATGAGACAGATGCAAGACACTACGCACACGTAGATTGCCCAGGCCATGCTGACTATGTAAAGAACATGATCACAGGAGCAGCACAGATGGACGGAGCAATCCTAGTAGTATCAGCAGCAGACGGTCCAATGCCACAAACAAGAGAGCATATCCTATTATCAAGGCAAGTAGGAGTACCTAAGATAGTAGTATTCCTAAACAAAGAAGATATGGTAGACGATCCAGAACTAATCGAACTAGTAGAAATGGAAGTAAGAGAATTACTATCAGAGTATGAGTTTGATGGAGACAATGCACCAATAGTAACAGGATCAGCATTAAAAGCATTAGAAGATCCAGACGGAGCATGGGGAGATAAAATCGTAGAGTTAATGAAGCGAGTAGATGAGTATATCCCACAACCAGAAAGACAAATAGACAAGCCATTCCTAATGCCAGTAGAGGACGTATTCTCAATAACAGGTAGAGGAACAGTAGCAACAGGAAGAGTAGAAAGAGGAATCGTAAAAACTGGAGACAACGTAGAAATCGTTGGATTAACAGAAGAAGCGAGAACAGTAGTAGTAACAGGAGTAGAGATGTTTAGGAAACTACTTGACGAAGCACAAGCAGGAGATAACATCGGAGTACTACTAAGAGGAGTACAAAGAACAGAGATAGAAAGAGGCCAAGTATTAGCGAAGCCAAAATCAATCAAACCACACACAAAATTTGACTCAGAAGTATACGTATTAAGTAAAGAAGAGGGTGGAAGACATACACCATTCTTTAATGGATACAGACCACAGTTCTACTTCAGAACAACAGACGTAACAGGAGACATCAGGTTAGAAGAAGGAGTAGAGATGGTAATGCCAGGAGACAACGCAAGATTCTCAATTGAGCTAATAACTCCAATAGCAATGGAAGAAGGATTAAGATTTGCAATTAGAGAAGGCGGAAGAACAGTTGGAGCTGGAGTTGTAACTAAGGTTTACGAATAAGAATAAGTCATAATAACGATACTTAAAAGAAGGAGTTTTCTCCTTCTTTTAGTGTCGTAATAAACTATTTAAAAAAAAGCGTTTTTTACTGGGAAAAAGATAAAAAAGACTTGTATTTTAGTAGTAGTTGGTGTAAACTATACTAGTGTTTAAATTTATGACATTGCGATGATGCGAAAGGTTGCTGTATTTTACAGGGAATTTTTGCTGAGAATGTCCGGTTTTAAATCGGGCGACTGAGTTTGCAAAATTTTTAAAAAAATAGAAAACACCCGGCTGGGTGTATCGGCAGACTCAAGTCGCATGTATAGTGTTAACATGCGATAGAAGGAGGGAATTACATGTCAAAACAAAAAATCAGAATTAGGTTAAAGGCTTATGATCATGAGTTATTGGATTCATCAGCTCAGAGAATCGTAGAAACAGCTAAGAGAACAGGAGCGACTGTTTCAGGTCCAGTTCCATTGCCAACAGAAAAGGAAATAGTAACTATCCTTAGAGCTGTTCATAAGTACAAAGACTCTAGAGAGCAATTTGAACAAAGAACTCACAAGAGACTTATAGATATCCTTAACCCTAATCAAAAAACGGTAGATTCACTTATGAAGTTGAACTTACCAGCAGGTGTAGACATAGAGATAAAATTATAATTAACTTGTATGATTGCCAATAGGTAATCCGCTATGAGGTCGGAGGTGTAAAGATGAAGAATATGTTAGGTAGAAAAGTTGGTATGACTCAAATATTCTTAGAAAACGGAACTGTAGTTCCTGTATCTGTAGTTGAGGCTGGTCCACTTTTCGTTGTTCAGAAAAAAACCGTTGAAAAAGACGGATACAATGCAATTCAAGTAGGATTTGGTGATGTTAAGGAAAGAAGAGTTATCAAACCTCTTAAAGGGCATTTTGATAAAGCAAATGTAGCATACAGAAAATTCTTAAGAGAATTCCACGTTGAGAATCCAGATGATTATGAAATTGGACAAGAGATCAAAGTTGATGTTTTTGCAGAAGGTGACATGATTGATGTTACTGGTACTTCAAAAGGTAAAGGCACTGCAGGTGTTATTAAAAGACACGGCTTTGGTAGAGGTAGAGAAACTCACGGTTCTAAATTCCATAGAATGCCAGGTGGTATGTCAGCTGGTACTTATCCAGGACGTGTATTTAAAGGACACAGAATGGCAGGTAGAATGGGAAATGAAAGAGTTACAGTTCAAAACCTTGAAGTTGTAAGAGTAGATGCAGATAAGAACTTAATTCTTATTAAAGGAGCAATCCCAGGACCTAAAAAAGGCCTTGTATCTATAAAACCAACAGTTAAAAAGTAATAATCCAGGCGGAAAGGAGGATGCAAAATGCCTAAAGTTAATGTATATAATATGCTAGGTGAACTAGTTGAAGAAATGGAATTAAGCGAAAATGTTTTCGGTGTAGAAATAAATGAGCACGTTGTTTATGAAGTAGTTAAAAATCAACTTGCTAACAAAAGACAAGGAACACAATCTACTAAAACAAGAGCAGAAGTAAGAGGTGGCGGTAGAAAGCCATGGAGACAAAAAGGAACTGGTAGAGCAAGACAAGGAAGCATTAGATCACCACAATGGAAAGGTGGCGGGGTAGTATTCGCACCAAAGCCAAGAGATTACAGCTATAGCGTTCCTAAAAAAGTTAAAAGACTTGCAATGAAATCAGCTTTAACATCTAAGGTAGTGGAGAATGAAATCATCGTTGTTGATGAATTAAGATTTGATGCTCCTAAGACAAAAGAGATGCTTAAAGTATTAAACAACTTAAAAGCTGACAGAAAAGCTCTAATAGTAATGGATACTAAAGATTTCAACGTAATGAAATCAGCAAGTAACATTCCAGGAGTTGAAACGACTCATGTAAATACTTTAAATGTATATGACATCCTAAAGTACAATTCATTTATTATAACGAAAGAGGCTGTTAAAAGAGTCGAGGAGGTGTATGCATAATGCGTATTCCACACGATATTATCGTTAAACCGATAATTACTGAGAAGAGTATGGAAGATATGAACGAAAACAAATATACATTTGTTGTTGATAAAAGAGCAAATAAGACTGAAATTAAAAAAGCAGTTGAAACTATATTTGGCGTTAAGGTAGAAAAAGTTAACACAATGAATATGCTTGGAAAAATGAAGAGACAAGGTATTCACAGTGGAAGAAGACCAAGCTGGAAGAAAGCTATTGTTAAGTTAACAGATGACTCTAAGAAGATTGAATTCTTCGAAGGTATGGAATAATAAGGAAGATAAAAGGAGGGAAAACCAATGAGTATTAGGAAATTCAAACCTACTTCCCCTGCTAGAAGACAAATGACAGTGTCAACTTTTGAAGAAATCACTAAAACTGAACCTGAAAAGTCATTAGTGGTAACTTTAAATAAATTTAGCGGAAGAAACTCACAAGGTAGAATAACCATTCGTCACAGAGGTGGCGGGGCTAAGAAGAAATATAGAATAATTGACTTTAAGAGAAATAAAGATGGTATTCCAGGAAAAGTTGCAGCAATAGAATACGATCCCAACAGAACTGCTAATATCGCTCTAATTCACTATGTTGACGGAGAGAAAAGATATATCATTGCTCCACATAACATTAAAGTTGGAGATATGATAGAGTCAGGAGAAAATGCAGATATTAAAATCGGTAATGCTCTTAAACTTAAGGATATTCCAGTAGGTACAACTGTACACAATGTTGAGTTAAAGCCTGGTAAAGGTGCTCAAATGGTACGTTCAGCTGGAGCAGAAGCTCAACTTATGGCAAAAGAAGGTAAAATGGCACAACTTAAACTTCCTTCAGGTGAGTTTAGACTAGTACCAGTTGAGTGTAGAGCTACTATTGGACAAGTTGGAAATATAGACCATGAGAATATAACTATTGGTAAAGCAGGACGTTCAAGACATATGGGTATCAGACCAACTGTTAGAGGTACTGCCATGAACCCAGTAGATCACCCACACGGTGGTGGAGAAGGTAGAGCTCCAATAGGTATGCCAGCACCATCAACACCATGGGGCAAACCAGCATTAGGATACAAAACTAGAAAGAAAAATAAGAAATCTGATAAATATATCGTAAGAAGAAGAACGAAATAGTACTTCTGAAAGGAGGAAAAAAATATGGGTAGATCCCTTAAAAAAGGACCATTTATCGATGATCATCTACTTAAAAAAGTGGAGGCTCTTAACGAAACAAACGATAAGAAAGTTATTAAAACCTGGTCACGTCGTTCAACTATATTCCCTCAAATGGTAGGTCATACCATTGCAGTACATGATGGAAGAAAGCACGTTCCAGTGTATGTAACAGAAGATATGGTAGGTCATAAACTAGGCGAGTTTGTATCAACTAGAACATTCAGAAGCCATGTAGATAAGAACGAAAAATCATCAGGTGTAAGAAAGTAATATGAAGGAGGTTATAATCATGGAAGCTAAAGCTATAGCTAAATATGTTAGGATTTCACCACTTAAAGTTGGTTACATTTGTGATGAAATCAGAGGCAAGCAAGTAGATGAAGCTCTTTCAATATTGAAGTTTACACCGAAAAAAGGTGCAAAAGCTCTTGAAAAAGTATTAAAATCTGCTGTTGCAAATGCTGAAAACAACTTTAACTTAGATAGAGACAATCTTTTTGTATCAGAAGCATACGCTAACGAAGGTCCAAGAATGAAGAGATTCAGACCTAAGGCAAGAGGTATGGCATATCCGATAATCAAAAGAAGTAGTCATATTGGAGTAGTAGTAAAAGAACGCGAGTAGAAAAGGAGGGATAGTTAATGGGTCAAAAAGTTAACCCACATGGTCTAAGGGTCGGTATTATTAAGGACTGGGATTCAAAATGGTATGCTGACAAGAAGACTTTTAATGAGTATTTAGTAGAAGATTTTAAAATCCGTGAATACATCAAAGAAAAACTGTTTATCTCTGGTGTATCTAAAATAGAAATAGAGAGAGCTGCTAGTAAAATCAAAGTTACTGTTTTCACAGCTAAGCCAGGAATGGTAATTGGTAGAGGTGGATCAGGAGTAGAAGAGCTAAGAGTATCTATCGAAAAAATGACTAAGAAAAGTGTAGTAGTTAATGTTGAAGAAATCAAAGTTCCAGAGCTAGATGCACAACTTGTTGCTGAAAATATTGCTGCACAACTTGAAAGAAGGGTAACCTTCAGAAGAGCAATGAAACAAGCAATTCAAAGAACTATGAGATCAGGAGCAAAGGGAATTAAAACTGCAGTAGCAGGAAGACTTGGTGGAGCAGACATGGCTAGAACAGAAGGATATAGCGAGGGTACAATTCCTCTACAAACCTTAAGAGCTGACATAGATTATGGATTTGCAGAAGCTAACACAACTTATGGCAAACTTGGAGTAAAAGTATGGCTATATAAAGGAGAAGTTCTTCCTACTAAAAAGGTAGAAAAGAAAGTGATTATAGAATCAACAGAAGAATAGATTATTGCCGTAGGAAGGAGGAAAATTAATATGTTAATGCCTAAAAGAGTAAAACATCGTAGAGTTCATAGAGGAAGAATGAAAGGAAAAGCTATGAGAGGAAACACTATTACTTATGGTGAATTCGGCTTACAAGCTTTAGAGGCTTCATGGATAACTTCCAATCAAATAGAGTCCGCAAGACGTGCTATGACAAGATACATTAAGAGGGGCGGAAATATCTGGATAAAAATATTCCCAGATAAACCAGTAACACAGAAACCTGCTGAGACTCGTATGGGTTCTGGAAAAGGATCACCAGAGTATTGGGTAGCAGTAGTTAAACCAGGCAGAGTATTATTTGAAATGAGTGGTGTATCTGAAGAGGATGCAAGAGAGGCTATGAGACTTGCAGCTCACAAATTACCAATCAAAACTAAGTTCGTAACACGTGAAGAAACGCAAGATAAGGGTGGTGAAGCTAATGAAAGCTAAAGAAATTCGCCAAATGTCAGATCAAGAATTAAATACTAAATTAGTAGATTTAAAATCGGAGCTTTTTAACTTGAGATTTCAATTGGCTACAGGTCAATTAGATAACCCCTTGAGAATAAGTTCAGTTAGAAAAGATATCGCTCGTGTAAAAACAATTGTACGAGAAAGAGAATTATCTATTAGGAAGGAGGTTTAATCTCTAAATGGAAAGAGGAAATCGTAAAGTTAAACAAGGTACAGTAGTAAGCGACAAAATGGATAAGACAGTAGTTGTTTCAATCGAGACATTTGTTACACATCCTTTATACAAGAAGCAATTAAAAAGAACTACTAAGTTCAAAGCTCATGATGAGAATAATGAATGTGGAATTGGTGACAAGGTAGAAATAATGGAGACTAGACCACTTAGCAAGGACAAAAGATGGAGAGTCGTTGGTATAATAGAAAAAGCTAAATAGGACTTAAAAGCGAAGGGAGGTATTCTAAATGATTCAAACGGAAAGCCGCATGAGAATAGCTGATAATTCCGGAGCTAAGGAAGTATTGGTTATAAGAGTGCTTGGTGGCACAAACAAGCAATATGCCAGTGTTGGTGATGTAGTTGTTTGTACGGTTAAAAGTGCAACACCAGGTGGAGTTGTAAAAAAAGGACAAGTTGTTAAAGCGGTTGTTGTAAGGACTAAGGCAGGCGTAAGAAGACAAGATGGAACATACATTAAGTTCGATGACAACGCAGCTGTTATTATAAAAGATGATAAAAATCCAGTAGGAACTCGTATATTTGGACCTGTAACTAGGGAACTAAGAAGAGGTAACTACATGAAAATTATATCCTTAGCACCGGAAGTACTATAAGAGGAGGTGTAGAGTATGCACATTAAAAGTGGAGATACAGTAGTAGTAATATCTGGAAAAGATAAAGGTAAAACTGGAAAAGTATTAAAGGCTATGCCTAAAGAAGACAAAGTTATCGTTGAAGGCGTAAATATGGTTACTAAACACCAAAAGCCAGCTGGCCCAACAAAACCAGGTGGAATTGTTAAGTTCGAAGGACCAATAAATATAGCTAAAGTTATGTTCTATTGCGATAAGGACAAGGCTGGTGTAAGAGTAGGATACCAGGTACAAAAAGATGGTACAAAAGTAAGAGTTTGCAAAAAATGTGGAGTAGTTCTAGATAAATAATCATAGTAGAGAGGAGGTAATGGAATGACTTCCAGATTAAAAGTTAAGTATAGAGAAGAAGTTGTAAGCTCTATGATGGAAAAATTCAGTTACAGTAATGTTAATGAAGTTCCAAGATTAGAAAAAGTTGTTATTAATATGGGAATCGGAGAAGCTAGAGACAATCCAAAAGCTCTTGAGTCAGCAGTAAAAGAGTTGGAGATGATCACTGGTCAAAAAGCACTTGTTACTACAGCTAAGAAATCAGTTGCGAACTTTAAGTTAAGAGAAGGAATGAAGGTCGGAGCTAAGGTAACACTTAGAGGCGAAAGAATGTACGACTTTTTAGATAAATTAATGAATATTGCCCTACCTAGAGTTAGAGACTTTAGAGGCGTTAGTGATACATCTTTCGATGGAAGAGGAAACTATGCCATGGGTATTAAAGAACAGCTTATGTTCCCTGAAATCGAATATGATAAGGTAGAATCAATCAGAGGTATGGATGTTGTAATTGTTACAACTGCTAAGACTGATGAGGAAGCTAGAGTATTCTTAGAGAAAATGGGAATGCCCTTTAAAAAGTAAAAGAGGAGGGGAAAAATTTGGCAAAAAAATCAATGATTGCTAAACAACAAAGAAAACAAAAGTTTAGCACACAAGAATATAATAGATGTAAACTATGTGGTAGACCTCACGCCTATTTAAGAAAATATGGTATTTGCCGTATCTGTTTTCGAGAATTAGCTTATAAGGGTCAGATCCCTGGAGTTAAAAAAGCTAGCTGGTAATGCTAAGGTTATGAAAGGAGGTAACAAAACATGATGACAGACCCAATCGCGGATATGTTAACGAGAATTAGAAATGGTAACAATGCGAAACACGATTCAGTTGATGTTCCCGCTTCTAATATAAAGAAGGAATTAGCTCAAATCCTTACAAACGAAGGTTTCATTAAGGGTTTTGATGTAATAGAAGATGGCAAGCAAGGAATCATAAGAATAGATTTAAAATATGGAAAGAATAGTGAGAAGGTAATTAGCGGAATCAAGAGAATTTCTAAGCCTGGATTAAAGGTTTATGTTAAGAGCAATGAAATTCCTAGAGTACTTGGTGGCTTAGGTATTGCTGTTCTATCAACATCAAAAGGAATTATGACTGATAAGGAAGCTAGAAAAGAAAATGTGGGTGGAGAAGTAATTTGTTACGTATGGTAATAAATTGCTAGATTATTGGAACAGGAGGTGCACTCATGTCAAGAATAGGATTAAAACCAATTAATCTACCAAATGGCGTAGAAATTAAAATTGATGAAAAGAACTTTGTTGAAGTTAAAGGTCCTAAAGGACAGCTTTCAGAGCAAATAAGTCCTGATATGGAAATAAAAATAGAAGACGGAGTATTAAACGTAGTTAGACCTTCAGAAATTAAAAAGCACAAATCCTTACATGGATTATCAAGAACATTGATTTCTAACATGGTTATAGGTGTAACAGAAGGTTATAGCAAAACTTTAGATATCATTGGTACTGGTTATAGAGCTGCAAAAAATGGAAACAAACTAGTTCTAACACTTGGATATTCACATCCAATTGAATTAGAAGATCCAGCAGGTATCGAAGTAGAAGTACCAGCTCCTAACAAGATTATTGTTAAGGGTATCAATAAGCAACTAGTTGGAAACTATGCAGCTAAGATTAGAGACTTTAGAAAGCCTGAGCCATATAAAGGAAAAGGTATTAAGTACTCTGATGAGGTTATCAGACGTAAGGTTGGTAAAACAGGTAAGTAGAAAGGAGTGAACAAATTTGCTAAAGAAAATGGATAAAAATCAAACAAGAAAAGTTAGACATATTAGAGTAAGGCAAAAAGTATCTGGCACTCCTACTAAGCCAAGATTGAATATCTACAGAAGCGGTAGTCACATTTATGCACAAATCATAGATGATGTAGCTGGTAACACACTAGTAGCAGCTTCTACACTAGATAAATCATTAGGCCTTACTTCAACTAAGAATAAGGAAGCAGCTAAAGCTGTTGGAATAGCAATAGGTAAAAAAGCCCTAGATAAGGGTATTGAAGAAGTGGTATTTGATAGAGGTGGATATTTATATCACGGAAGAGTTAAAGAGCTAGCTGATGGAGCGAGAGAAGCTGGACTTAAATTCTAATAGAAGGAGGGGAATAAATGGAACGTTCATATATAGATGCAAGCGAGTTAGATTTAAAAGAGAGAGTTGTTAGTATTAACCGTGTTACTAAAGTAGTAAAGGGCGGTAGAAACTTTAGATTCAGTGCTCTTGTTGTTGTTGGAGACGAGAACGGTCATGTTGGAGTTGGAATGGCTAAAGCTCTGGAAGTGCCAGAAGCGATTAGAAAAGCAATACAAGATGCCAAGAAACACGTAATAAAAGTGCCTCTAGTTGGAACTACTATCCCTCACGAAATTACAGGTATTTATGGAGCTGGTAGAGTTCTTCTAAAACCATCTACAGAAGGTACTGGAGTTATAGCAGGAGGAGCAGTTCGTGCTGTTTGTGAGTTAGTAGGAATTAGAGATATCAGAACAAAATCATTGGGAACTAATAACCCAAGAAATGTAGTAAATGCTACTATGGAAGCTCTTAAAGGCTTGAAGCGTGCAGAAGATGTTGCAAGATTAAGAGGAAAAACCGTAGAAGAAATATTAGGATAGGGGGGAAAAAAATGACTATGATCAAAATTAAGCTGGTTAAAAGTCTTATTGGAAGACCTGAAACCCACAGAAAAACAGTCAAAGCCCTTGGATTAAGGAAAATCGGTCAAGTAGTGGAAAAGAATGATACCCCTCAAATTAGAGGTATGATACATCAAGTAAACTACATGGTTGAAGTTATAGACTAATAAAGGAGGTGTACCAATTGAAACTAAATGATTTAAGACCAAATGATGGCGGAGGATCTAAAGCCAGAAAAAGACTTGGTAGAGGAACTGGATCTGGTCTTGGAAAAACATCTGGAAAGGGACACAAAGGTCAGAATGCAAGATCAGGTGGAGGAGTTAGACCTGGATTTGAAGGTGGCCAAATGCCTTTATTTAGAAGAATACCAAAGAGAGGTTTTACCAATATCTTCGCTACAGTATATGCGATAGTTAATCTTGAAGATTTAAATAGATTTGAAGAAAATACAGTAGTTACTCCAGAATTACTTTTCCAAGAGGGAATCGTAAAGAAGGGAAAAGCTAAGGACGGAGTTAAAGTTCTTGGAGAAGGCGAACTTAATGTGAAGTTAACAGTACAAGCACAAAAGTTTAGCAAAACAGCGGTAGAGAAAATTGAAGCTGCAGGCGGAAAGGTTGAGGTGATATAGATGCTTTCAACCTTAAGGAATGCTTGGAGGATTCCAGACATTAGAAAAAAGATGATCTTTACAATGTTAATGTTATTAGTTGTAAGACTGGGAGCAGCAATACCAGTTCCTTATATGAACAAAGAGATCATCAGTAATATATTTAATGCTAGTCAAGGTGGAATTTTACAATTCCTAGATATGATGGCAGGGGGAACTTTCAGTAGCTTCAGTATATTTGCAACCAACATCTATCCCTATATTACAGCATCAATTATCCTTCAATTACTAACAATTGCAATTCCTAAGTTGGAAGAGCTGGCTAAAGAAGGAGAAGAAGGAAAGAAAAAAATCAATCGCTACACAAGATATGGTGCAATAGTACTTGCAGGAGTACAAGCTTTTGGTTATACCTTCGGGTTGTTTAGAGGTGCATTGGAGACTACCAATGTGATGCAAACAAGTATTGTAATTTTATCAATGGTTGCTGGTACGGCATTTCTTATGTGGGTTGGAGAGTTGATTACTGAAAAAGGAATTGGAAATGGTATTTCACTTCTAATCTTTATCGGAATCATATCTAAATTACCTTCAGACTTTATAAGTACTTTCAAACTAGTAAGTATTGGAGAATTAAGTGTAATAACAGTACTAATATTTGGATTAGTTATGTTAGCAATAATAGCTTTCGTAGTTGCACTACAAGAAGGGGAAAGAAAAATTCCAGTTCAGTATGCTAAGAGAGTTGTTGGGAGAAAAATGTATGGTGGACAAAGTACACATATACCAATAAAGGTATTAATGGCAGGGGTAATCCCAGTAATCTTTGCATCATCTTTACTAGCTCTTCCACAAACTTTATCCTTGTTTTCGCAAGGTGGAGTTGTTCAATGGATAGAAAAATACCTAACACCAGCGGGATCTGTTGGAGTGTGGGTTTACACAATATTAAATGTTCTTTTAATAGTATTCTTCACATATTTCTACACTGCAGTTCAGTTTAATACAGTAGAATACTCTAAGAACTTACAGCAAAATGGTGGTTTTATTCCAGGAATTAGACCTGGTAGACCAACAGGAGACTACTTAAATAAAGTAGTAAACAGAATTGTATTTGTTGGAGGTTTATCACTTGCAATCTTAGCATCATTGCCAATATTCCTTTCAAAGATATTCGATATGAATATTAACTTCGGAGGAACAGCAATAATAATTGTAGTAGGGGTTGCACTTGAAACTGTAAAACAAATCGAATCACAAATGCTTATGAGACATTATAAAGGATTTTTAAAATAAACTATAGGAGATGAGATTATGAGATTAGTATTACTAGGTCCTCCAGGAGCAGGTAAGGGTACTCAGGCATCGAATATAGTAGAAAAATACGGAATACCCCATATATCTACTGGGGATATATTCAGAGCCAATATTAAAGAAGGAACTGCACTAGGTCAAGAAGCAAAATCCTACATGGATAAAGGTCTTCTAGTGCCAGACGCTTTAGTAGTATCAATAGTAAAAGATAGGCTGCTGAAGGATGACTGCAAGCAAGGTTTTCTATTGGATGGTTTTCCAAGAACAGTTAATCAAGCTGAAGCATTGGATTCCGAACTTGAAAAAATGGGTATAAACCTGGACAGAGTTATTAATATTGATGCAGATGCTGATATTTTAATTGAAAGAGCAGTAGGTAGGAGAATTTGTAAGGAATGTGGAGCCACATATCATATTAAATTTAATCCTCCAAAAGTTGAAGGCATTTGTGACAAAGACAATGGTGTGCTTTATCAAAGAGATGATGATGTTGAAGAAACCGTATCTACTAGGATAGGGGTTTATATGGAACAAACCAAACCTTTAATAGAGTATTATAACCAGAAATGTCTGTTGCTAAATGTTGATGGTACCCAGGCAATAGATGCAGTATTTACTGTTATATCTGAAGAACTGGATAAACAACTAAAGGTTGACCTTTAGTTAACAACTTAAAGAGGTGAATATAATGGATTCAACTAGTGACATTTCCATCGGTCAGGTGGTAAAGTCAAGAGCTGGACGTGACAAAGGTAGAATATTTTTGATCTTGGATATTATAGACAATCAATTTGTCTATGTGGTTGACGGTGACTTGCGAAAGTTAGACAGTCCTAAAAAGAAAAAGATAAAACATCTTATTGTATTTAATACTGTCATACCAGAATTCAAAGAAAAGTTAGAGAATAGCGTAAAGATAAATAACTCATATATTAGGAAAATTTTAGAACCTTTCAATAAGAGTTTCTAATATTAAGTTGAACAGGAGGTTCGAAATCCAATGGCTAAAAAAGAAGATGTTATAGAGGTTGAAGGTACGGTGGTAGATGCACTACCCAATGCCATATTTAAAGTAAGGCTTGAAAATGGACATGAAATTTTAGCCCACATTTCTGGGAAATTGAGGATGAATTACATCCGAATCCTTCCTGGAGATACTGTAACAGTTGAACTATCGCCCTACGATTTAACAAGAGGCAGGATAACCTGGCGAAACAAGTAGCATAGGAGGGATTATTATGAAAGTGAGACCATCTGTTAAGAAGATGTGTGAAAAATGTAAAATCATTAAAAGAAAAGGAAGAGTAATGGTTATCTGTGAAAATCCTAAACATAAACAAAAGCAAGGTTAATAAGGATTTTAAAATAGGAGGTGTAGACTTTAATGGCTAGAATTGCAGGCGTGGACTTACCAAGAGACAAGAGAGTTGAAATTGGTTTGACATATATTTTCGGGATTGGTCGTACTAGATCAAACGAAATTTTAAGCAAAGCTGGAGTTAATCCTGACACTAGAGTAAAAGATCTTACTGAAACTGAAGTTTCAAACTTAAGAGCAGTAATCGATACTTACCATGTAGAAGGAGATTTAAGAAGAGATATCGCTTTAAATATAAAGAGATTAAAAGAAATAAACTGTTACAGAGGGTTAAGACATAAGAGAGGTCTTCCAGTAAGAGGACAAAGAACAAAGACAAATGCAAGGACAAGAAAAGGTCCTAGAAGACTTGTATCTAAGAAGAAGTAAGTAAAGGAGGGGAACTAGATGGCACCAAAAAAAGGTAAAGCAACGCGTGTTAGAAGAAGAGAACGTAAGAATATCGAGAGAGGTCAAGCGCATATTTCTTCTACATTTAATAATACAATGGTAACATTAACTGATACACAAGGAAATGTAATTTCCTGGGCAAGTGCTGGTCAGTTAGGATTCAGAGGGTCAAGAAAATCCACTCCTTATGCAGCTCAACAATGTGCAGAGGAAGCAGCTAAAAAAGCTATGGAACATGGATTAAAGGTAGTAGAGGTTTTCGTAAAGGGACCTGGATCAGGAAGAGAGGCAGCAATCAGATCACTTCAAGCATCAGGGCTAGAAGTTAGCATGATTAAGGATGTTACCCCAATTCCGCACAATGGTTGTAGACCACCGAAGAGAAGAAGAGTATAATAGGAGGTGTAATTAAGGATGGCAAGATATACAGGGCCAGTATGCCGATTGTGCCGTAGAGAGGGAACTAAATTATTCCTTAAGGGAGACAGATGCTACACTGATAGATGTGCATTGAATAAGAGAAATTTCGCTCCTGGACAACACGGTCAATCAAGAAAGAAAGTAACAGAATACGGAGTGCAGTTGAGAGAAAAGCAAAAGGTAAGAAGATTCTATGGAATTTCTGAATCTCAAATGTCAAAGTATTTCTTAATGGCAGATAAAGAAAAAGGAATCACAGGTGAGAACCTATTTAAAATATTAGAGTCTCGTTTAGATAATGTTGTTTACAGAATGGGTTTAGCAGCTTCAAGAGCAGAAGCTAGACAACTTGTAACACATGGTCATTTCTTATTAAACGGGAATAAAGTAAACATTCCTTCACTTTTAACAACTGTTGGAGATGTTATTGAAGTTAAAGAAAAAAGCCGTGGTAGCGAGAAATTCAAAGCTATAGCTGAAAACCACAACGGTAATACAGTACCATGGATAAATATAGATATTGAGAAACTAAGAGGAACAATCGTAGCTGAATCAACTAGAGAAGATATAGACATTCCAGTTGAAGAACATCTAATCGTAGAGTTATATTCTAAATAATTGATATAACAGTATCAGTTGCCCTCGTCCGGTAAAACTATATAAAAATCAAGGAGGGTTTGATTAATGATAGAAATCGAAAAACCTAGAATTGAAATTATGGAATTAAGTGAAGATGGAAGCTATGGCAAGTTTGTAGTAGAGCCTTTGGAAAGAGGTTATGGTACAACCTTAGGCAATTCTCTAAGAAGAGTATTGCTTTCATCATTACCTGGTGCAGCGATATCTTCTGTTAAAATTCAGGGGGTATTACATGAATTTGCAACCATACCTGGTGTTCTAGAAGATGTGCCAGAAATTATTCTAAACATCAAGGAGATTTCAGCCAGAATGCATGCTGAGGAACCAGTAACAATGATAATCGATGTTGAAGGTCCAAAGGTTGTAACTGCTGGAGATATAGCAACAGGAATGGAAGTTGAGATAATAAATCAAGATCAATATATAGCAACAGTAAATGAAGACGGTAGATTGTATATAGAACTGGAGCTTATAAAAGGTCGTGGTTACTCTGTTGCAGAAAAGAATAAAAAGGATGGACAACCAGTTGGAGTTATTCCAGTTGACTCATCTTTTACCCCGGTAACTAAAGTTAATTACCATATTGAAAATACTAGAGTTGGCCAAATAACTGACTATGACAAACTGGTTTTAGAAGTTTGGACTAACGGAACAATGAGCGCTGATGAATCAACTTCATTGGGAGCTAAAATATTGACAGAGCATCTTAATCTATTTATTGGTTTAACAGAACACGTAAGTGATGTTGAAATAATGGTGGAAAAAGAAGAAGATAAGAAAGAAAAAGTATTGGAAATGACCGTAGAAGAATTAGACCTTTCTGTACGTAGTTACAATTGTCTTAAGAGAGCAGCAATCAATACGGTTGAAGAACTCACACAAAAAACTGAAGACGATATGATGAAGGTAAGAAACTTAGGGAAGAAGTCTCTTGAAGAGGTCCAAAGAAAACTTGCTGAATTAGGTTTAGGTCTTAAAAACAGTGATGAGTAATTTAAGCAAGAAGGAGGGATAAATGTGACAACATTAAGAAAACTTGGTCGTCCTACAGCTCATAGAAAAGCGATGTTGAGAAATCAAGTCACATCATTATTAAGAGAAGAAAGAATCGAAACTACAGTAACTAGAGCTAAAGAAACAAAGAGAATGGCTGATAAAATGATAACTCTTGGTAAAAGAGGAGATTTACATGCTAGAAGACAAGCTTTAGCTTTTATATACGATGAAGATGTAGTAAAGAAACTATTCGATGAAATAGCTCCAAAATATGCAACTAGAAATGGTGGCTATACAAGGGTATTAAAAATGGGTCCTCGTCGTGGAGATGGAGCAGAAATAGCTATATTAGAACTAGTATAAAGGGAGGGGGATTAAGTTTGAGCTTAGTCCCTTTAGTTTTAAACATCAAATTCCTTCTATAAACTGAATGTACAATTGAAATAAGGGTATCCATATGTTATATTAAGGAAGGAAATTACAAATATTTAATAGAGGTTATAAGATGAACGATGAAATTATGGTAAAAATTGAAAATGTTAGTTTTGAATATAGCTCGTATATAGATGAAAGTATTCAACTTGCTGTTAAAGACCTATCTATTGACATAAAACAAGGAGAGTTTTTGGTTGTCTTAGGACACAATGGATCAGGAAAGTCTACTTTAGCCAAGATGATTAATGGTCTTATTATGCCCTCAAGTGGCAATATTTTTGTCAATGGATTAAACACCAGAGATGAGGATAAAATTTGGGACATTAGATCTACAGCGGGTATGGTATTCCAAAATCCTGACAATCAAATAGTAGCAACAATAGTAGAAGAAGATGTTGCATTTGGACCTGAGAATTTGGGCGTTCCTCAAAGTGAACTTAGAAAAAGAGTAGATGATGCCCTTGAAACTGTTGAAATGACAGAATATAAGAATCATGCACCCCATCTATTATCAGGGGGACAAAAACAAAGAGTCGCCATTGCTGGCATACTTGCAATGGAACCTGACTGCATAATTTTTGATGAACCAACTGCCATGCTAGATCCAGTTGGAAGATTGGAAGTAATGGAAACCATTAAGAAACTAAATAAAGAAAAAGGTAAAACTATTATACTTATCACTCATTTTATGGACGAAGCTGTTGAGGCAGACAGGGTAATGGTTTTGAATGAAGGAGAAGCAGTAATGCTTGGTACTCCCAAGGAAATATTTAGCCAAGTTGAGAAATTAAAGATCTTAGGCCTTGATGTTCCTCAGGTTACTGAATTGGTATTTGAGCTTAATAAAGAGGGTTACGCATTTAGTGATGATATTTTATCTGTGGAGGAGCTGGTTAATTTATTATGATTATTCAATTAAAGAATGTTAATTATACTTATAATCCAGGGACTCCATTTGAAAAGAAAGCTCTAGATGATGTTAATCTGGAAGTAAATGAAGGCGAGTTTATCGGTTTAATTGGTCATACTGGATCAGGAAAGTCAACATTAGTACAACACTTAAACGGCTTGATGAAACCAACATCAGGTGAGATTATAATCGATGGAAAGAGTTTATCTGATAAAGATACAAAGATGAAGGAAATAAGACAGAAGGTGGGCTTGGTATTTCAATACCCAGAGCATCAATTATTTGAAGAAACCATATATAAGGATATAGCATTTGGTCCTAAGAATTTAGGATTATCTGATGAGGAAGTTGATGAACGAGTCAGAAATGCCATGGAATTAGTTGGATTAGATTTTGAAACACTGAAAGAAAGATCTCCATTTGAATTATCAGGCGGTCAAAAGAGGAGAGTTGCCATAGCTGGAGTGGTTGCTATGAAACCAAAGGTTCTGGTATTAGATGAGCCAACAGCTGGGCTAGATCCAAGGGGAAGAGATGACATCCTCGATGAAATAAGAAACCTATATGAGAAAGAAAACATTACTATTATCCTTGTGTCACACAGCATGGAGGACATTGCTAGGTTGGTTAACAGGATTTTTGTCATGCATAAAAGTAAAGTTGCCATGACAGGAACAACCAGAGAAGTATTTAGTAAAGCAGACCAACTAGAGTCAATGGGACTTGGTATTCCTCAGATTACTAAGTTTATGAGAAGGTTCAAATCATTAGGTCATGATGTGAAGGATGATGTATTAACCATAGAAGAAGCAAAAGAAGAGATATTAAAATACTTAAGGAGTAATAGGGATGCTTAAAGATATAACTATTGGACAATATTTCCCAGGAACATCAATTATTCATAAATTAGACCCAAGGGTAAAGATTGTAATTGTTGCAATGTTTATTGCATCTTTATTTTTCGTTACATCCTTCTGGCCTTATATATTAGTAGTTGCATTTATTGGAACTATTATATCAGTGGCTAAGTTACCCTTAAAGTTTATAATAAAAGGATTAAAACCTTTAATGTTTATAATCCTTATTACCTTTGCAATTAACTTGTTCCTGACCAAGGGAGAAGTCCTATTTGAAATTGGACCTCTTACAATAACTAAGGAAGGCTTAAGGCAATCTGTATTCATGGCATTAAGACTTGTCTTTCTTATAACAGGAACATCATTACTTACACTAACTACATCACCTATCGCTTTAACTGATGGGATTGAAAGACTACTTTCTCCATTTAAGAAGATAGGACTTCCAGCCCATGAGCTGGCTATGATGATGACCATCGCTCTTAGATTCATACCTACCTTATTGGAAGAAACTGATAAGATTATGAAGGCCCAAATGGCAAGGGGTGCAGATTTTGAATCTGGAAATATTTTAAGCAGAGCTAGAAACTTAGTTCCCTTATTGGTTCCACTGTTCATAAATGCTTTCAGAAGAGCAGATGAGCTGGCAACAGCCATGGAGGCTAGATGCTATAGAGGCGGAGAAGGTAGAACTAGATTAAATGAGTTGAAATTTAGAAGTAGGGACTATGTTGTACTTTTCAGTATGGTAGTGTTCTTTGGATTTATTATTTCTACTAGGTATTTGGTGATCTAATGAGAAACATAATATTAGTCATAGAATATGATGGAACAAACTACAACGGCTGGCAAGCACAAGAAAAATATCCTTCTATTCAGGAAGAAATTGAAAAAGCAATTTTTAAGGCGACTAAGGAAAAAGTTAAACTAAAGGCAGCAGGTAGGACTGATGCTAGAGTTCACGCCTTAGGGCAGGTAGCTAATTTTTTTACTACCTCAAATATTCCTGGAGATAAGTTTAGGTTTGTACTTAATAATGAACTGCCAGATGATATAAGAGTTCAATCATCTCAGGAAGTTGATCACACATTTAATGCTAGATTTAGTGCAACTCATAAAAGGTACAGGTATAGGATTTTCAATGGTTTAGTTGAAAGACCTTTAATTAGAAATTTTTCCTATCATGTAACATATCAATTGGATGTTGAAAAAATGCGACAAGCAGCCAATGACTTTATTGGTACTTTTGATTATAAGTCCTTCAGAGGAAGAAGGAGTTCAATAAAGACATCCATAAGAACAGTTTATTCTGTAGACATTAAGCAAAAGGGTGAAATGATAGATATAATAGTAGAGGGAAATTCATTTTTAAGAAATATGGTTAGAATAATGGTTGGGACTTTGATTGAAATTGGAGCAGGACTTAGACCTGCTGACTCAATTCCATGGACAATTAAGCAAGAAAACAGAAATTGTGCAGGGCATACTGCTCCAGCACAAGGATTATTTTTAGAAAAAGTATTCTACAAGTAAAATCCTTGTTGACATTGGTATTTACTTGTATTAGAATATATAAGAGTGTTTAAAAAGAAGCCCGGAAACTTTTTAGTAAATACTCACCTAAATCGTAAAACGTCGTTGTTAGGAGGGAAATAGATGAAAAGCTACATGGCAAAACCAAATGAAATTGAAAGAAAATGGTATATTATAGATGCTGAAGGAAAAGTATTAGGAAGACTAGCTACTGAAATCGCTACAATCCTTAGAGGAAAGAATAAAGCTATCTATACACCACATGTTGACACAGGTGATTTCGTAATCGTAATAAATGCTGATAAAATAAAATTAACAGGAAAAAAATTAAGCCAAAAGAACTACACTTACCACACTGGGTATCCTGGAGGATTAAGACAAGTTCCATATGCAACATTAATGGAGAAGAATCCAGAGAAGATTATTGAGCTAGCTGTTAAAGGTATGCTTCCAAAAAATAGTCTTGGTAGAAGTATGTATAGAAAATTAAAAGTATACAGAGGTACTGAGCACGGACACGAAGCTCAAAAACCAGAAGTATACGAATTTTAATTAGGTGAAGAAGGGAGGACTTTAAATGGCAGTAGCACAATTTTGGGGAACTGGAAGAAGAAAAACTTCAGTTGCAAGAGTTAGATTATTACCAGGAAACGGAAAGATAACAATTAACAATAGAGATATCGATGAATACTTCAACTACGAAACATTGAAAGTAGTTGCAAAAGAGCCTTTGACTATAACTGAAACTGCAGATAAGTATGATGTTTTTGTTAATGTTCATGGTGGAGGATTCACAGGACAGGCTGGAGCAATAAGACATGGTATAGCAAGAGCACTTTTAGAGGCAGATTTAGAACTTAGACCTTTACTTAAAAAAGCTGGACACCTTACAAGAGATCCAAGAATGGTTGAAAGAAAGAAATATGGTCTTAAGAAAGCAAGAAGAAGTCCACAATTTAGTAAGAGATAATTTTTATAAATTAAGTAATGGAGCCATAATGACTGGCTCCATTTTTATGTGCATTTTTAATTGAGATTAATTATCAAGATTATTGTTTCTGGGTATATATATTAAAAATCAAGATAAGAGGAGATAGTTATGATTAAAATAGAGTTTTTCCATGATGTAGTTTGTAGTTTTTGCTTTCCCATGTCTGCAAGAATTCATAAGATAGAAACGAAGCTAGGTAATTTAGACATTATTCATCGATCATTTGCATTGGGTTGGGATGGCGATGATTATGTTAAAAGCTTTGGCTCTCGTGAAGCTGTTAAAAGTGAAGTCTTGAATCACTGGGTCCATGCAAATACTAATGATGATGAGCATAGATTTAATATTGAAGGAATGCGATTGACAGATTTTGATTTTCCTATTTCAAGGCCAGGACTGATTGCTGCAAAAGCAGCTGGTATAATAGGAGGAGAGAGCGCTTATTGGGAAGTATTTGATGAAATCCAGTATAAATTATTTGTAGAAAATAAAAATATTGAAGATGTTTTAGTTTTAGAAGAAGCTGTTGGACAGACAAGTGTTTCACTCTCTGAATGGAAGATACAGTTTGAAAAAAGTGACACTGAAGCTAAAGTATTGGAAGACTTGCAACTAGGTCAAAAATATGGGGTCAGAAGTGTACCCAGTCTTGTAATAAATAATAAGTACCTTATTTCAGGAGCTCAGTCTCAAGAAAATATTGAGAAAGTACTAAGAAAGATTTTAGATGGTGAAGATGATACTCTATTATAAATATTAGATAGAATAGATAAATCCAGGAACTTATATATTCCTGGATTTTTATGAATAATTGAATTCGTGTGATAATTGTAATTGCTTCAATTATCCACTGTGGATTGTGGATAATGTGGACTAAATATAATCTTTAATCCTTAGATTGACTATATTAAATGGCTATGAGCATCCTTAAGCAATGAAATTACTTCTAAATGCTGTGGACAAATTTGTTCACAGGCTCCACACTCTATGCATTGACTCACATCTTTTTTTAATTCTTGCTGTCTTTTGTAGGCATCTTTGGATTGATCCTCAGTTCCATACACAAAGATATTATTATACAATTCAAATATGGTAGGTATACTTACATCAGATGGACAAGGTAGACAATACTTGCAAGCCGTACAACCAACTTTAAAGCTTTTTTTATACACTTGGGTAACATCGTCAACTAATCTTAATTCATCCTCTGTAAGGGCCTTAGAATCGCTGTAGGTTGATATATTATCCAGGACGTGGTCCATATTTGACATTCCACTTAAAACAACCTTAACCCCGTCTTGAGCTTCAACCCATTTTAGTGCCCAAGCAGATGCACTTATATTTCTATCTGACTTAAGGAAAATTTTCTTTACTTCATCAGATGGGAGAGATAACTTGCCTCCTTTTAGAGGTTCCATAACCACTACGTCTATACCTCTAGCCTTAGCATATTCAAGGCCCTCCAAACCAGCTTGGTAATCTCTGTCCATATAGTTTAGTTGTATCTGGCAAAAATCCCAATTATATGCATCAATTATAGTTTTAAAAACAGGTAATTCATCATGGAATGAAAATCCAATGTATTTAATTTTTCCTGATTCTTTGGCCTCTTTAATGAATTTAAATACGTCTAAAGAAAGAATTTTTTCAAAAGAATTCTTATTTAAGGCATGGAGCAAATAGAAATCTACATAGTTTGTTTCTAAATTAACGAGCTGTTCATCTAGATATTTCATGAAATCCTCATGCTTTTCCATTAGCCAAACAGGACTTTTTGTTGCAAGATTAACCTTATCTCTTAAACCATTCTTTAATACTGTGCCTACAAAAGCCTCAGAAGTACCTGAATGATAAGGGTATGCAGTATCTATGTAGTTAACACCTTCTTGTATTGCCCTTTCTAACATTAGTTTAGCTGGTATTTCATCTATCTTCCCCGGATCATTTTCAAGTATGGGGAAGCGCATACACCCAAAGCCTAATAGTGAAATTTTTAACTTATCCCTTGTAAAATAACGGTATTGCATAAGAAATCCTCCTTAGGTATAATGAAATCATACTACCCATTATTATTGTAATTTTGCAAATTTTTAAGTTTTTGACATAAGTTTAATCCAAAAACATTAGGGTAGAATAGTTGTAGTGTCTAAATTATATCATAAAAATTGGGAAGGAGTGATTAAATGAGCGCAAAAAAAACCCCTTTATATGATGAACATGTTAAGCTTGGGGGAAATGTTGTTGATTATGCTGGATGGTATCTACCAGTGGAGTATGAGGGACTAGTACCAGAGCATGAAGCGGTAAGAAACGCTGCTGGTCTTTTTGACGTATCACATATGGGAGAAATTACAGTAAAAGGTAAAGATGCAGTTAAATTTGTAAATTATCTAATGACAAATGATATATCAACTTTGGTAGATAATCAAATAATCTATACTTTAATGTGCCATCCAACAGGTGGAGTTGTTGATGACCTACTAGTATATCGTTATGATGAAGAGTTTTTATACCTAGTAGTCAATGCTTCAAACACAGATAAGGATCATAAGTGGATAACTGAGCACAAAGGTGACTTCGATGTTGAAATCGAAAATATTTCTGATTCAGTTGGTGAGGTTGCTATTCAAGGTCCATTAGCTCAGAAAGTCTTACAAAAGTTGACAGATTATGATTTATCACAGATTAAATTCTTCCATTTAAAGAGAGATGTAGATGTTGCAGGAGTAAAATGTATGGTTTCAAGAACCGGTTACACTGGAGAAGATGGATTTGAAGTTTATGGTGACAATGACGGAATCGTTAAAGTTTGGAATGCTATACTGGAAGCTGGAAAAGAAGAAGGTATAAAACCAACAGGTTTAGGATGTAGAGATACCCTTAGATTTGAAGCATCACTTCCACTTTATGGTCATGAGTTTGACGATGAAATAACTCCATTGGAGGCAGGATTCAAATATTTTGTAAAACTTGATAAAGAATCTGATTTTATTGGTAAAGAAGCTCTTAATAAACAATGGAGCGAAGGACTAAAAAGAAAGCTTGTAGGTTTCGAACTAGTAGACAGAGGAATTGCTAGAGAGGGTTATGAAATCTATAAGGATGGAGAAAAGATCGGTCATGTTACCACTGGTTACAAGAGTCCTACTCTTGGTAGAATAATTGGTAATGCTTTGATTGATACTAGATTTACGGACTTAGATACTGAAATTGATGTTAAGATAAGAAACAAGTTCGCTAAAGCTAAAGTAATTAGCAAAAAATTTCTTAAAAGAAAATAAATAGGAGGGTTAATAATGGAGAAAGTTGTAAAAGGATTATTTTATTCAAAGGATCACGAGTGGGTTAAAGTTGAAGGTAACGAAGCATATGTAGGTATTGCTGATTATGCACAACATCATCTTGGAGATATCGTTTATGTTGAACTACCAGAAGTTGATGATGAGTTTGAAAGAGAAGAAGCTTTTGCAGCAGTAGAGTCAGTAAAAGCTGCATCAGATGTATACCTTCCAGTAGGAGGAAAAGTAGTGGCTATTAACGAAGAATTAGTAGATGATCCAGCTCTTCTAAATGCAGATCCATACGAGAACTGGATGGTTAAAATAGAATTAACTGACAAGGATGAAGTAGAAGAGTTAATGACTAGTGAGGATTACGAAAAGTTTTTAGCTGAGGAGGTATAATATATGCATCCATACATTGCAAACACTCCTGAAGATATTCAGGAGATGCTAAAGGCCATTGGCCTTGAAAGTGTAGATCAATTATTTGATGATATTCCAAAAGATGTTCATCTAAATAGAGAGATAGACCTTCCAAACGCTAAAAGTGAATTGGAAGTTACTAATTATTTAAAAGAGCTAGCAGATAAAAACTGTTCATTAAGCAAATTAACTAGCTTTTTAGGTGCAGGAGCTTATGATCATTATATTCCTTCGATAATAAATCATATTATTTCAAGAAGTGAGTATTATACATCATATACGCCATATCAACCTGAAATCAGCCAGGGAACACTACAATATATTTTTGAGTTCCAAACTTTAATTGCGAATTTAACAGGTATGGACTCAGCAAATGCATCATTATATGATGGAGGAACAGCTATAGTTGAAGCAGCATTAATGGCAGCTGCATATTCTAGAAAAGATGAGATTATTATATCTAGATCAGTCAAGCCAGATGCAAGAAAAATCCTTCAAACATATGCACATGTACAGAACCTTAAGGTTATTGAAGTTGATGTTAAGGATGGAGTTACTGATGTTGAAGCATTGGAAGGCTTGGTTAATGACAACACTGCTGCTGTAATAGTTCAAAGTCCAAACTTCTTTGGAATAATTGAAGATCTTAAGACAATAGGTGAAGTTGCTCATAGGGGTAAGAAGACAACCTTTGTTGCGGCTGTAGATCCAATTTCTCTTGGAATCCTTAAAAAACCTGGAGATCTTGGAGTTGATGTAGTTGTAGGAGAAGGTCAAGCCCTAGGGATTCCAGTTAGTTTTGGAGGACCATATTTAGGATTTATGGCAGTTAAAAATGATTATATTAGAAAAATACCAGGTAGAATCGTTGGACAAACTGAAGATTTAGATGGTAAAAGATCTTTCGTTCTTACATTAACAGCAAGAGAGCAACATATTAGAAGAGAGAAAGCTACCTCAAATATCTGTTCAAATCAAGGTTTAAACGCTTTAGCAGCAACTATTTATATGGTTACTCTAGGGAAAGAAGGATTAAGAGAAGTAGCATTACAATCAACTAAGAAAGCTCACTATGCATATGAACAAATGATAAAATCAGGTAAGTTTAAGCCTATGTTTGATAAACCATTCTTTAAAGAATTCGCAATCACATCAGATCTTAAACCTGCAGACATAAATGCAGTTCTTAGAGAAGAAATGATTATTGGTGGATATGACTTAGGTCTTGAATATCCAGAGTTTGAAGGTGGAGTTCTTTATGCAGTAACTGAAAAGAGAACCAAGGATGAAATTGACAAACTTACCAGTGTATTGGAGGGGATATAATGAGAAATTATGATAAGCTGATATTTGAACTTTCTAAACCAGGAAGAAAAGCTTACATGCTACCTCCTATGGACGTAGAAGACGTGGCACTGGATAGTTTGATTCCAGGTGAATTTATTAATGAGGAAGATCTTCAACTTCCTGAGTTGACAGAAGTAGATGTTATTAGACACTACACTAACCTTTCAAATAAGAATTACGGAGTTGATACAGGCTTCTATCCATTAGGATCTTGTACAATGAAGTATAATCCAAAGATAAACGAAGATACAGCTAGATATGATGGTTTTGCAAATATCCATCCACTACAATCAGCTGATTGTATTCAAGGATCATTACAACTATTACATGAATTAGAGCAGTCACTTTGTGAAATTGCTGGAATGGATAGAATGACTCTACAACCTGCTGCTGGTGCTCATGGAGAATTAACAGGAATTATGATCATCAAGGCTTACCATGAAAAGAATGGTGAAAGCCATAGAAATAAGATCATAGTTCCAGATTCAGCACATGGTACAAACCCAGCTACAGCTGGAATGGCAGGATACAAAATAGTTGAGATAAAATCTACTAAAGATGGCCTTGTAGATCTAGATGCTTTAAGAGCAGCTGTTGGAGATGATACTGCTGGATTAATGCTTACAAACCCAAATACCCTTGGTATATTTGACAAAGGTATTAAAGAAATAGCTTCAATAGTTCATGAAGCAGGTGGATTATTATATTATGATGGAGCTAATGCAAATGCTATTATGGGTCATGCAAGACCTGGTGATATGGGATTTGATGTTGTTCACTTTAATCTTCACAAGACTTTCTCAACTCCACATGGTGGTGGTGGGCCTGGATCTGGTCCAGTAGGAGTTAAAAAGAGATTAATTGAATTCTTACCGGTTCCAATGGTTGAGAAAAATGAAGATGGTTACTATTTTGATTATGATTATCCAAATTCTATAGGAAAAGTAAAAGATTTTTATGGTCATTTTGGAATACTAGTAAGAGCTTACACTTATATATTAACTCTTGGAGGAGACGGACTTAAGAGGGCTTCAGAGATGGCAGTTCTAAATGCTAACTACATTTGCAGTCAGCTAAAAGACTATTATCACCTTCCAATAGATACAATTTATAAGCATGAGTTTGTATTAGGAGGTTTAAAAGATACCTTAAGCGAAGTTTCTACACTTGATATCGCTAAGAGACTTCTAGATCTAGGATATCATCCACCTACTGTTTACTTCCCATTAATAATCAATCAAGCAATTATGATTGAGCCAACTGAAACGGAAAGTAAAGAGACTTTGGATGAGTTTATTCAAGCTATGATTCAAATATCAAAAGAAGCAGCGTCAGATCCAGAAATGGTTAAATCTGCGCCACACAATACAATTGTAAGAAGACCAAATGAAGTTAAAGCAGCACGAGACATTATCGTAAAATACGAAGGGTAGGTGTAATGCTTGACAAAAAGAATAGCTATTATCGGTGCTGGTCCCGGTGGCTATGTTGCAGCTATAAAAGCTGCTCAATTGGAAGCTGAAGTTATTCTTATAGAAAATAGAGAAGTGGGGGGTACCTGCCTAAACAGGGGGTGCATCCCCACTAAAACTTATTTTAAGAATGCTGAAATGATGGCTTCTCTAAAACATGCCAACGAATTTGGAATAACTGTTGAAAATTACAGTCTTGACGGGAAAGCACTATTAGAGAGAAAAAATAAAGTAGTTAATACTCTTGTTACTGGGATCGAGCAACTTATAGCATCTTATAGTAATATTGAGTTTGTACCAGGAAAGGCAACCTTTAAGGATAAAAACAATCTAATTGTAGAACTTCTTGAAGGCGGAAAAAGAGAAATACAAGCTGATAATATCATTATTGCTACTGGATCTTACCCACAAATGACTGAAACAAAGGGAGTAGATCTTGAAGGTGTAATAACTTCAGATGACATCTTAGAATTAGATCACATACCTGAAACCTTAATTGTTGTAGGTGGTGGAGTTATTGGACTGGAGTTTGCAAGTATTTATCAAGAACTAGGATCTCATGTAATTCTTCTTGCATCTAGAATACTTAAGGATGCAGATAAGGAAATTGCAAAGAGACTAACTCCTCTTCTTAAAAAGCAAGGAATTGAAACCTATGTTGATATTCGTGCAAAAGAGATTGTAAAAGAGGGAGATAAGTTAAGAGTAGTGGCAAAATACAAGGAAAAAGATGAAGAAATTGAAGTAGTGGGAGACTATGTATTAATAGCATCAGGTAGAGGACCATTAGTTGATGGACTTAACCTTGAAGAAGTTGGAATAGAGTACTCCAATAGAGGTGTTAAGGTAGATGATAACTATGAGACCACAGTACCTGGAATTTATGCCATAGGAGATGTAAACTCAAAAGGGATCCAACTTGCCCATGTGGCATCATCCCAAGGAGAATTCGTAGTTGAAACTATTATGGGACACACTCCGGATATAAACCATGAACATTGGCCTGCATGTGTTTTCACCATGACTGAAGTAGCTCAAGTGGGATATACTGAAGAGCAATTGAAGGAAATGGGTAAAGACTACAGATCAAGTAAGTTTATGTTCTCTGCAAATGGGAAGGCATTATCACTAGGAGAAACAGATGGTATTATAAAAATACTTGCTTCTAATGATGATAATAAGATACTTGGAGTTCATATACTTGGACCACATGCAAATGATCTTATACATGAAGGGGCTTTAGCAATATCTAATAACCTTGATGTAAGTGCAATTAAGAGAACTATCCATGCTCATCCAACCCTATCTGAAGCTTTCTTTGAAGCTGCCTTGGGATTAGATGAAGCTGCTATTCATATTGCACCAAAGAGAAAGAGAAGAAGATAAAAGCAACGGGCTGACCCGTTGCTTATTTTTTGGAGGATATTATGAAAGAGAAGAAAAGGGTTTTTCAAGTTATAAGTTTACTAATATTTCTCATACTTGGGATAATGTCCATGGGAGGATCAGAGGGAATATTGTTTGACAAGGCTGTTTTGGATTTTATCCATTACGATGCAAATAAGACTCTGGTTAAGATAATGGAGTTTGTTTCTTTTATTGGATCAGAGACCTTCCTATTTCCAACTATGGCAATGGTAATTGCATATTTTATTATTAAGAAAAAGTATTATATAGCAACACTCCTGACAACATCATCCCTGGGTAGTTATTTATTGAACCATTTATTAAAACAAGTATTTCAAAGAAATAGACCATTTGATTATTTCCTTGTGGAACAAAGTGGCTTAAGCTACCCTAGTGGTCACTCTATGGTTACAATGACTATGTTCCTAACAATAGGATACTTGCTTCTAAGAATTAAGAAAGAAGATTCATATAGATTAAAGATAAATTCTTTTGTTGGATTATATATTGGCATTATGGGAATTAGTAGATTGTTTTTAGGTGTTCATTGGCCGACTGATGTAGTTGGTGGTTTTTTAGCAGGCTATCTATTCTATAAATTCTACATCAGTATGATTAAAGAAGAGTGGTTCTTAAACAAAAGATCTCAAAGGAGTTAACCTATGAGATCTTTTTCTATCCAAGTATTGATTTACTTTTTTCATCTATAAATTGATTACTGTACAGGCTATAATAATAACCTCTTTTTTTAATTAATTCTTTATGGGTTCCATCTTCAACAACTTTTCCATGTTGGATGACAAGTATTCTGTCAGCATTTCTAACGGTTGATAATCTATGGGCAATAACAAAGCTTGTTCTACCAGTTAGAACTTTTGAAATAGCATCTTGTATTATTTTCTCTGTTTCAGTATCTATTGAGGAAGTGGCTTCATCCAAGACAAAAAGTCTTGGATTTCTAACAACAGCCCTAGCAAAGGAGACTAGTTGTTTTTGACCAGTTGAAAGAAGGTTCCCTCCCTCACCAACCTGTGTATCGTACCCATGTTCCAACTCTGCGATAAATTTATGAGCATCCACGAGTTTACATGCTTGAATTATCTCTGCATCAGTGGCATCTAGTTTTCCATATCTTACATTATCTTTGATAGTTCCACTAAATAGATGGGGAGCTTGAAGCACATAACCTAAGTTGTCATGAATCCAATTTATAGGTAGATCTTTATAATTTTTATCATCTATTAGGATCTCTCCCATAACAGGTTCATAAAATCTGCAAAATAAATTTACAATAGTTGATTTACCTGATCCTGTCTCACCAACAAGGGCAATAGTTTCCCCTGGGTTAACCTTAATGTTAAAATTTTCCAATACTGGCTCATCAGGGTTATAAGAAAAGCTTACATTTCTAAACTCCACTTTACCATCAATTTCAGGCCACTTATCTTTTTTTTGATTAAATAAATCACCATACTTATCTACAACCTCTTTTGAATCTTTTATTGATGGTTCTTCCTTCAAGAGTGAGAATACCCTTTCAGCTGAAGCTTGTGCTCCTTGTATTTCCGCAAATATAACTGCCATTTGTCTTACAGGTTCAAAAAATTGAGCTGTATATGATATAAACGCCACAAGGGTACCATAAGTTATTACTCCTTCAAGAACATAGTTTCCACCAAAACTTATAGCAAGGGCTGTACCTATACTACCAAGTCCGATTACCAGCGGTAAGAAAATGGAGGATAGTATAGTTGCTCTAATTGCATTTGTTTTAAGTGAAGTTGTTAATACTGAAAATTCTTCAAGGTTGAGTTTTTCTCTCCCTAGTGTTTTTGTTGTCTTGGCTCCTTGTATATCTTCATTATATGCTCCTGTTATTTGAGAATTTATCTTTCTAACATCCCTCTGCGCCAGCAGAATTTTTTTCTGAAAATATGTGCTTATTATTGCAAGAGCTGGAATTACGGAAAGAGTTATCATGGCTAGCTTAGGGTTCAAGATAAACATGTATATGGTAACCCCTGTCATCATTGTAAAACCCCAAGAAAGATCAACCAGTCCCCAGGATATTGTTTCGCTTAATCTGGTTATGTCTGATGTCATTCTGGCCATTAACCACCCTACTGCTTTGTTGTCATAGTAGGATAGGGGTAGTTCTTGTAAACGTATAAAACCAATTCTTCTAATATCATGAGCCATGGATGTCTCAAGTCTACCAGCATACTTAATAAATAAATATATTATTAGTGATAATGCAACTACTGCCATAAGATAAATAACAATAAATACAGTAAGTCCCTCTAATGACCTGGTCTCAATAAATTTATCCACTGCATACTTTGATAAGATAGGGAAGGTACTATCTAGAACTCCCAATGCTACCATGAAACCAATAAGTTTCATAAATTGTTTTTTGTAAGGCTTTAAATAAAAGAAGAAATCCTTCCATATCTTTATCTCAACCTTGTTACTTCGTATTTGTGTATCTTCCATAGGGTCACCTCCTAAATTGCTTCTAAATCATCATCTAATGATGACTGTATTTCATAAACTCTTTTATATAATCCTTCAGTAGAGATTAGTTCTTCATGAGTTCCTCGTTGAATAATCTTCCCCTTATCCATAACTAGTATAATATCCGCCTCGGAAACTGTTGATATCCTATGAGAAATAATAATAGTTGTAGATTTATTTCTTCTTTTTTCTAGTGCATTTCTGATTTGAACATCAGTCTCAGTATCAACTGCTGATAAGGAGTCATCAAATACAACTATTGGTGTTTCACTTATGATAGTTCTGGCAATGGCCATTCTTTGTTTTTGACCGCCTGATAATGATACTCCTCTTTCACCTACCATAGTTTCATATTTCTTATCAAATGACTCTATATCATTATGGATAGAAGCAGTTTTAGCTGCTCTAAACACTGAGGGATCAGGCTTTGTTGGATCTGTAAGTCTAATATTTTCCTTTATAGATTTTGCATATAGGAAAGGTTCTTGTAAAACTAGTCCAACATTGTGTCGGATCCACTTTTTGTCTATTGTATTAAGTTCCCTGCCATCAATTCTTATGGAGCCACTATTATATTCATATAATCTAGGTAATAAATGGACCAATGAGCTTTTTCCTGACCCTGTTGAACCTATAATAGCTAGGGTTTGACCTTTAAGAACTGAAAAACTTATATTCTTCAGGACCGGTTTATCATCGTCATAGGCGAAAACAACACTACTAAATTCAATGTTTCCAAGAATTTCAGGTTCTTCACCATTTTCAATTAAAACCTCTATTGGCGTTGATAGGATCTCATCGATTCTGGCAATACTAATGGTAGCTTTACCCATATCAGTCAGAGTTCTACCCATCTGCCTAACAGGCCAAATTATCATATTCACATAGCTAATGAAAGCAATCAAAACGCCTAATGTTAAATTTCCACTTACCACTAAGATGGTACCAGCTACAATGACTATTCCTACCTGAGACATGCTAATAAGATCAGAAATTGACCAATACATTGCCAAATTAAGGATTAGCTTATTAACTAAATTTCTGTAATTCATATTCTTCACATCAAACTTATCCAATTCGTGCCCTTCTCTAGCAAAGGCCTTAACGACTCTTATACCTGTAAGATTTTCCTGTAAAACGGTTGATAGTTTGGCTTCAGCTTCATCAGCTTCCTTGAAATCTCTTTGAACTCGCTTAAAGAAGATATAGGCGAATGCGAAGATAAGAGGAATAAGTGAAACAGAAATAATGCCCATTGTAATATTTAGTGAGAACATAATCCACACTATAAATACCAACATAAAAATTGAACCAGCAACCTCAACTAATTGTACACCAAGAAATTTCTTTATGGTTTCAACATCTGAACTACACCTTTGTATTAAATCACCAGTATCTGCTTTTACATGGAAGCTATAAGGGAGTTTTTGTATGTGATCATATAGCTTGTTTCTAATCTTCATAGACATTTCTTCAGCAGCCTTAACTGATAGAAAACTCTTAAGGTATAAAAATACTCCTCTTAATGCTGTATTTACTACTATAATTACACCAATAATCCATAGATTTGCCTTTAGATAATCCTTGCCACCTAAAACATTGAATATTGATTGGATTATTGATGATCTTACTTCAACATCACCAATTATTGAATCAATGGTACTACTTATTATAAGTGGTCCTAAAGTATTAAATAATTGAGCTATTATAATTGCTAACATTCCAAATATATACATTAACTTGTAACCTTTTGAAAATGGCAAAATTTTCTTAAATTCCTTCATGGGTATCCCCTCCTTTTTTTGCGACAAAAAAACCATAGGATAACCTATGGTTAAAAATGCTTATAGATATAAAAAACCATAGGAATACACCTATGGTAAAATAAATTCAAAAAATTAAATTATACATAGGTCGCGATTAAAATATTTTAAAATTTTCATAAAAACTATTTCTCTTACTATTAACATCTTCACGACCTCCTTTCTTTAACTCCACTTTTAATTTTAAACGAAAATGAGTAAATGTCAACATTTATTTTTCTGTTAACATAATCTTACTATAATCTAAATAATAGTATATTGGACTTACCATAAGTGAAAATAGGTCCATCTTTTAAAAAGATGAACCTACTACCTATTTTTTTATGAGTTTTGAAAATATTGATCCGCTTTTGGATACTTCCAAAATATGAAATTCTGATATTGGGATATTATTATCTTTTGTTAATCCCAAAATCTTATCCTTTTCATCACAACTAACATAGGCAGCTGTACCACAACTTGAACTTAGTTGTCTGGGAACTGGCATAAGTTTAACTCCTAGACGATTATCCTTTAGCAGCTTTTCAAACATCAAAGAATGCTGTGTTGACTCAAAGGTTACTACACAATATGTTTCCATCTTATATACTC
This sequence comes from uncultured Tissierellaceae bacterium, assembly GCA_964575895.1. Taxonomy (GTDB): domain Bacteria; phylum Bacillota; class Clostridia; order Tissierellales; family Tissierellaceae; genus Gudongella. The sequence continues at coordinate 21,724 of CAZNTE010000012.1, read as the reverse complement.
CTTACTTAGAGATTTCTAATGAATACTCTCCTTCTAACTCACTTATACTTATATTATATCCTTTTGACTTCACAAATCTACTTATATTTTCAACAGCAACATGAGCATCTACAATAATGGTAAACATATCAACTTTATCTTTTTCAATAACTTTTTTAGTTATTATAACAGGTTCAGGACAAGATAATCCCCTTGCATCCAATTTTAAGGTCATATTTATTACCTCCTATTTACATTTAATCGAGAATTATTAGTTACGGTATAGCCAATAACTAAAACAACTACTAATCCAATGATAACTGCAATTTGACCATTTGATGTTGGTCCAGCACCACTTGAAGCCAAACCAAAGTTGTGGGAAAATGCAGCACCCATTATCAAACCTAGAACTGTAATTCCTGCATCTGTATCCCCTTGACTTGCAAGGACAGTTTGCCTAATTGGGCATCCACCAAGTAGGGATGAACATAGTCCAACTAATGCCATGCCTAAGAAGTTCCATAGATGACTAGTGTGAGCTATTGGTTGATTTGCAAAACTAAGATTAAAATTATCAAAGTTAAGTATAAGATTACCTGCCAATGCAAATACAAAAATACCAAGTAATCCAAATAGAAAATGTGTATCTTTAATCAACATTAAATCTCTAAATCCTCCTGCAGTACAAATTCTGGTTCTTTGAAGGAGAGCTCCAGTTATCAATCCACCTGCCAATGCTGCTAGAATAGGAGCTGCCATGGATCCAGGACCTTCTGTACTAAATAGTATAAAGGCTGGTCTAATAACTAAGAATATAAGTAATATTAGAGCGAATAAAGGCATGATGTATTTTGCTACTTTAAGTTGATCGATACTTTTGCCTAAACTGTAACCTTTCTTTAAGAACTGAATTCCTACTAAAATTCCGCCTATGTATCCAAACAATCCAATTAGTGCATTCAAGTCTCCATTGGCTAATCTAAATATCATTCTCAATGGACAACCTAAGAATACTAATGCACCTATCATTAAGAAGAATCCTAAAACAAATCTGACTAGTGGAGAAGATCCTCCTTTTGATTTGAAATCGCCACCTATGTATGCCATGATAGATGAACCAAAAATAATACCAATAATTTCTGGTCTTATGTACTGTACTACTCCAGCCCTATGTAATCCCAATGCACCAGTGATATCTCTCCAGAAACATGCGATGCAAAGGCCCATGTTTCCTGGATTCCCAAGGATTAAAAGTATCACTCCAATTAGGCCTATTACACCTCCAGATATAAACATCTTAAGTTTACTATTCATAAAAATCCTCCCTTAATAAATATATTAAATGCGATAATATCAGTATATCAGTAGGGAGGATTTTTATTAAATTGGAATAATTTATAAGCATATGTTTGTTATAAAAATAACTTATAACAACAATCTTTCCAGTTCCTTTAAATCTAATATTTTGATCCTATTCTTGTAAAAGTCTATCAGTCCATCATCTTTCATCTTTATTAATTCCCTTGAAAGAGAGGGTCTTGGGATATTAAGAAGTTCAGCCATCTTTTTTCTACTATAGGGCAAGGTAATATAATGAGATTTTTGCCTTCCATATTCCAAAAGGATTATATTAACAATTTTCTTTCTTGTAGTTTCTAATGATAAACTTGTTATTCTATCATTTAACATATGAATCCTAGAAGATAAGACACCAGCAAAATTTTCCATAACATTTAGATTCTTACTCATTAAATTAACTAGTTGATCTCTTTGGATAAAGAGTATTGTACTATTAGTTGTTGAAATAACATTAGCAGGATAACTCCTCTTCTTAGAAAAAACGAGAGACTCTGCGAAGATATCCCCAGCTTCAAAGTGATTAATAGTCACTACTTTTCCTGAAGGAAAAGGTTTATGGATCTCAATATTTCCTTCTAGAATGACAGAAATACTATTACATGGGTCTCCTTCAAGAGCAATAACATTTCCTTGTTCATATTTCTTAACAATATAAGTAATATCTTCTAATAGATTTATTATATCTTTATCCTCAACATTTTTGAAAAGGACGCAAGTCTTAAGACTTTTAATCGAATCTTTCATATTTATCACCTCACATTTAACAACAGAAATTATATACCCAAAATAAAAGATTATTATCTTACAGTTATATTTCATTCTTATAGGGTATTATGTCTAATATATATTAGTGAAAGAGGGAATAAGATGAATGACATATTGTTGGTAAACAAGATTAATCCAAAAGATTATTCAAGCAAAAAACAAAGATTGTTTTTACAAATAGGAGGAATTCAATTACCTAAGATTGAAGAAAGGTTACAAAGTGTACTTAAATCATCAAGATTGGTTGATAGTAATGATATTATCTATAAGTATGATGGGATAGAGATAAATATATTAGTGCAATCAATTCCAATAATAATAAGATTATTGTCTGAAAATAATATATCAATATATAGTGTATATGGAATATATGATCCTAAATTATAAATTGTAATCATTACAATTATATTTGTTTTAGGTGATTATATAAGTATTTAGTGGGTAAATAATTATAAGGACTAAATAATAAAAATCAGGAGGAATATAAAAATGAGCCAAAAGTTACTAAACGCATTAAATGACCAATTTAATTTTGAAATGTTATCAGGGTATTATTACTTAGCCATGGCAGCTTATTGTGAATCGGAAAATATGAGAGGGATGTCCCATTTTCTAGTTGAGCAAGCAAAGGAAGAATACTCACATGCTATGAAGTTCTATGAATTTATCAATGATATGGATGGAAAAGTGACTGCACAAGCTATTCCTGAGCCAAAGAATGATTATTCATCATTCTTAGAGGTATTTGAAACAGCTCTACATCATGAAAAGCTTGTTACTAAGAGAATCTATGACCTTCTAGACATGGCTAAAGAAGAAAATAGCTATCCAACTGTTCAATTCTTGCAATGGTTTGTAGAGGAGCAATTAGAAGAAGAGAATAGCATGAAGGATATCATCTTCAAACTTGAGGGAGTTAAAGATCAATTCCATGGACTGATGATGGTGGATAGAGAGCTAGCAGGTAGATAAAAAGACAAAACCTTAGGGATTAAAATTCCTTAAGGTTTTTTTATTTTTTGTAATTTGATAAAAAATAATCAAATTAATGTTGACTTTAACATCCAAATATCCTAATATCTAAATATAAGGATATTTAAGGAGGAATTAAATGGATTTCGATAAAACTATCTTAGAGTCAAAGGCAAATTTGTTGAAAATTATGGCACATCCCATACGATTGTGTATATTAAGAGGTTTAATCAGAGATGGGGAGAACAATGTATCATATATACAGGATTGTTTAAATATTCCTCAATCTACCTTATCTCAACATCTAAGTAAGCTTAGGTTAGTTGGAATAATATCAGATGAGAGAAGAGGAACAGAAGTTTTCTATTCAGTTAAGAATAATGAGGTTATTAATCTCATAAAATTATTATTTAATAATGAGGAGGAGTAAAAATTGTCTAAAAAAGTAGTGATAGTTGGTGGAGTAGCAGGGGGAGCAACTGCTCTTGCAAGACTTAGAAGAGTAGATGAGCATGCAGAGATCGTATTGTTTGAAAGAGGGGAGTATATTTCATTTGCAAACTGTGGGTTACCTTACTATATTGGTGGAACAATTGAAGAGAGAGATGCACTTTTAGTTAGTACCCCAGAATATATTATGGAGAAGTTTAATGTAGATGTAAGAACTCAATCAGAAGTAATAAAGATTAATAGGGAAGACAAGAATGTAGTAGTAAAAAATATAGCAACTGGAGAAAACTATATTGAAAGTTACGATTACTTAATTCTTTCAACGGGTTCAACGCCACTTAAACCACCAATACCAGGGATAGATGCTCCAAATATCTTCAGTCTATGGAATATACCTGATACTGATACAATAAAATCATATATAGATACTAGAAAACCAAAAAGAGCCATTGTAGTTGGAGGAGGATTTATTGGTCTTGAAATGGCAGAAAACCTTCATGATCAAGGACTGGATGTTTCTGTGGTTGAAATGTTAGATCAAGTTATGGCACCTATTGATTTCGAAATGGCACAAATAGTTCATGAGCATTTAAAATCTAAGGGAGTAAAATTACTTCTAAAAGACGGGGTAAGTAAATTTGAATACACTAATGGAGTAACAACAATTACCCTGCAATCAGGAAACACAGTTTCTGCTGAAATGATAATACTTTCTATTGGAATAAGGCCCAATGGTGAATTAGCTAAAGAATCAGGTCTTACTCAAAATCAGAGAGGTGGGGTTGTTGTTGATAAGTATCTAAAGACATCTGATGAGTATATTTACGCTATTGGAGATGTAATAGAAGTTGAGGATTACGTTAACAAGGTACAGACTATGGTTCCTTTAGCTGGACCAGCCAATAAGCAGGGTAGAATTGTAGCCAATAATATATTAGGGAAAAACAAGGAAGAATACAAGGGGACTCAAGGAACTAGTATTGCAAAGATATTTGATCTAGCAGTTGCCAGTACAGGTGTAAACGAGAAAACTCTTAACAGACTTGGGAAAGAGTACAAGAAAGACTATAATATTGCATTGATACATGTTAACTCCCATGCAGGATATTATCCAGGAGCATTACCAATGACCATAAAACTAATATTTGATAATGATGGCAAGGTCCTTGGCTCACAAATTGTTGGTTATGATGGAGTTGATAAGAGAATTGATGTAATCGCAACTGCCATAAGATTCAATGGTAAAATAGAAGATCTAATAGACTTAGAGCTAGCATATGCACCACCATATTCATCTGCAAAAGATCCTGTTAACATGGTGGGATTCGTTGCAGACAACTTGATGAAAGGAATGACAGATCAAATACTGTGGAGAGAGTTAGCGGATATAGATTACTCTAAATATCAATTGCTTGATATAAGAGAAGACATTGAAAGGGAAATTGGATTTATTGAGAATTCTATTCACATACCACTAGAAACTCTAAGAAGTAAATTAGATGAATTGGATAAGGAAAAAATTTATATACCATACTGTGCAATTGGTCTAAGAGGTTATTTAGCGGATAGAATTCTAAAGGAAAATGGATTCAAATCTATGAACTTAGCTGGTGGTTACACAACCTATAAAGTTATGTATAAGCAAACAGACATAGTAGCACATACAGAACCAAAGGCATTTTCAGATACTGGAGTAACCAATGTAAATGTGGGAAAGTAGTTACCCCGGCAGGAGATGTTATCAAGCTAAATGCTTGTGGATTATCCTGTCCGGGGCCAATTATACAAGTTGCTGACAAGATGAAAGGATTAAATGTAGGAGATGTACTTGAGGTTTCAGCTACTGATCCAGGGTTTATTTCTGACATCAAAGCATGGTGCAGTAATACAAAGAATCAATTCATATGTGATGAAAAACTAGATAATAAATGGATTGTACAGCTACAAAAAGGATTAGTAAATAGTCCTGAGGCTGTAATAGAAAAAGGACCTGTGTCTAAGGAAAAGACTATGGTAGTTTTTAGTGGAGATTTAGACAAGGCAATAGCATCATTTATTATTGCCAATGGTGCAAAAGCCATGGGTAACGAAGTTACAATGTTCTTCACCTTCTGGGGGTTAAATATCTTAAGAAGACCAGAACCAGTTAGTGTTAAAAAGGATTTTATGGCAAATATGTTTAGCAAGATGATGCCAAGAGGAAGCAAAAAGCTTGGGTTATCAAAAATGAATATGGCTGGAATGGGTCCGATGATGATAAGAAAGGTAATGAATGATAAAAACATATCTTCTCTTGAAGACTTAATTCAAACTGGAATAAAATCAGGCATAAGAATAGTTGCCTGTCAAATGTCTATGGACGTAATGGGAATCACTAAGGAAGAATTAATTGAAGGTGTTGAAATAGGTGGAGTAGCAACATATTTAAATGCTGCAGATGATTCAAATGTAAATCTATTTATCTAAAAATATAACCCCAGAAGGAAATCTAAATTAAGATTAACTATCTGGGGTTATATTAACTTTTGGTCCTTTATCATATGGACTTAGGTGGAATTTTAATGTATAATTATCATAGTAATCATTTATGAAATGATTACAGCTTTGGCTATTAATTAGCTTATTAAAGCAATTATCATAATTTAAAGGAGGATGTTTTAATGAACGCAATGACTCAAGACAATTTAAGATCAGCATTTGGTGGAGAAAGCCAAGCTCACATGAGATACAGAATCTGGGCGGAAAAAGCTCAAAAAGATGGCTTCCCTACAGTGGCAAGATTATTTATGGCAACTTCAGATGCAGAGCAAGTACATGCTACATTACATTTTAAAGCGCTAAAAGATATTCACGGAGGTTTCCCAGTATTATCAGGTGGAGAATTTGGATTAGGAACAACTTCTGAAAACCTAGCTGGAGGAATAGCAGGTGAAATGCACGAAGTTACTCAAATGTATCCAGCTTACATAAGCGTTGCAGAAATGCAAGGCGAAAAAGCAGCAGTTCAAGCAATGAGATATGCTGTAGCAGCAGAACAAGTTCATGCTGATTGCTATCAAGTAGCAAAAGAATTTGTAGATCAAAATAAAGATTTAGAAGCTAATGTTATTGAACTTTGTCCAATTTGTGGATTTATAACATTAACAGGTGAAGAAGACAATTGCCCAATTTGCCAGGCTAAAAGGTCAGTATTTGTAGCTTACTAATAAAAGACGCCCATGGGCGTCTTTTTAAAATGATTTGGATGTGATCGCATGATAGTAGAAGTTTTAGTTATATCTATAATAGCAGGACTTGTAAGAGGGGGATCAATTCTTAACCTTAAAAATATTAGGTTCAGGGGGGGTTATTTTTTGCTAATAGGATTAGCTATTAACCTACTGTCATTTATAATAATAAAAAATTCAAATGATGATCTAGGTAAATTCTTGTATGGTAATCTATCATTTATACAAGTTAGTACATTATTTTTAGTAGTTGTTGGATTGTTATTTAACTATAGAGAAATTGGATTTTCAATAGTTTCAGCTGGAATAATCTTAAATATGATTCCAATATCTCTGAATAGGGGAAGAATGCCAGTAGCTGAGTGGGCACTCAAGGCAGTAAATCTAGGTGATACACTTAGTAAGATTAAAGAAGGTATAGTAATAGATAAAATTCTTATAAATTCAAATACTAATTTTAATTTTCTAGGAGACATTATTCCTATAGAATACCCATTTCCAAAGGTGATAAGTTTAGGTGATATATTTATAGCTTTGGGAATTTTTCTAATTATTCAAAAATATATGACTTTATCTCAACCATTGCAGGATTAGAATAATAGATGTAAAATAGTAGTATAGGTTGGGAGTGTTTATATGAAAAAACTTTTAATAGTGGCTCTAATAATTTTAGTTGGCGCATTTTCATTAGTGTTTGGGAGGCTTATTGGAAGCGGGTTCAGCGAAGAAGTTTCCAATATTGATGAAAACGTTATCACTGATGAACTAGATGAACCCATTAACGAGGATGAAATAACAGAGGAACCAATCCAAGTAATTGAGAACACAAGGATTAATTTAACTTTTGTTGGCGATATAATGTTTCACATGCCACAGATTAATGGAGCAAAGACAGAAGATGGTTTTGATTTTTACGAACCCTTTAAGTTTGTTGCGCCATATTTAAGCAGATCAGATTATGCATTTGGAAATTTTGAAACAGTAACTGCAGGAAATGACAGAGGATTTAGTGGATTTCCCATGTTCAATAGTCCAGTGGAAACCCTTGATGGTATAAAGGAAGCAGGCTTTGATCTTTTATTTACATCAAACAATCACTCCTTGGATAGAGGCAAGTTAGGAATAATTAAAACTATTGAAGAAATTCAAAATAGAAATATTGATTATGTGGGAACCAGTCAAGAAGAAAGAAGATCTTTTATATTAAAGGATATAAATGGTATTAACCTAGCAATATTTTCATACACACAAAATTTGAATGGTCTTGATTCAAGACTAACAAGTGATGAACTAGATAGGATGATAAATCTGATTAATATAGATAGAATTAAGGAAGACCTTGAATTTGCTAAAATGAGTCAGCCTGATTTAACCATTGTTTATCTTCACTGGGGTAATGAGTACAATAGGGAGTCTTCAGTATATCAACAAGAGTTGGCAAAAGAATTGGCCAGCTTAGGGTTTGATCTAATAATTGGCAGTCATCCTCATGTAATTCAAGAGAGGGATATAATCACTGATTTTGGTAAAACGACACATGTAATTTACTCTTTGGGAAACTTTATATCTAACCAAAGACTTGAAACTATGGGTGTATCTTATACTGAAGATGGCGTGATTCTTGATATCACTATAAATAAAGATCACTTAAATAATACAACTGTAGTTGAAGAGATAAAACCTATTCCTACCTGGGTGTACAGGTACTGGGAATCTGATAAGTACAATTATTACATTCTTCCAATAGAAGATGTATTAGAGGGGAAGATTTATTTAGAACTTGATGATGCACTTTTAAAAAGAATGGATAAGGCTCTAAATGACACCCTAGATAAATTAAACATTGAATAATAACTATACAAATTCACATCGCCATAAGGTATAATAAAAGAGAGAGAATCTAAAGTGAAGGCGTGATATCCTTGCAATATCTAACTAATTTAATCATTAACATTAGAATCCGAGATATAGTGGATATACTTATAGTTGCTATAGTATTGTATAAGTTATTTACACTAATAAAAGAAACCCGTGCTGAACAGTTATTAAAAGGAATAGGGGTTCTTTTAGTGTTAACTGAACTTAGCGGTTGGCTAAGATTATACACAATTAATTGGATCTTGAGCAATGCAATGACAGTTGGAACACTGGCAATACTAATAGTATTTCAACCGGAATTAAGAAGGGGCTTAGAATACATAGGAAGAAGTAGATTCTTCTCTAAATCTTTTATAGAAATCAGGGGAGAGAATATGTCAAAGGTGGTGGATGAAATTGTTGAAGCAACAGCATCCCTATCAAGGCAAAAAATTGGTGCACTTATGGTATTAGAAAGACAAACTGGGCTTAATGACGTAGTTGAGACAGGAACTAGTATTTCTGGTAAGGTCAGCAGTGACCTTCTTATCAATATTTTTATTCCAAATACCCCACTTCATGATGGTGCTGTCATAATTAAGGATGATATCATTAAGGCAGCAGCATGTTTTCTACCTTTAACGGACAACTCGAATATCAATAAAGAGCTAGGAACCAGACACAGAGCAGCTTTAGGCATATCTGAACGTTCAGATTCCCTTTCTATAGTTGTTTCAGAAGAGACTGGAGCCATTTCCATAGCCGAGAATGGAATGATATCTAGATATCTTGATTCTAAAACCTTGAAGCAAATTCTATTAGATATGTACAAACCTAAAAATAGCAATCAACAATATATTAATAGATGGAGGAAAAAAAATGAAAAAGAGGAAGAATGATTTAACTGCAAAAATTCTAACTCTTGTAATTGCTGTGTTCCTTTGGAGCTATGTAATGAGTGATACAAATCCTCAAATCACAAAAGAAATTAGAAATATATCAGTAACTTATTTAAATACAGCAGCCCTTGATAGACAAGGGCTAGTTATCATGGAACCAGAAGATGTTAAAATCAACGTTAGATTAAGTGGGAACAAGATGGATCTTGACAATATTGATGGATCAAATATTTTTGCCCAGGTTGATTTAAGTGGATACTCTGAAGGACAAGTCAGGGTGCCTATTACTGTTGGTCTCTTGGATCAATCATCTGCAATAAGAGTAGAGAGTAGTGATCCAAAGGAGGTTCTATTTACTTTTGATAGAATAATAACTAAAGACATGGAGCCTATAGTAGATTTAACCGGACAATTAGGTGAAGACTACATCCTAGGTGATATTGTTACCAGACCTCAGAAAATTCTTTTAAGAGGCCCTAGGTCTTGGGTCAATCAAGTTACTAAGATTTCAGCATTGGTAGATATATCAGGTAAGACAGATACTATGAATTTAGCAGTACCTATAAAGATACTTAATGATTCTGGTGAAGAAGTTAGAGGAATAGAAAAAGATCCAGGGTTAATAGATATGACTATACCAATATTTAGAGCGATTGATCTGCCTATCGAATTAATAACAATAAATGAATTGCCAGAAAACTATAGTGTAACAGATATTGAGATAAGCCCATCAACGGTTAGAGTCAAAGGTGATAATAGTATTGTAAACTTGAACAAGCTTGATACAGTTGAAGTTGACATTAATCAGCTACTTGAAACAACGGCAATGGAAGTTGAATTAAATCTTCCAGAAGGAGTAACCTTGGTTGATCCAGCACAAAAAATTACTATTAGCTACAAGGTAGAAGAAATAATAACTACTGAGTTTGAATTTGGATTTGATGATATAGCTTTTGAGAATTTAGGAGAGGGACTATCCCTTGGAGAAGATACATTAAATCAGGTATTTAGTGTTGAGATTACAGGTTTTAAGTCAATAATTGAGAGTATTAATCTACAAAACTTAGAAATAAAGGCTGATCTTATGGGATTAACTGCTGGGACGCATCAAATAGAAGTGTCATTTGCTTTAATTGATAATATAAGCTATACAAACGAAGAGCCAATCACTGTAGAAGTTAATTTAAATGAAAATTAAGGGGGACAGCATGAAAAAAAAGTACATTTTAGCCATCAATCCTGGATCTACCTCAACTAAGGTATCTTTATTTGAAGGATTGATAGAGGTTAAATCTCAAAAGTTAGAAATAAGTCAGGATGAATTAAAGCAATTTGAAGCTATTATTGATCAATATGAATTTAGAAAAGATATTATTGATAATTGGTTAATCTCAGAAGAGATTGATAAAGGAGAAATTAGAGCTGTTGTTGGCAGGGGAGGATTACTACGCCCCATGCCTAGTGGAACATATAAAGTCACTGAGGATATGATTGAAGATTTAAAAATTGGGATACAAGGACAACATGCTTCCAATTTAGGTGGCCTATTAGCTAAGGGTTTGGGAGATGAGTTAGAAGTGCCCTCGTATATTGTTGATCCAGTAGCAGTGGATGAATTCCATGATGTAGCAAGAATATCAGGGCTTAAGGAATTACCAAGAAAATCTTTGGTTCACGCATTAAATATTAAAGCTGTGTGTCATAGGTATGCCAATGAAACTAATCAGAAATTAGATGACATAAATTTAATAGTTGCACATTTAGGTGGAGGAATTTCTGTAGCACCTATTTTGCGAGGGAAAATAGTTGATGTTAACAATGCGAATCATATGGGACCGTTTTCCCCGGAAAGAGCTGGAGGATTACCAGTAGGTGATATTGTTAAAATGTGCTTTTCTGGTGACTACACAGAGGCTCAAATGAAAAAACTGATTCAGGGTCAAGGTGGAATGATGTCTTATCTTGAAACTTTTGATGGAAGAGAAGTTATTAAACGAATCCAAGCAGGGGATAAGTATGCTAAGTTAATATATGATGCAATGGCATATCAAATTGGCAAGGAAATAGGTTCCTTAGGACCAGTTCTTAAGGGTGATGTAAACGCTATCATAATAACAGGTGGTTTAGCTTATTCTGATTACCTAGTTGAATATATTAAAGACATGGTAAGTTTTTTGGCTGATGTAATTGTATATCCAGGGGAAGATGAGATGGATGCACTGAATAGAGGAGCACTAAGAGTTTTAGAGGGAGAAGAAAAAGCAAAGATATACGAGGAAGAGGTGTAAGTATGGCAAAAGATTTTAATTCTTTATTTAAATTAGCCCAGGAAAAAGGGCCCAAAAAGATAGCAGTTGCAGCAGCACAAGATGAGGATGTACTAGGTGCAGTAAAAATAGCATATGAAAAAGGTATAGCTACTCCTATACTTGTTGGTGATCGAGAAGCTATAGAAAGAATAGCTAAAAACATTAATTTTGATTTGAGTAGTATAATGGTTATTGATGAAAAAGATGGAAGCCTAGCGGCAAGAAAAGCAACTGAGCTTGTTAGTTCAGGGGTTGCAGATGTTTTAATGAAAGGTTTGATAGATACGTCTGTAATAATGAAGCAAGTACTAGATTCTGAGATTGGATTAAGAACTGGAAATGTAATAAGCCACGTTGCAGTTTTTGATGTACCAACCTACCACAAAGTCTTCATTGTGACTGATGCAGCTATGATAATAGCCCCTGATTTAAATCAGAAAAAACAGATTATAGAGAATGCAGTTGAGTTAGCACATTCACTAGATATAAAAGAGCCCAAGGTAGCAGTTCTAGCAGCAAAAGAAAAGGTCAGCGAGAAGATGGAAGCGACGGTTCATGCTGCTAAACTTGCTGAAATGAACAAACAAGGGGAAATAACTGGATGTATTGTTGATGGTCCTTTTGCCCTTGATAATGCAGTTAGCAAGGAATCAGCAAAGATTAAGGGAATAACTAGCGAAGTTGCAGGGGATGCAGACATTCTACTTGCACCAGATATTGAAGCTGGAAACGTACTTTATAAAGCATTAAGCTTCCTAGCAAATGCAAAATCTGCAGGTCTAATAGTTGGGACTAAAAGACCAATTGTTTTAACCTCAAGAGCTGATAATGAAGAAGCAAAATTGAATTCAATAGTTTTAGCTACATTAATGGCAAAGTAGGAGGAGCTTATGGAGAAATTTAGATTATTAGTTATTAACCCAGGATCAACATCAACAAAAATAGGGATATTTGAAGATGAAGAAATGATGTTTGAACAAACCTTAAGACATGATGTGGATGAGTTAAAAGAATTTAAGAAAATATTCGATCAGTATGAATTTAGAAAAAAAATAATTGTTGATGCCTTAAGTGATAAGGATATAGCTATCAAGTCCCTAAATGCAGTAGTTGGAAGAGGTGGATTATTAAAACCTATTGAAGGTGGAACCTACCAAGTAGATGAGGATATGATAGAGGACTTAAAAGAAGGAGTCCTTGGAGAACATGCTTCAAATTTAGGTGGAATTTTAGCATATGAAATTGCAAAGGAGGCCGGAGTAAAGGCCTATATAGTTGATCCAGTTGTTGTTGATGAGTTAGAAGATGTTGCTAGAATTTCAGGTTTAAAGGGAATTGATAGGATTAGTATATTTCATGCCTTAAATCAAAAAGCTGTAGCCAGAAGATATGCTAAAGAAAAAGAGCTTAAGTATGAAGAATTAAACCTTATCGTTGCTCACTTAGGTGGAGGAATCTCAGTAGGAGCCCACAGAAAAGGTAGAGTCATAGATGTTGCAAACGCATTAAATGGAGAAGGTCCATTCTCTCCAGAAAGGGCTGGAGGATTACCAGTTGGAGATTTAATTAAGCTTTGCTTTTCTGGAAAGTATACTCAGGATCAAATTAAAAAGATGATTACAGGCCAAGGTGGAATAGTATCCTATTTGGGAACTAATGATGCAAGGGAAGTGGAAAAGAGAATAAACCAGGGAGATGACTATGCAAAACTCATCTACTACGCCATGGCATATCAAGTAGCTAAGGAGATTGGAGCATGCTCTGCAGTATTGAGAGGACAAGTAGATGGAATCATAATAACTGGTGGAATTGCATACGATAAAGTTTTTACTAACTGGCTAAAGGAAATGGTTAGCTATATAGCTGAGGTAATTATATATCCTGGAGAAGATGAATTAGAAGCTCTAGCTCAGGGTGGATTGAGAGTATTAAGACAAGAGGAATTACCAAAGCACTACAATTAGGAGATAGAAATGAATAATGATAGAAGAATAAGAATAATTATTGGACATTATGGAAGTGGAAAGACAGAATTTAGTGTGAATTATGCAGTGAAGCTAGCAGCAAGAGGAAAGAAAGTAGCTTTGGTTGATTTAGATGTTGTAAACCTTTACTTTAGAAGTCGAGAAAAATCTTCAATACTAGAGGAAAAGGGAATAAGGGTAATAGGAAGTGCATTAAAGGGTACTGCAGTTGATATACCTGCCATTTCGGGGGAAGTATTAACTCCTCTACAAGATACGACATATGAAGCTGTGCTTGATATTGGGGGAGACCCAGCTGGAGCAAGAACATTGGGAAGATATAAAGATTTTCTTGTTGATGGTAATTACGACATGTTCTTTGTTCTCAATGCCAATAGACCTGAGACTCAAACAGTAGAAAAGGTCATGGAATTTATTGTTAAAATACAGGATACTACCCGTGCTAAAGTCACAGGGATTATCAATAATACTCATCTTTTGAAAAGTACCACTGCAGAGGATGTAATAAGAGGTTATAATTTGGCTATGGAAGTAGCTAAAGAAACAAATTTGCCTCTTAAGTATAATGTTTGTTTAGAGCATTTGGTAGAAGAGTTACCAAATGAGATTAAGGACAAAATCTTCCCTATAACATTGTATATGAGGGAAGAATGGATGATATGAAAAGGAGGATATAGAAATGGCGAAAGCAAAAGGCAATGTTACATTTGAAGAAGATCTATGTAAAGGCTGTGGTCTTTGTGTAACTGTTTGTCCAGTAGACATTATTTCTCTTGATAAGGGAAGACTTAACAAAAAAGGCTACTACCCAGCGGGTATAGAAGAGATGGATAAATGTATAGCTTGTGCAAACTGTGCTACAGTTTGTCCTGATTTAGTTATTACAGTAGAAAGATTATAGAAGGAGGGTTACATATGACAAAAGTTCTCATGAAGGGGAATGAAGCTGTAGGTGCAGCAGCTATAGCAGCAGGTTGCCGTTACTTCTTTGGCTATCCAATTACCCCTCAAAATGAAATACCTGAATATATGTCAAGAGAGTTAGGAAAAGTTGGGGGAGTATTTGTTCAAGCAGAATCAGAAGTTGCAGCCATAAACATGGTCTATGGAGCTGCAGGTTCAGGTGCGAGAGTTATGACTTCTTCATCCAGTCCAGGAATTGCATTAAAGCAAGAAGGAATTTCATATATAGCAGGAGCAGAATTACCATGTGTTATAGTAGACATGATGAGAGGTGGACCTGGATTAGGAAGTATTCAGCCAGCTCAAGGAGATTATTTCTTAGCAACTAGAGGCGGGGGCAATGGAGATTATCGTATGCTAGTTTTAGCACCTGCAGATGTTCAAGAATTAGTTGACCTAGTAATTGAAGGATTTGACTTAGCTGATCTATACAGAACTCCAGTAATGATCCTTGGAGATGGTATGATTGGCCAGATGATGGAACCAGTTGAATTTAAAACAGAGAATAAGAAGGAGTTACCAGCAAAAGATTGGGCTACTGTTGGTACTGGTGGTAAGAGAAAGCCAAATATAATTAACTCTTTATACCTACAAGCAGAGGACCTAGAGCAACATAATATTAAACTTCAAGCAAAATTTGCTAAAATGAGAGAAAATGAAAAAAGAGTAGAAACCTATAATACAAAAGATGCTGACATAGTTTTAACTGCTTATGGTACTACATCAAGAATAGCTAAAACTGCCATAGCTAAGTTAGAGAAGGAAGGTTATAAGGTAGGTTTAATAAGACCTATTAGCTTATATCCATTCCCAAATGAAGCCTATGAAGAAATAGGGGAAAATACAAAAGCTGTTTTAACTATTGAAATGAGTTCTGGACAAATGATTGATGATGTTAGGTTGTCATTAAATGGTAAAGTGCCAACATATTTTTATGGAAGAACAGGTGGAATGGTACCTTCTCCAGAAGAAATTGTAAATAAAGTGAAGGAAATATTGGGAGGTGACAAATAATGGCTATGGTTTTTGAAAAAACTAAAGGATTAACTGATAAGCCTACCCATTATTGCCCAGGCTGTACCCATGGTATAATTCATAGATTGGTTGCTGAAGCTATGGTGGAACTGGGAGTATTGGAAAATGCAATAGGAGTTGCGCCAGTTGGATGTTCAGTACTTGCGTATGATTATTTTAATTGTGACATGCATCAAGCAGCTCACGGACGTGCACCAGCTGTTGCTACAGGCATAAAAAGAGTTCATCCAAATAATTTTGTATTCACTTATCAAGGAGATGGAGACTTAGCTTCAATTGGAGCAGCTGAAATAGTTCATGCAGCACATAGAGGAGAGAAGTTTTCAACTATATTTGTAAATAATGCCATCTATGGTATGACGGGTGGTCAGATGGCCCCAACCACTTTAATTGGTCAAAAAGCTACTACAGCACCATATGGTAGAGATGAGGCAACTACTGGCAAGCCAATAAGAATGTCAGAATTGCTTGCTACTATTGATGGAGCAGCTTTCGTTGAAAGAGTTGCTGTAAATACTCCTGCCAATATAAGAAAAGCTAAAAAAGCAATCTTGGAATGCTTTAAGATTCAACTTGAAGGCAAGGGATTTGGTATTGTTGAAGTATTATCAACTTGTCCTACAAACTGGGGAATAACACCAGTTGAAGCTATGAAGTGGTTAGAAAACAATATGATTCCATATTATCCACTTGGAAACTTCAAAAAGCCAGGGGAGGTAGAATAGAAATGGAAGAAAGATTAATTATAGCAGGTTTTGGTGGTCAGGGAGTAATGGCAATGGGTCAGTTACTAACTTATGCAGGTATGGTAGAAGAAAAGAATGTATCTTGGTTACCATCCTATGGACCAGAAATGAGAGGTGGAACAGCCAATTGTAATGTAACTATATCCACAGATCCAGTTGGTTCACCAGTTGTAGTAGAGGCAACAACTGCTGTTGTTTTAAACAAACCATCATTGGATAAGTTTGAAACAAGTGTTGTGCCAGGGGGGAATTTACTTATTAATACATCTTTAATAGACAGAAAAGCCATTAGAGATGACATAAATGCATACTATATACCAGCTAATGAAATAGCAATAGAGATTGGTAATGTTAGAATTGCAAATATGGTAATGCTTGGAGCCTATATTGAAATAACAAAGGCAATTAGTGTTGATTCTATTTACAAAGCCTTTGAGAAGGTTTTTGGAGAGTCAAAAGCACACCTATTACCTATAAACAAAAAAGCTCTAGAAAAAGGTGCAGAAGCAGTTAAGTCTTTAGTTAAGGCATAATATTAAAATGATGAGTTAGGGAAATCCTAACTCATCATTTCTTTCTTAAGCTTATCTATTAGTTGGGCTACTGGGATAATTTCATCTATAAGGTAGCCTTTTTTACCTATAAATACAAGACCATTGTCAACATAACCTGTTACTGAGTTAATTAGAGCATTTGTGATGCAATACTGAGTTGTCTTAGGATTGCAAGGGGTTAAGCATCTATAGCATTTTTTCACATCTTCCCTTGAATTTGATACCTTCTGAATAAAGGGATTTAGAATTGCTTGACCAGGAAGGCCAACAGGACTGTGTATTATACCTATTTCATCTTCCTTAACCTTCAAATACTCATTTTTGTAATTTATATGAGCATCACATTCTTCGGTTCCTACAAATCTTGTACCCATTTGAACTCCATCTGCTCCTGCATCCAGGAATTCTCTAATATCCTTTCCACTGAAAATTCCACCTGCAACAATTACTGGAATTTTTATATTCAATCTATCTTCAAATGGCTTCAATGAATTTTTGACTTCATTAAATAAGTCCATTAATGAAGGAGGATTATCTTTTGCGATTTCTTTAGAAAAACCAAGATGACCACCAGCTAAGGGCCCTTCTAATATTATTAAATCTGGAATATATTGGTATCTTTTTTCCCATAACTTGGTAATTACTGCAGCAGCCTTACCAGATGATACTATAGGTGCAATTTTAGTATTGCTTCCCTTTACCAGACTTGGTAGTTCACTTGGCAAACCAGCTCCAGAAATTATCAAATCAATCTTTTCTTCCACAGCAGCCATGACCATATCCTTATAGTTCTCTATAGCTACCATTAGATTGACACCTAATATTCCATTAGGGCTTAAATTTCTTGCTTTCTTTATTTCTTTCTTTAGAGCTCTTATATTAGCTTCCTTAGAATTAGTTGAAAAATCTTCTTCTCTAAACCCAATCTGTACACCAGATATCACTCCTATACCACCTGCATTAGCAACAGCTGACGCTAGATTTGAGAGAGAAACACCAATGCCCATTCCTCCTTGAATTATAGGAATAAGGGTTTCTTTATTACCAACTTTTATTTGTCTCAATAGCTCCACCACTTTCTATTTATCAATGGCAAACATAAATTCGCCTTCTGCAACAATTTCATCATCTACTAAAGCATAACCTTCTCCAATTCCAATAGGTCCCCTTAATTTAGTGATTTCTACATGCATCTCCAATCTATCACCAGGTGTAACCTTCTTTTTAAATCTGAATTTATTTATTCCAGCAAAATATGCTGTCTTGCCTTTGAAATCATCTCTTTTTAAAAGAATAACAGCACCAACTTGAGCCATGGTTTCAATAATTATTACTCCGGGCATTACTGGATTTCCAGGGAAGTGTCCTGCGAAGTAATTTTCGTTTATAGTAACATTTTTTATACCAATTCCCTTTTTCCCATCCTCTACTATTGTAACTTCATCTACAAATATAAAAGGATTACGATGGGGAATTAGACTCATTATCTGATTTATATCTAGTTTTTCCAACATTTCACCTCCTTGAAAAGAATTTCCAATTTAAAACCATTGATAATAATTTGATTTTGTTTTATACTATGTTTAAGTTTGCATCTACCTATAGACAATAATAATTGAAAAAAAAGAATTTTGCAAACTAATATTATTTGGAGGTGTAACTCTCTTAAAAATAATGGAGGTGGTTAATTGAATAAGATATCAGTAGGTATCTCAGGAATAGGAAGCTATGTACCTGAAAAAATAATTACCAATGACGATTTATCAAAAATCGTGGATACCAATGATGAATGGATAGTCACAAGAACGGGAATTAGAGAACGAAGAATTGCAGATGATAAAACTGCAACTAGTGATTTGGCAACTGAAGCTGGTAAAAGAGCACTATTAGACGCTGGTATAGATGCATCGGAACTAGATTTAATTATTGTTGCTACGGCAACACCAGATCATGCATTCCCATCAACTGCAGCAATTGTACAAAAAAATGTTGGAGCTAGCAAAGCAGCAGCTTTTGATATAAGTGTGGGATGTTCAGGATTTGTTTATGGTATGGTAACAGGTTCAGCTTTTATATCATCTGGGATATATAAGAAGGTTATGATTATTGGTGCTGAAACACTATCTAAAATAGTGGATTGGACTGATAGAAACACTTGTGTATTATTTGGGGATGGAGCAGGTGCTTGCATTTTGGAATCATGTGACGAAAGTTTTGGAATACTTTCTTCAGAGCTTGGGTCAGATGGTGTCAATGGAGAAGTACTAATATTACCAGCTGGAGGATCTAGAATGCCTTCAACTGAAGAAACACTAAGAGATAAATTAAATACAATAAAAATGGATGGCAAAGAGGTATTCAAGTTTGCTGTAAGAGTAATTGAAAAATCTTCTTTAAGTGTTCTAGACAGTGCAGGTCTAGATATAGAAGAACTTGATTTTTTAGTCCCTCATCAAGCAAATACTAGGATAATTGATGCTGCTATGAAAAAATTAAAATTAAATAAGGATAAAATCCATATAAACCTAGATAAGTACGGAAACATGTCCGCTGCTTCGATTCCTGTTGCCCTTGATGAGGCTGTTCGTGAAAATAGGATCAAAAAAGGAGATAATGTTTTACTTATTGCATTTGGTGCTGGTTTGTCATGGGCTTCTACAATAATTAGATGGAACAAGGAGGCTAAGAATGTTTAAGACAAGAATAACAGAGCTTCTAGGAATTTCCTATCCGATAATACAAGGAGGCATGGCATGGGTTGCCACCCACGAGCTTGCTGCAGCTGTATCAGAGGCTGGTGGCTTGGGAATAATTGCAGCTGGTAATGCCCCAGGTGATTTTGTTAGGGAAGAGATTAGAGCGCTTAAGAAAATTACAAACAAGCCATTTGGAGTAAATATAATGCTTTTATCTCCATTTGCTGAGGATATTGTAGATATAGTATGTGAAGAAGGAGTTCCTGTTGTAACTACAGGTGCAGGAAATCCAGGTAAATACCTTGACAGATTTAAGGAAAAGAACATAAGAGTAATACCTGTAGTACCTACAGTATCCTTAGGAAAGAGATTAGAAAAGCAAGGTGTAGATGCATTGATCGTTGAAGGGACTGAAGCTGGGGGTCATATTGGAGAATTGACAACTATGACACTGGTTCCTCAGGTTTGTGATGCAGTTAAGATTCCTGTTATTGCAGCAGGTGGGATTGCAGATGGTAGAGGTTATGTTGCAGCTTTTGCATTAGGGGCAGAAGGGGTGCAATTGGGTACTAGATTTGTTTGTTCCACTGAAGCCAAGGTACATCAAAATTATAAAGATAAAATTATAAATGCAAAAGATAGAGATGCACTTGTAACAGGAAGAAGCACAGGTCATCCAGTTAGAGTAATTAAGAATCAATTTACCAGAGAGTTTCTGGAGCTGGAGAAACAGAACACACCAATTGAAGAACTGGAAAGGATTGGTGCTGGAAAATTAAGAATTGCTGTTGTAGATGGTGATGTTGACAAGGGATCAGTTATGTCTGGACAAATAGCTGGAATGGTTAATGACATCAAGGATTGTAAGGTTATTATTGATGACATAATCATGGAGGCAAAAACATTATTAAATAGTCTTGGAGGTGGATTAAATGACTAAAAGAGCATTTATTTTCCCAGGACAAGGCTCGCAACATATAGGAATGGGAAATGACTTTTTTAATAAAATTAAGGAATCTAAACTTGTATTTGAAGAGGCGGATGATACTTTAAACATGGGTCTATCCAACCTAATATTTAATGGAGAAGATGAAGATCTTAAAAAAACTGAAAACACTCAACCTGCAATATTAACTGCTAGTATAGCAATGCTAAAAGCACTTGAAAATGAGGGTCTTACATGTGATTACACAGCTGGATTAAGCCTTGGAGAATATAGTTCTTTGGTTATGAGTAAGGCAATTAGATTTTCGGATGCTTTAAAAGTTGTTAGAGAAAGAGGGAAATTCATGCAAGAGGCCGTTCCATTTGGCATAGGAGGAATGGCAGCATTGTTAGGATTAAACAGAGATAATTTACCCCAGGTTTTACTAGCTGCAAAGGATTATGGAATTGTTGAAGTTGCTAATTATAATAGTCCAGAGCAAATTGTAATATCTGGTGAAGTTCAAGGACTAAGAATAGCTTGTAAGAAAGCACTGGAATTAGGGGCTAAAAAAGCAGTTGAATTACCAGTAAGTGCTCCTTTTCATACTTCATTACTGTCTCCCGCAGGACTTAGACTTAAAGGCGAATTGGAGAAATTAACCTTAGGGGATTTAAAGAGTAGAGTAATATCCAATATAGATGGTAAAGAAATAACAAGCAAGGATGAACTTGTGCCTAAGCTAGTTGACCAGGTTTCAAATTCAGTCCTATGGCATCAATCAATCGAATATATGATTAATCAAGGGGTTGATACCTTTGTTGAAATTGGTCCGGGTAAATCCTTATCTGGATTTGTAAAAAGAATAGGCAAGTCAATGGGTGTAGAAGTTAAAGCAATGAATGTATCAGATATTCAGTCCTTTGAAGATACTATAGATAAGCTAACGGTAGTGTAAAGTAGGCTATGAAAAGAACAGATATAGCAAATATTTAATGATTAG